>QEVI01000089.1 GCA_003576855.1 Planctomycetota bacterium
CGCTTCATCGCTACGGCTCCGTCTTCCTTGACCAGGAAACCAAAACGGCGGAGTCGTAGCGTTTTTTATGTTATCACGCAATTTGAAGACACGCTCTCAAGCTGCTTGGGTGCTGGCGCGCTGCGGCTGTTTTCCTGCTTTTCCCGATTCCGTTCATCGCGGCGCCATGACTTGTACGTCGTTGCAGTCGCCGAAGCTGTGCCTGGTCAGCCTGTGAGCGTATCGTCCACCGTCAACGGGTTCAGCAGCGACGGGCCGGCCGCCTGTTCGATCGAAGCCGGTGCGTGGCGGCCCCCGGCGACGCGACTTCCGGCCTGGGGCGTCGCCCACTTGCCCGAACCAACGACGGTCGCCTGGTCGCATTGGCGGAGTTTGCTGGGGCCCGGCATCGTCATGATGGGCGTGCAGATCGGCGGCGGAGAGTGGTTGTTCGGACCGGAAATCACTGCGCGATACGGCGGCGCCCTGATGTGGCTGGCGACGGTCGCGATTGTGTTGCAGGTGTTTTACAACCTGGAGGTCGGGCGGTACGCCCTGTATTGCGGCGAACCGGTCTTCACCGGTTTTCTTCGGACCAGCCCTGGGCCGCGGTTTTGGGTCGCGTTCTTCCTGCTGCTCAGCCTCGGCGCCATGACGCCCGGGCTGGCGTTTCACGCAGCTTCCGTATTGACCGCGTTATGGCTCGGCGCCTCGCCCACGGAGGCCAATCGTTCGTTGGTCGTCGGCGTCGCCTTTGGATGTACGCTACTGGTTTTTGTGCCGGTTCTGTTTGGTCGAAAGATCTACGACACGATGCAGGCGGTGATGACGATCAAGGTCGTCGGCGTCTTGTCGTTTTGCGCCGTCGTCAGTTTGCTGCTCGTGAGTTGGCCGGCGTGGAGCAACATTCTTATCGGATTTTGGCGATTTGGGACAATACCGTCGTCTGATGCACCAGCGGGCCAGACGACTGTCAATGTCGCCGCCTATTGGCTGGCCCACGGGCGCTGGCCGTCGATCGGCCTCAGCGAAATGGCTGTCATTGGCGCCTTCATCGGTTACGCGGGCGGCGGCGGGCTGGGCAACTCGCTCTACGGGAATTACGTCCGGGACAAAGGCTGGGGAAACGGGGCCAATGTGGGCGCCATTCCCAGCGCCTTTGGCGGCCGGACTGTGACGCTCAGCCATTTCGGCAAGGTCTTTCCCGTGACTGCCGAAAACCTCCGCCGCTGGCGCGGTTGGTGGAAAGTCGTGTTGATCGATCAAGCGGGCATTTGGGCGCCCGGTTGCTTCGTCGGAATGGCGCTGCCGGCTCTCTTGTCGCTGCAGTTTGCAGCCGGCGGCACTGCCATCCGGGCCGGCTGCTCAAGCCCCTCAACGGCGGCGGTCGACGAGACCAGCCAGTCCACGGATCGCACGCCTCGCGCGCCGGGCCTGTCACAGGGCTTTCAGTGGGGCGCCGCAATGGTTACGGCCGAAGGCATGCGGCGCGACCCGCGGCTTACGTCCGGCCAAGGCCAACTGTTGTGGACGATGACGCTGGTCGCCGGACTGCTGGTTCTGCTGCCGAGCCAGATGTCCGTCGTGGACGAAGTCTGCAGGCGATGGACGGACGTCATCTGGTCCGCCAGCCCGCGCGTGCGCGCGGAAATGCACGGCGGCCAGGTCAAGCGGATTTACTACGGCCTCGCGGCGTGCTACCTCGCATGGTGCCTGGGGACGCTGTACTTGTTTGGCATGTATGGAACGCCGCGGTTGATGACGCTGTTGATTGGCAACCTCGGCAATCTGGCCTTGGGCGTGACTTCATTCCATATCCTGTGGATCAACTGCCGTTGGCTCCCGCCGGCGATCCGTCCGGGCATCGTCGCTCGATGCGGGTTATCGGCGTGCGGAGCGTTTTATTTGGCGGTGGCAGGGTTAGTGTTTTATCAGACCGTAATAGCGAGTTAGCATTTCGGCGCGTCCGCCGGCTCATCGGCCCCAACGGACTCGCCCGCGTAGCGGACATGAGCGACGCCAAGCCTAAAGTCGTCCTGTTCGGAGAACTCCTGATGCGGCTCGAAACGCCGCAGCAGTTGCGACTGCTTCAGGCGGAGCGTTTTGATATCGGCTACACCGGCGGCGAAGCGAATGCTGGCGTGCTGCTCGCCCGCTTCGGCGTGGAGGCTTACGCCGTAAGCGCCGTGCCCGACAACGACATTGGCCTGGCGTGCACGAACCATCTGCGCCGCTACGGCGTCGACGTACGCTACGTGCAAAAACGCGGCTCGCGGCTGGGGCTGTACTTCCTCGAGCCTGGCGCCGGTTATCGGGCGACTCGCGTCATCTACGATCGAGCTGGCAGTTCGTTCGCGGACCTGAAGCCTGGCGACGTGCCGTGGCGCCGTGTTCTTGCAGGGAAGGACTGGCTCCATTTTACGGGCACGGCGCCGGCGCTTTCGCCCGATCTGGCTGCACTTACGCTTGAAGGCTGCCGCGTAGCCCGCGAACTTGGCGTGACGGTTAGCTGCGACGTCAACTACCGCAGCGCGCTATGGTCCGTGCCGGCGGCTCGCCAAGTGATGACGGAAATCGCGCCGCACGTGGACGTGCTCGTGGCCAATGAGGAGCACGCCCGGCAGATCTTGGGCGCTCCGCAGGCGTCGCCCGAACTGCCGGATGTGTTCGATCCTCGCAGGTACGGGCCGGTCACGCAATATTTGCGCCGCCAATTCGACCTGCGGGCCGCGGCGATCACAATTCGCACCGGAGACACGTCCGACGAGACGACGATCGCCGCCGTGCTCGACGATGGCCAAGAACTGGTCGGTTCGCGCGCCTATGCGATCCGGCCGCTGGATCGCGTGGGGGGCGGCGACGCATTCAGCGGCGCCTTGATCTACGGCTTGCTCCAGAAAGAAACGGCGCAGCAGGTTATCGACCGGGCCGCCGCCGCGAGCTGCCTGAAGCATGCCGTCCGGGGCGACTTCTGCCACGCCTCCCTCGAGGAGGTCGAGTCCCTGGCCCGCGACGGCCCCGACGGCCGCGTACGTCGCTAACAGGCGTCGCGGCCACATTGGGCGAGGCGCCCGCCGATGTTTTAGTTCCAATCCGGGAGAATGCCATGAAACTCATGCTGCTTGCGTGTCTCGGTCACGCCTACGCCGCCGCCATCGCGGTCGCCGCGGACGCCCCTTTCGTCCAGCCGAGCGAAGTGGGTCCCGCCCACAGTTGGTTTGAGGAGCGCTTCGGCGCCGACGTCTCGAAACTACCGTTCAGCTTCAAGGTCGGAGACGAGTCTTCTGCCGACGTGCTCAAACGCTGCAAAGCGGATGTGAAAACCACGCAGCTCGACGGCAGCCGGGTGCAGCGGACGATCACGTGGACGGACGACAAGACGGGCCTAGAGACACAGGCGGTCGTCGTACGGTACGCCGATTACCCCAGCGTCGAGTGGACGGTGTACTTCAAGAACGGAGGCGAACATGATTCGCCCGTAATCAGCGACATTCATGCTGTGGACGTATCGCAACCGGTTCCGCCAGAGGCATCGACGATCCTGCACCATATGAAGGGTTCGCGGGCTGCGCCGAATGATTTCGAGCCTTACGAAATGGGCTTGACGATGCGCGCCGAAGCCGCATTCCGCTCCGCCGGCGGCCGCGGCACGAACGGTAGTTGGCCGTACTTCAACGTCAATTGGGCGGATCACGGTCTCATCGTCGCGCTGGGCTGGCCCGGGCAGTGGCGTGTTCGCTTCGAACGCGATGGCGCGGGCGGACTGGCCATCCGCGGCGGGCAGGAGACCACGCACTTCAAGCTGCACGCCGGCGAATCGGCGCGCACCCCGCTCGTGGTTCTACAGTGGTATCAGGGCGATTGGATTCGCGGGCAGAACGTTTGGCGGCGCTGGATGGTGGCTCACAACCTGCCGCGATTAGGCGGCCAGCTTCCGCCCACGCAGCTTGTGGCCTGCAGCTCGCATCAGTTCGGCGAAATGATTAACGCCAATGAAGAAAACCAGAAGCACTTCATCGATCGATACCTGGAAGAGAAACTTCCGCTCGCCTACTGGTGGATGGACGCCGGCTGGTACGTCAATGACGGCGCATGGACCACGACCGGCACGTGGGAAGTCGATAAGAAGCGGTTCCCCAACGGCCTTCGCGCGGTGACCGACCATGCCCGCCGCAAGGGCCTCAAGGCGATTGTCTGGTTCGAGCCAGAACGAGTCGCCCCGGGGACCTGGCTGTACAACGAGCGGCCGCAGTGGCTGCTCGCGCCGCCGAAGAATCCGGGCGATCAACTCTATGATGAGCGCTGGCGACTGTTGAACCTGGGCAACGACGAAGCGCGGAATTGGCTCGTCGGCCATGTCAACGCGCTGCTGAAGTCCGAGGGAATCGATCTGTACCGCCAGGACTTCAACATGGATCCGGTGCTTTACTGGCGCGCGGGCGAGGCCCTCGACCGGCAGGGCATCACGGAGAACCGCTATGTGGCCGGCTATCTGGCCTACTGGGACGCGCTCTTGGAGGCCAACCCAGGGCTGCGGATCGACACCTGTTCCAGCGGCGGACGGCGGCTCGACCTGGAAACCCTGCGGCGGAGCGTGCCGCTGGTCCGCAGCGACTGCCTGTTCGAGCCGACCTCGCAGCAGGCGCATACTTACGGGCTGTCGCTTTGGTTGCCATACCACGGCACGGGGACGCTCGTGGGCAAGAGCGCCATTGGCCAGAACACCACCGAAGGGGTCAACGAATACGACTTCCGCAGCCACATGGCCTCCAGCGTGACGGCTTGCTGGGACATGCGCGATCGGACGCTGGATTACGAAAAGCTCCGCCGGCTGACTGGCGAGCTGGCGAGGATCTCGCCGTTCTATCAAGCGGATTACTACCCGCTCACGCCCCACACGCTGGCGCCCGATGCATGGATCGCGTGGCAATTCAACCGCCCCGAAAGCGGCGAAGCCGTGGTGCAGGCGTTCCGTCGGCAAGAGAGCACCCAGGCCGAAACGCGCCTGAAGCTTCGCGGACTTGATCCCGACGCCAGTTACCGCATCGAAGCCTTGGGAACGGACCAGGCGTGGACCGAGTCGGGCGCCGTGCTCATGGACGCCGGCTTGAAGGCGGTCCTGCCTGAGCAGCGCAGCGCGGGGCTGTACCAATTGTCAAAAGCCGAAAACGAGCCCGTCACATGACGGCGCCCGTGCAATGCTGGCGCACAGCCAGCCGCCGTTCTTTCCAGGAGACTGGCTGTGCGCCTTGTGCCGTGCGCGACAACGGCCGCCTCGGAGCGGACCTGGCCGTGAAGTGTCGATGTAGAACTCCAGTTGGCGAACGCAGCACGCGGGAGTTGCGCTCGGCCGTCAACGCCGCCCGGTTTTCGCCTTTAGATAAGCCGATAGAGCCGCTTGACGACGTTGCCCTCTGCCGCCGGCCGATAGGAAAAAAGATGGCCTCGCTAAAACTGTGGGCACGGAGCGGGTCGGCAATTATATTACAATAGTCGGCGACGCGGCCTGCCGCGTCCTGCTTGGCTTTTCTCGTTTCTCGCTCGGTAACAAACCCCGTCATGCCATCTGCAGCACCGGAATGCGACCGCACGGTCGCCTCGCTCGGCCGTCGTCCGTGCCGTACCGCAGCCGCGGTGCGGCGATGGATCGCACCCCTACTGGCAATTCTGCTGGGCGGGACTTTTTCGCCGGCGGCGGCTCAAGTCGCTCCGTCGGCGGTCGAATTACAGATGACCGACACGTGGGTTCGCGAGAATCTTCTGTCGGCCACGCGGCTGCCGCCCTTCTCGTTCAAGTACGGGACGGCGACCTCAGGAAGTTTTCTGCGATCCTGGTCGCGGGCCATTTCGACCACTGCTAGAACCGGTTCCACGACGCATGTGATCACCTGGACGCATCCGCAGCAACGGCTGCAGGTGCGCTGCGTGGCCGTCCGTTATCACAATCACCCGGCGGTGGAATGGACCGTCTTTCTGAAGAACATCGCTGCCCAGGACTCGAGCATCTGCCAGGATATTTTGGGATTGGACTTGGCTTTATCCCGCACTGCGCGTTTCGAGTACACCCTGCACGGCATTCACGGCGACTACACGGCGGCCGAAAGCTATCGGCCTTACAGCATCGCCATGGGGCCCGGCTTCACCAAGACCTTTTCGCCTCCGTCGATCTCGGGCAAGTCGTCCGACGGACCGGATGGCTGGCCTTACTTCAATCTGCAGATGCCCGGCGGCGGGATCATCCTGGCCGTCGGCTGGCCCGGGCAATGGGCCTGCACCTTTAGCCGGACGGGTGCGACGGGGCTGTCGGTCAAGGCCGGTCAACAACTTACGCGGATGTATCTGAAGCCAGGCGAGGAAGTCCGCACGCCCCTGATAGCGCTGCTGTTTTGGCGCGGCGACGACGTGTTGCGATCGCAGAACCTCTGGCGCCGCTGGTACGTCGAGCACGTGCTGCCCCATCGCGACGGCGTTCCGCAGCAGCCAGTCCAGCAAATCCAGGTGAGCGGATACCATGCCAGCAACCTGTACGCCTTTCTTAGCAATGGCATCGTGCCGGACATCTGCTGGCGCGACACCGGGTGGTATCCCACCGATCAAGGGCCGTACACTGGCGACCTGGCGTGGCTCAACACTGGCACCTGGGAAATCGACCGAACGAGATACCCGCGCGGCTTTCGGCCGTTCAGCGACTATGCCCGCGCCAGCGGCTCCTCGTTCCTCCTGTGGTTCGAACCGGAACGCGTCGGCTGGCCAGGCTCGTTTCTCGGCACGCGCCCGCAATGGCTGCTGCCCGGAACAGACACCACCGTGGGCGACATCTTAAATCTCGGCCATGCCGAGGCGTTCAACTGGCTGGTCAATCATATCGACAACATGATCAAGACCGAGGGCATCGACTGGTACCGCGAGGACATGAACGGCAACGGCCCCCTTCCCGCGTGGCGGAATCGCGACTCCTCGACGCGCCAAGGCGTCACCGAGAACTTCTACGTCCAAGGGCACCTGGCGCTGTGGGACGAACTGGTGGCGCGCAATCCCGGCTTGCGCATCGATTCCTGCGCCTCCGGCGGGCGTCGCAACGATCTGGAGACGATGCGCCGCGCCGTACCGCTGGTCCGCAGCGACTTCCAGTTCGCCCACATGCCGGGCGTCGTCGAAGGCAATCAGTGCCACATTTGGGGCTTGTCGCATTGGCTTCCCTTCCATGGAACGGGCGCTTACCTGTACGACCCGTACTCGTTTCGCAGCTTCTATGGGACGTGCTTCGGCATGGGCGGGTTGACTCCCGAAAACCTCGCCGCCCAAAAGCAGGCCTACGCGGAGAACAAGCAGATTGCCCGGTTCATGTTGTTCGGCGACTACTATCCGCTGACGCCGTACTCGCTGGCTACCGACGCTTGGATAGGCTGGCAATTCAACCTGGCCGCCGAGGGACAAGGATGCGTACAGGTGTTCCGCAGGCAAGACGCTGCCAACGCGTCGGTTACGCTGCTACTGAAGGGCTTGAATCCTGCGACGACCTACCAGGTCCGCAATTTTGACCAGCCCGCGCCCGTCGCGATGACCGGGCAGTCGCTGATGACGACGGGCATGGTGGTGCAGCTTCCGCCGCGGGGGTCGGCCATTTTCCATTACCAAGGTCAGCCGGCCGCCGCGAGCGAGCCGCCGCCGAAGCGTAAACCGTTTCCCCCGCCCCGGCGCACGGCCTTTTAAGTTTGACCTACGTAGCCGGCTGGATCCCAATGCCTTCGCTTCCGCCGAGCGGGTCCCGAACTGCAACTGGGAATCTCAATGACTGAGCTTCGTTTGTCGTCGCTGTTGGCGCTGTTGGCCATGTGGCCGTCGTTCGCCTGGGCTCAATTGCCCGCGGGTGAATTGCGGCTGTGGCTAAAGGCCGACACGCTGAACCTGCCCGAAGATGCGCAGGTGACCCAGTGGATCGACTCCTCGTCGCACGGGACGATCTTCGCACCGCGGACCGCTGCGGAGCCGAACGGCCCGCTCGGCGGCGGTCCTGTGGAGGAATTCCCTCACTTGGAAACCGTCGTCCTCAACGGCCGCAGCTTTCCGACTGTCAAGTTCGAACGCAACGGCAGTGCGGCAGGCAACCCCAACGTTGATCGTTCGGGGAGCACCGACCGGCTCTTCCAGGTCAGCAATCGATCGCCGGGCGCCGACCCGTTGGCGATTGCCGACGGCGCTAGCGTGACTTCGTTCACCGTCTTTAGGCCCGCCGTTACCACCGGCGGGGCGCTAGGCGTCCAGGCCGTCTGGGCCAAACGGGGCAACGACGCCTCGTTGCTGGAACTGGGAATGACGAGTACCGGCCACCTGATTCACGTCACGTACGACTCGTTTACCGGCTACCAGGTCGCCAATCCCACGACTGCCAACAAGTGGCACATCGTCGCGCAGACGATTACCGAAGCCGGTGCCCACGACTCGATTCAGTTCCTGGTCAACGATACCGAAAGCGCCGCAAGCCCGTTGGCGCTCAATCCCGTCGTCACCAATGGCGGACAAATCGCCAACCGAAACGACGCCATCAATGAAGATCCGCCCGGCGCCTTGGAGCCCTTTGGCATCGGTGGACACGGTCAAGATTGCTGCGGCGAGGGGGAGACGTTCGCGGGCAACATCGCCGAAATCATTATCTACGCCCGGGCATTGACGCCGTCGGAGACGAGCCAGGTGTATTCCTACTTGACGTCGAAATACCTCGGGCCGCCCCTGCTGCTGGGCGGCGACTACAACGCCGACGGAATCGTGGACGCCGGCGACTACGTCGTCTGGCGCGACAATCTCGGGCAGTTCGTCGGCCTGCCGAACGAGAAGCCGGCAGCCGCCTCGGAAGGTTTCGTGGACGAGGAAGATTACGACTACTGGGTCGCCAACTACGGCGCGACCTGGGCTAACGCCGCGCAGCCTTTCAATGTTCCGGAACCCGCTTCGGCCGGCCTTGCCGCGATTGCCTGCCTGACCAAGGCCATGACCGGCCGGCGGCGCTGACGGCGAACCATGATACGTCCGTGTGACTACACTCGACTGTGCCCTATGCCTTGGAGAATGGCGACGCTCGTCGTGCTCTGGCTGTTGCCGCCCGCGTCACTCGAGGGCGCCGGGCTTGCGCTGCGCTATGGCGGCGTCGGCCCCAACGGCGGCCACAACTGGTTAGTTCTCCTACAACCAGACGCCGTCGGCGGAGCCGCAGTAGAAATTGGTTTTCAACTCACGGGCTCCGCCATCCAAAGCCTGGAGCCCAATCTGGCGGTGTTCGACGACCTCAATCCGGGGCAGAATCCATTCACTGGGTCGATCACCAGGGGCGTTTCGGTCCATAACGGCGGCGCCACGGCGTTCGCGGCCCTGGGGGGTGTGATATCGGAAGTCCAGGAAACGCTCGTCTTGACCGTCGTTGCTGACGGGTCGGGAACGCTCGCCCTGGGGGGGCAGAATCACAACGGCGCTTTCACAGGCGCTCGCGTGTGGCAGGGCGCAGCTCCCGTCGACGGCCTCGCGGCATCGCTTCAGGTGACGGCAACGGAAGCGGATTTCACCCTCGATGGGTCGATTGACGGCGCCGACTTACTGCGCTGGCAACGGGGGTTCGGCGTCAGCAGCGGGGCCATGCGCGGCGACGGCGATGCCAACGCCGATGGCGCCGTCAACTCCGCGGACTTGGCGATTTGGCAGGGGCAATTCGGCGCTTTCGCGGCCGTCCACGCCATTCCAGAACCCGCCGCGATCACTGTCGCAGTGCTGGCGGCGGCCCTGCTGCTTAGCCACCGGCAACGTCCAGGCCCGCAGCGCCCAGTTTCACTCAGCTCCCGCGGCGCTCGGCCACCAGCGCCATGAAGCGCTTGGTGTTGTCGGCGATCACATCGAACCGCCCGTCACGCAGAAGCTGTTTGTCGAGCAGCGTACTGCCGACGGCCACCGCGAACGCACCCGCGGCGAAAAACGCGCCGACCGTTTCAAACGAGACGCCGCCTGAGGGCAGCAGTCGCGCGCTCGGCAACGGCCCGGCCAGGTCGCGGAGGTACCCTGGGCCGCCGATCGACGCGGGGAAGACCTTCACGACGTCGGCCCCCGCCTTGAGGGCCGTGCGAATCTCCGTCGGCGTGTAAGCGCCGGGGATCGAGACGACGTTCTGTTTCCGGCATTCCTCGATAACATCCGTCTCGATTGACGGCGACACAAGATACTCAGCGCCGGCGTCGATCGCCGCGGCTGCCTCGACGGACTCCATTACCGTCCCCGCGCCCAGGAGAATGTCGCCGCAATAGCGCTCGCGCAACTGGCGGATGACTCCCAAGGCGCGGGGCGTGGTGAGCGTGATTTCGATCGCCCGCAGTCCGCCGGAGAGGAGGGCCTCCACCGCCGCCGGGATCGCCGCCGGTTCGCTGGTCCGAATGACCGCGACGACTCCGCTGAGGTGCAGCTCGTCGAGCACCTGCTGTTTCGCCCGGCCGCGGGATAAAAGCGGTTTCATGTTCGTGTTTCTCAGAGCATGGGAGCGTGCGGCGTCCAGGCGCGCGAGTCCAACTGAGCGGCCTATTATCAAGCACGATTAATTATATTACAATATCATCAGCGACGCGCCCCGCACCAGCGACCAACGCACCGGAGCACCGTACCGCCGTGGCCAGTACGTTAATCCTCGTCGCCGGGTACGCCGGCAGCGGCAAGACACGGGTAGGGCAGGATGTCGCCCGCCGGCTGCCGGCCTGCTATCTCGACAAGGATACGCTCGCCGGCCCCTTCGTCGAGCGGCTGCTCGCGGCCCTGAATCTGCCGGCCGGCGACCGCGACAGTCCCGCCTATCAACGAGAGATTCGCCCGCTGGAGTACGAAGCCTTGCTGGCCGCCGGACTGGAGGCGGCGGCACTGGGGGCGGATGTCGTCCTTTCCGCACCGTTTTTGGCGCAGCTCACTGACAATGCGTGGGCGTCGTGGTTGTCCGAACAGGCGCTCGAGCGCAACGTGCAACTGCGAACCGTGTGGGTCGCCTGCGATCCGGACACCCTCCGCCAGCGAATGGTTGAGCGAGGCTCGCCGCGCGACTGCGCGAAGCTAGCCGACTGGACCGCCTACGCGGCCGCCCTCGACCAGCGGCTCGATCGACGGTTCCAGGTCGAGGCTTGGCACTTCGATAATTCCGCACGGAGCGACTACCAGACCCAATTGAACCAATTGATCGACGCATTGAAAGCTGCTTGAACCGCGCTCAAAACGCCGCCGTCATCAACACCGTGCAACCTACTGATCGCTGCGCAATGTAGTCCTCTCGCTCCGCGAGAGGACGTGATCTCACAGAGCGAGATTACTACATAAAACAGTCCCCGATAGCTGAGGATACCTCATGACCTTCCCGCGCTCGACCCGCAAAATGATGCTTCCCTGGCTGACCTCGGTGCTGGTCGCGTGCCGCTTGGCGACGGCTGACGCCGTTGCCCCTACGGACGAAGAGCTGGCGATCAAGGCCGCCTGGGTCCAGACGCAGCTCGTCGATGCGTCGCAGTCGCCGCCGTTCTCGTTCAAATACGGTTCTCAACAGCCTTCTGCGTTTTACCGCTCTTGGGCTCGCACGGCGAGCGAGCATCAGCTCGACGCCCAGCGCACACAGCGCATCATTAAGTGGAAAGACGACGATTCGGGCCTCGAAGTCCGTTGCGTCGCAGTGGATTACGCAGATTTCCCCGCCGTCGAGTGGACGGTCTACTTCAAGAACGCCGGCGATAAACGCACGCCCCTGCTGCAAGACATCCAGGGCTTGGACCTCACGCTCACCGACCGAGGCGCCGGAAAGTTCATCCTGCACGGCATCAAGGGCGACTTTTGCACGGCCGACAGCTATGAACCCTTCCGGCTGGAGCTGGGCCGCGAGTTCCAGAAGAAGTTCTCGCCGCCGCCGTATTCCGGCAAGTCATCCGATGGGCCCGACGGGTGGCCGTATCACAACCTGCAAACCCCTGATGGCGGCTTGATCATCGCCATCGGCTGGCCCGGCCAGTGGGAAAGCAGTTTCACCCGCGTGGGCGAGAAGGGCCTGAGAATCATCGCGGGCCAACAGCTTACGCGGCTGGTCCTGGAACCGGGCGAGGAGATCCGCACGCCGCTCATTGCGCTCGTGTTTTACCACGGGGACGACGTCGTCCGCTCGCAAAACCTGTGGCGGCGGTGGTACCTGGCTCACGTCATTCCGAACGTTAACGGGCGCCCTCAAGAGCCGCTGAAGCAGGTTCAGGTCAGCGGCGACGACGCCAGCTACGTACAGCGCTTCTTGGACGCCGGCGTTGATCTCGACCTATGCGGGCGCGACGCCGGCGCCGGCGGCACGAACACCTGGTATCCCAGCAACAAGGGGCCGTACCTCCCCAAGGAAGGCGAGCCCAACAATCAGTGGCTCAATACCGGCACATGGGAAGTCGATCGCTCGAAATACCCCGCTGGGTTCCGGCCCTTCAGCGACTGGTGCCGCCAGCATGGCATGAAGTTCGTGCTGTGGTTCGAGCCCGAACGCGTCGGTTCGCGAGAAACCTTCCTCGGCCAGCGCCCCCAATGGCTGCTGCCAGCCACGGAGCTCACGGTCGGCGACATTCTTAACCTTGGCCATCCTGAGGCCTACCAATGGCTTGTCGATCACATTGACGGAATGATCAAGTCCGAAGGCATCGATTGGTATCGCGAGGACATGAACGGCAACGGGCCGTTATCGGCCTGGCGGGCGGCCGACGCCGACGATCGGCAGGGCATAACCGAGAACTTCTACGTCCAAGGCCACTTGGCGTTCTGGGACGAGCTGCTGCGCCGCAATCCCGGCCTGGCGATCGATTCCTGCGCGTCGGGCGGCCGGCGGAATGATTTGGAGACCATGCGCCGCGCCGTTCCGCTGTTGCGCAGCGACTTCCAATTTCCCGACTCGCACGCCGGCGTGTTCGAAGGCAACCAGTGCCACACGTACGGGCTCTCCAGTTGGCTCCCGTTTCAAGGCACCGGCGTCTATCGCTACGACCCGTATGAACTGCGCAGTTTTTACTTGCCGTCGTTCGGCATGGGCCGCCTGACGACGGAGAACCAGCAAGCTCAAGTCACCGCGTATCGCGAGTGCGGCCTGATCGCGCCCTACATGCTCCTGGGCGACTACTATCCGCTGACGCCTTACAGCTTGGCCAACGACGTGTGGATCGGCTGGCAATTCCACCGGCCCGAGGTCGGCGAGGGCGCCATCCAGGTCTTCCGTCGCGAAGGATCGCCGCAGTCGTCCCTGCGTCTCGCGTTGCATGGCCTGGATCCGGCGGCGGCCTACGAAGTAACGAACCTGGACGCCGGCGCGAGCGTCCACCAGGGCCGAGAGCTGCTGGACGACGGCCTGGAGGTGACGCTCGCGCCGCGCAGCGCCGCCCTATTCATCTACAAGCCGGCGTCCCCCGCATCGCCACATACCCCCCGCTTGCCGCGGGTCAACGCCCCGTCGGAGCGGAAAAGCAGCCAGCCGCGGGTCAACGACCCGCCGGAGCGAGCGGACGGTCCCACCTAACGCCCGCCCCCGCTTACTGCATCCACCGCCCGTCAACCTGCCGCCACGCCCGCCGCGGGTTATCATCCTGCAACAGCGGCGGCAATCGGTCTTGCCGGACGCCGTCGAAGCACTGCAACATGCTGAACCGGCGCAACGAGGCGGGAATCCCTACGGCCGTGAAGTGAGGATGCCCCGTGGCCGGGTACGGACCGCCATGGTTCATCGCCGGCGAAACCGACACGCCGGTCGGCATCTTGTCATTGAGCAATCGCCCCACGCGGGGGCGCAGCTCGCGAGCGATCATCCCGTAGGCGGCGGCGTCGCCGCCGCAGGCGGCCGAGTAAATGCACCCCGTCAGGTTTCCCTCAAGCGAGCTGACCACTCTCGCGGCTTCGGTAGCCGACTCCGCCACGACCAGCAGCGACGCGTTGCCAAACGCCTCAGTCTGGAAGGCCGCCGGCCGCTCGAGAAACGCCGCCGCGGAAACCCGCAGCAGCGTATTGGGATGACTATATCCGCAATCCTCCGCACAGGCGCCTTCCGCCGCTGCCACGGCCCCCGCGGCCCGCAGCGTCGACACGCTCTCCTCTAACGAGGAGACGATCCTGTCCGACATCAGCCGCCCGGCCGGCTTGCTTTCAAAGAGCCGAGCAACCTGCTCGATAAACGCCTCGCTTTCAGCCCCAGCAAGGAGCACCACTAGGCCGGGGTTGGTGCAGAACTGTCCGCCGCCCAACAGTGCGCTCGTGCAGAACTCGTCGGCGATTTCGGCGCCGCGCTCGGCCAAAGCTCCAGGCAGAATGACGACTGGGTTGATGCTCGACAACTCCAGGTAAATCAGCTTGCCGGCCGCGTCGGCGGCGCGTTTGAGCCGCAGGCCCGCAGCTCGGCTGCCGGTAAACGCGCTGGCGGCCAGCCGGCGGTCGGACACCATCCGCTCGCCGTCCTCGGGCTCCAGATGATACAAGAGCTGCACCGTGGCAGGCGGTAGACCGGCCGCGGCCACAGCCTGCAAGGCAATGGTGGCCATCAACCGAGCCGTTTCGGGATGCAGCGGATGAGCCTTGGCGATTACCGGATTGCCAGCCGCAAGGGCCGCGGCAAAGTCGCCGCCGGAGACGCTGCCGAACGCCAGCGGAAAATTGCTCGGCCCGAACACGCACACCGGGCCGATACTCGCCAAGAAGGAACGGATATTGGCGCGGGTGTCGATCGTCGGCATCCGCCACGATCCCTCTCGCGCGGCGGCCGCGGCTTGCCGCAGTTGGTCCACGGTCCGCGGCAGCTCCACGTCCCTTAACCGCGGTTTAATCGGCAGGCCCGATTCCACGTGCGCCTGGGCGACGATCGTTTCCGCCTCCTCTTCGATGCCCGTCGCGTACCCATCGAGGAATTCCGCGATCTGGCCGTCGGGCATTTCGCTCATCGAGCGGTAGGCGCGATGGGCCGCTTCCAGCGCCCGATCGCAATCGTCCCAACGGCTAACAGGAAACAACGCCGGCAGCTCGACGCCCGTCATGGGGTTCCGGGCCTGGAACACCCCGGCCGCCGTTGACGGCTGCCAACGGCCATCGATTAGCATCGGTCGAACTTCCGCGCCGTGGGTCACGCCAATCTCGCTTAGAGTCGGGAACTTGGGACAAGCGACCGCCTTGAGGGACGCGGGTCAGAGGTCAGAGGGTCGGACTGCTGACGGATCGACGCTCACGCAGCTTCCAATAATATGACAATTGGCGCGCCCGTCAATGTTCCTTCTTCGCCAGAGTGGCCTGTCGCCTCAACTCTCGGCGTTTCGAGTGGCAAGGCGTGGAACTCGCCTGCTCCGAATACGCGCTATAGCAGCCCGTTGAAGTATTCCATCATTGTGCGGACTGCTTAAAATGCGGCCCAGCAGTTGGCGGCGTACAAGGAGGACGGCGATGGCGATGGGTCGG
>QEVI01000090.1 GCA_003576855.1 Planctomycetota bacterium
ATCCCGGCCTGCCGGTCATCATCCTCACCGCGCACGGCAGCATCCCGAACGCGGTGGAAGCCATGCAGCGGGGCGCCACTGGGTACCTGACCAAGCCGTTTGACGACAAGGAACTGAAGGCCAGCTTGGAGAAGGCCTTGTCCCAACAGCGGATGAGCCGGGAGATTCAGCGGCTCAAGCTGCTCGTCAAAGAGCTGTACGGCATGGAGAACGTCGTCGCGCGGAGCCCGCAGATGCAGCGGCTGTTCCAACAGATCGCCCAGGTGGCCGACACCGATGCGACGATTTGTCTGTTGGGAGAAACCGGAACCGGAAAAGAAGTCGTGGCCCGAGCGATTCACAGCCGCAGCGATCGGCGCGACAAGCCGTTTATTCGGGTCAATTGCGGCGCCATTCCGCCGGAACTCATCGACTCGCAGTTGTTCGGGCACGAAAAAGGAAGCTTTACCGGAGCGGCCGAAACGCGCCCCGGCTGGTTCGAACGAGCAGACGGCGGCACGCTGTTTCTCGACGAGATCGGCGAGTTGCCGTCCGACGCGCAAGTGCGGTTCTTGCGCGTCCTGCAGGATTCGTTCATTGAGCGCGTCGGCGGTCGAGAACCGATTCGCGTGGATGTCCGCGTCGTCGCCGCCACGCACCGCGACCTGTCGTCCATGGCACGAGACGGTCGCTTCCGCGAGGACCTGTGGTACCGCATCGCCGTGTTCCCCATCCTGTTGCCGCCGCTCCGCGAACGGCTCGACGACATACCGGAGTTGGCCGCGCACTTCGCGCAGCGAGCGGCCGTGCGGTTCGGATTGACGGCCGTCGAGCCCTCGCGCGAAGACGTCGAGAAGCTGCAATCGTACCACTGGCCGGGCAACATTCGCGAACTCGGGGCGGTGATCGACCGTGCCGCCATCCTTGGCGAAGGGCGGACGCTGGAAATCGACGCCGCCCTCGGCTTCGGCGCCGACGCGGCGGTCCGGCCGAGTTTCGCCCCCCGCTCCGGCGAACCGGCGCAGGCTGCGGCCGTCGTCAGGACGGTCGTTCCGCTCAACGTGGCCATGGCCGAGCATATCCGGGCGGCGCTGCGGCAATCGCACGGCCGAATCGAGGGCCCGCGCGGCGCGGCAGCCGTGCTAAAGATCAACCCGCATACGCTCCGCGCACGCATGCGCAAGCTCGGAGTCGATTGGGCGACCTTTCGCGAGCGCTGAAGCAGCGGCGGTTGGCGGCTGGCGCCGAGCGCCAAAACCGGTCAACGCGAAGGCCGAAGCCGCCGCCCTGCGACGCGCGTCGCAGCCGGTCGCCGCTGCTCATTCACCTGGCCGCGGTCGCGTGGAAAGGGCTTCGGCAATCGCCCGCTGAAAGCTCTCCAGCGTGGCGGGCTTGATGATCCGCGTAACCACGGGCTCGTTCTCGACCACGACCTGGCGTACGTCGGGATGGCCCGAAACCAGGATGACCGGAATGCCCTTCGCCGAGATTTGCTCGGCCGCTTCCAGGCCGTCAATCAGCGGCATGTCGAGATCCACCACGGCGACGTCCACCTGCTCGGCAAAGCACATGGCGAGCAGTTCGGCGCCGTTGGCCGCGGCGCACACGACGCGGTGGCCCAGGTGTTCCAGTATTCCGACGAAGGCCTTGCGTAAATCAGAGTCGTCTTCCGCCAATACGATCCTGATTGGGCCGTCGATGTGCTGCGTCATTGCGACAAGCTTGCCCCCACCTCATGGTGCACCGGCGTAGTGCGCTGCCGCCGACCGTGACGGAGCGGATGCCACAATCGCACGCCTGCATCTTTCGTGCCGTGCGGCAGCGGTCGCCAGGAGGCGCGGCGTTCGACCAAGCGCCGCCCTTGCACGCGGCCGCTTCCAATCACGCGGGCCGCACTTAACGCGAGCTAAGCCGCAGAAGCGGCCGACAGTTCCTGCTTGGGGCCGAAGAACTCCAGTCGAATCCGGGCGTCATCTACGCCGCAAGCTCGCAGATTCTGAAGGACGCACGCCATAAACGGCTTGGGACCGCAGAGGAAATAGCGGGCATCAGGAAGAATGGGAACGATCGAACCCATGCAAGCGGCGTCCACCAGGCCGATGCTATCGCAGCGGCCAGCGCGGAGATCGTCTGGCAGCGGCGCGTCGTACCGGAAATGCACGCGAACGTTCGGACGCTGGGCCGCTATCGCGCGAACCTCGCTGGCCATGGCATGCACACCGCTGTTCCGCGCACAGTGGATGAAGTAAATCGGGGCGCCGACTCCAGCATGTGCAAGCGATTTCAACATCGACAATACCGGAGTTATGCCCACGCCGCCGGAGATCAATACGACCGGACTTCCGTCGGTCGTCGCCGGAACTAGCGTGAACTCGCCACAGGGCGGGCCCAGTTCCAGGGCGTCCCCCTCGTGGACCTCATCGTGCAGGTAGTTGGAAATCAGCCCGGCTGGGGCGGCGGCGTTGGACGCCGGCTCGCGCTTCACCGTGATGCGGTAATGCGGCAGCCCAGGTCGATCGGACAGGCTGTAGTTCCGCGGCGACGTGGGCGTCCGCGGGTGATTGATCGCCACGGTAATGTACTGGCCGGGCTTGAACGCCGGCAGCAGTCCGCCATCGGCCGGTCTCAGATAGAACGACGCGATAATCTCGCTTTCCGGGACTTTACCCGCCACGACAAACGCTCGCCGGCCGTTCCAACCGCCAGTCGCTGCGGCCTGCTCGCGGTAGATGGCTGCTTCGCGATTGATGCAGACGTCGGCCAGCACGCCGTACGCTTCGGCGTAGGCGGCAATCACTTCCTCGGTCGCCGCGTCCCCCAGCACGTCTTTGATGGCAACCAGCAGGTGCTTGCCGACGATCGGGTAATGTTCCGGTTTGATGTCCAAGGAGCAGTGCTTGTGGGCGATCAGTTCGATCGCAGGTCCCAGGACGCCCAGATTGTCGATGTTCGCCGCGTAGGCGCATATCGCACCGGCCAAGGCCCGCTGCTGCGTGCCGGCATGCTGGTGCGCTTGGTTAAAGAACGACCGCACCTCGGGGTTGCCGGCGAACATCAACCCGTAGAATCGCCGCGTAATGGCCTCGGCGTGGGCGGCGACGGCGGGCGCCGTGGCTTTAACGATGCTAATGGTCTTGTCCGACAGCATAGCAACACGCCTCGACTGGGAACGCGGGGCTGGCACGGGCGGACCGCAGTATTCAAGCTGGCATCGTGCATGTCAAGGTATAGAATACAGGAACCAGAGAGGTTTTATGTTGCCCAAGACTGCAGAGTACGCCCTGCGAGCGGCCATTTGGCTCGCCGGCGGCCAGCGCCGAATCGCGTCGGCCGACGTCCTGGCGAAACACACGAAGATCCCGCGGCGGTACTTGCACAAGGTGCTGCAAGACCTGGTTCACGGCGGCCTGGTGCGTTCGCAACCAGGTCCCGGCGGCGGTTACGCGCTGAACCGCTCCCCGGAGACGATCTCCATTCTCGACGTCGTCAACGCCGTGGCGCCGCTGGAACGCATCCGGGCGTGCCCGCTGGGGTTATCGTCCCACACGCAGCTCTGTCCGCTTCACAAAGAACTGGACAAGGTGTACGCCGCCACGGAGCTGTCGCTCAAGAAAGTGACGCTCGCACAACTGCTGCGTTCGACCAGTACGATCGTCCCCCTCTGCGAAGTCGGCGAACGCCACGCGTTGTGACGGCGCGGCCCCCGGCGGCAGGCCCAAGTCGCCAAAGCGTCGGCCAGCTCCTCAGCCGGCATCTACGGACTAGCGCTGGACGGAACAAAGCTCGCCAAGGGCGCTCGCGTAAGCTTCGTGGCCAGCAGGCCGTCCGGCAAACCGGCGCGGCCGGCGCAATAGCCCAGCAGCACGTGGTCGTCCACGAACTCAATCGCAGTGTAGCAATAGAAGCCCGCGGGGTCGGATTCTATGTCTTGAACATGAATCCACGTCTGGCCGTCGTCACGAGAGATCGCCGCCGTGAGGGGCGTCCGGTGGTAGCCGCGGGTCGAGTTGTTATTCCAGATGGCGAGCAGGTCGTTCGTGCCCGGAATCCGCTCGATGGACGCGGGCGAAAGGGGCGACTGGAGCGTGCCGGGGCAGGGCTCGCTCCAAGTCTCGCCGTCGTCTTCGGAATAGGCGAAGTACTGCGATCCGGCGCTGGTGCGGCAAAACATCAACAGGCGGCCATCGCTCAGCGGCACGACCCCCGGCTCCTGAAGGGCGTTTTCCACCTGCCGAACGACGCGTGCCCGGCCTCGACCTCGCCGCCAGCGCCGGCCGTTGTCGTCCGAGAGATAGCACACGGCTTCGGCATAACGACCCACTGCGTCATCCGTGTTATCCACATGGTGGGCGGCAGGCACGATCAGCCGGCCTGACGCGGTCTGGACGACGCGGTCGTTATTGACGACGTAGTATCCCATCTCGGACGGCGGAATGATCTCCGTTGGCTCCGACCACGTCGCCGCCTCGTCCGCCGAGAAACGCACGACGGGACGCAAGTCCGTATTGGAATTCTTCCGCAGGTAGAACAGGGCGATTTCACCGCTGGCCAACCGCACGAGCGATACGCTCATGACGTTTTGTTGGGCTTCATTGGCGACGACTTGCTGGCTTTGGCTGGTCCAGGTCGCGCCGCCGTCGTACGACGTGCGGGACGCCAGGTACGCCGGCGCCGCATCTTCCGCCGAGTCCGTATAGTAATGCGAATAAATGAACAACACCCGGCCGTCGGCCAGCGCGATGAAGTCGCCCTCGCTGTTGCGCGGGTTGCCGGCAGCCGCCGCCAACACCGTCGCCGCTTCTGGGGATCGGGGCTCCTGTTCCGCACCCCTGGCATGGCCGCAGTGCGTCGCCACGACGGCCGCTCCAAAAACCGTGAGTAAATGCAGGCGAACGTCAACCGTGCGGGCCATCTCAGTCCCCCAGACTTCGCAAAGAAAAGTAATACCGAGGAGTATCAAGAATCGCCGACGGCGTCCACGCGCCGTCCCGCGATTGTAACCGCCCAGGTTCGTAGCGATAGCTACCGCGATCGGCAGGCCGATCTTCGACTGGTGCTCGACAATTTCGGCCAAACGATTTTCACGGCGTCGGCCACCGCCGCGGCATCTCATTTCGCCGTGCCCGAACCCGCCGCCGGCCTCTTCGCCATAGCCCCCTGGTCCTCTTCATCGCGCACGTCCGCCGCGGGTCAGGCCGCTCGCGGCTTACCGGCCCCACGCTCTCTCCGCAGCCGCCGACTTGGCTATGAAAACCAAGAATCGCGGGCGGCGCGCACGCGCCGCCCGCGATGGTAACTACCGCGGCTTGAAGCAATCGCTACCGCGACCCCTTCATTCAGCAAGCCGCTTTCCGCGCCGCCAACGCGCGGCGAACGAGCGGCAGAAAGGCCGCGACTGCCGGTGCGAACAAGGCGGCGCTGGCCGGCTCCGGAATGATCTTCGTCCAGCCGACCGTGACTCGCATGCGGGCGGACGTACCCGCAGTGTTGCCCATCGTGGTAAACGTAACGGGCAGCGGAGCGTCGGCGTCAACGGCCAAGGCTTCCGAACCGACGATGTAATTGCCGCCCAGGCCCACCGCGCTGGCCAGGATGTCGGCTCGGCACACCGTAAACGGAGTCGGACCCAGCAGCAGGTCCACGGCGGCGATGTTGAGCCCGCCGCCGCCGTTTTGGCCGGCGAACCTTCCTTCGATCGTCACGTAGTTGCCATTCAGGTTGAACGTGCCGTTGGCGTCCGAATAAAAGACGTCGTAGACCTCGGTCGGCACGCCTTGGAAGTCGTTGCTGACGCCGTTGAGGAAGGCCAGTTGGGTAGTCATCTGCGGGCTGGTGGGCAGGAACAGATGCGGAATCGGCCCGCCGCTATATTCCGTGACGCGAATGGCCGACAGTCCGGGAAACGTCATCACGGCTGCACGGCTCGGCTGCTGCCGCGCCACGAGGACCATCAATACGAAGACGAAAAGGGCATATCGAAGCGGTTTAATCATGAGGCGCTCCCATCGATTTGAAGTACAAGCGTGGATGAAGCGGGCGCCTGGCCGGGGCGTGCCCGAAGCGCACCCCGGCCAGGGCTACTGTTGCCAAGGAATTCGTGCTGCTGCATCAGGACGCGCGGCGTCGGCCAAGCATGACGCCGGCCAACGAGAGCAGTCCCAATCCAAGGGCCGCCGGCTCGGGGACCGTGAAGAGCTCGAAGGCCAAGTCCTTCGAGAAGCTTCCGATGCCGACCGCACCCGGAACGTTGCTGCCGGGCCCGTCGGCGAAGTCGAGGTACTTCTGCGGAACCATGTTGGGAAGCGGTTGGAAGACGTCCGGCATGACGAGGCCGCCCGCGCCGCCCGTGGTGATCCGCACATCTCCCTGCACCGAGTCGTCTTGGAAGTGCCAGATCGGCGTGCCGCCCGGCAACGTGCCCACGACCGACTCGCCAGGCACGACAGCCGGGGAAGCCAAGGGATTCTGCACGGTGTAATCACGATTGTGCCAGCCCCAGCGCGTCATCGCCGGCGGGGGATTGTACGGATCGAACTGAATCGTCGGCGGTACGTCTACCAATGCGACGACTTTCAGCCAGTACACCGTATCCTTCTTCTCCGGGAATTCCTTTCCGAGGTGCAGTTCCGCGTTGTACTCGTACAGCGACTCGTTGACGACTGGATCGGGGCCCCGGATGAGCTTCTCGGTGAACGTGCCCGACCCCGGCGCAATCGGACCGCGAAACACCACCTGGTTCAGCAGCGGCTGCCCAGGATGGCTGAACGGCGTGTTCGGCCCTTGCGGCACGTCCGCCTCGAAACTGATGAGAAACTTGTTGACCGGAAAGTTGGGGTTGATGACGTCGTTGTAATACGATCCCCACCACTTCACGTGGACGATGGGGCTATTGAGGTTGTCGGCGAAGTCGTCCGCCATGAACTTGCCCTGGTAGATGGGAATTGCGCCGGTGGTCGGATCGGCAAACCCGTAGGCCGTGCTGAGCTCGTCGTGGCCGCCGTAGACGTTCACGACGCCCGTGGCGTCGACAATGGTCGTGTTGACCATCGGCGCTTGCGTGAACTTCAGCAGATCGCGACCGGGTAGCGGATCGGCGTGGAGACGGCCGCTTGAAACGACGAGGGAAGACAAAGCCGCCATCGCGGCAAAAAGGCGTAATGCTGTGGAACTCATGAGCGTTTCTCCCAGTGATGGTTAATGATGAACGTTGTAGGATCGATGGTTGCCAATTGGTCAGAAGGTTCTCTAGCACGTTACCTCCGCCCTGCGGGCACAGAGTCGGCGAGCCGACGGCGATGCCGATTTGCTCGGCGCGAGGCGGTGTGCCTCGCCCGATAGCTGCCCACGGGCATCTGGCCATCGTGCCGCGGACGGATCCTTTCAAAGCAATCGAGGTCGGCGTAGCTGTCCCAGCGATCGGATTCGATTTCGAGATTTTCAATGACGGTCATTAGTCAACTCCTCGGAAGAGGTGCGAACTTGGAGGACGGAAATACCTGGTAACGGTTGATGGAGACGACGCGGCCGCCAGCCGAGTCGCTACGGAAGAGAGTGGGGCCTGCCTTTACGATTCGCGGCCCGCGACACGGCGTGGCGACAAAGCTGCAGCCACGCGGCGTTGACAGGCTTGCAAAGATAAGCCGATGCGCCGGCCGCGCGGGCCGACACCTCGTCCTCGGACGAGTAGACGTCGCCTACGAGAAACACGGGGCGCCATCGCAGCCGATGACGCAGGAGGTGCAAGAAGCTGACGCCTGACATGTCCGGCAGGCGCATGTTGACCATCCACAGCGTCGCCAGCGCTGCATCGAATCGTTGCAGCGCTTCTTCGCCGGTGGTGAAATGGCGATACGAAAGCTCGTGCAGGCGCTCATCGGTGAAGAGCGCCGCATAGTCCTCGATGCAGGCATCGACGACTACCAGGTCGTCGATCGGACGTTCGATGATGTGCATTAGCTGACTCCCCAGACGCATTCCAGCAAACGGCCACGCTGGACGACTATTGCACGCGCCGCGCCGAAAACTATTCGTGCGCCTCGTTCAGCGGCGCAAGTTGAAGTCGGCCAAGCGGTTGATGACGGCGAGCGGCAGGTGATCCGAATTGTCGCTCGGCATACGCCGCCGCATGCCCGTCCGCATAGAAGATAAGTTTGTCCGTTTACGGACAGTCGCAATTCACGCCGGCGCGCCGTGCAGCGTCCGAATTCGGACAGCGCTTACCGCAAATCGATCGCGACTGGGGCGGTCAACAGCGAGAAACGGAGCGTGCTTCAAAGACCGCGAAAATGCACGCCCCGCACAAAGCCCCTACATGGCCGAGCCATCCTGGCTCGGCGCCCACCGCAGCGGCAGCCCTTTACTCCGGGCAAGATCGCTCAATTCGCCGTACAAGCGAACGTCGTGAACCGACAGACGCGCACCGGCCGCCGCAGCCCGTCAGCGCATCTGCTCCGAAGGAACATCGATGCGGTGACGCTGCATCTTCCTCAGCAACGCTTGCCGCGTAATGCCCAGCAGCCGCGCGGCGGCGGAACGGTTGTAGAAGGTATGCGCAAGCGTCCGCAGGAGGTGCTCCCGTTCAACGGCGGCCAGACTGGCCCACAACGGCTCCGGCCCCGGCGAGCCTTGATCGGCGGGCGAATGAACGCGGGGCCGAGTTGCACAAGCCTGGTCCCCGGAGGCTGCCGCGCCGCTAGCTTCGGCGGCGTCAGGCTGCAGCAGCGCCGCCACGTCCTCGGCGCGGAGTACGCTGGCGTCCGAGCGGATGACCGCCTGCTCGAGCACGTTGCGGAGCTCGCGGACATTGCCCGGCCACGCGTATTCGGAAAGCTCCGCTAGCGCGGCTGCCGAAAGCGAACGCTTCGGCAAACCCTCGGCGGCCAGTTCCACCAGAAAGGCCTCGGCGATCAACGGGATATCCTCGGCCCGTTGCCGAAGCGGCGCCGTCTGCAGATGCACGACGTGAAGCCGATAATACAGGTCCTCGCGAAAGCGCCCCGCGGCGACCTCTTCCCGCAAATCCCGATTGGTCGCCGCGACGACCCGCACGTCGATCGGTTCGCCGCGGTGGCTGCCCACCGGCGTCACGACCCGTTCCTGCAAGACGCGGAGCAGCTTGGCCTGCAGGGGGTATTCCAGCTCGCCAATTTCGTCCAAAAACAGCGTCCCGTGGTTCGCCGCACGGAAGCAGCCCAAGGCGTCGCAGTGCGCCCCGGTAAAAGCGCCGGCCACGTGGCCGAAAAGCTGGCTGGCCATCAATTCGCCGGTGATCGATGCGCAGTCCAACGGCACGAACGGCCGATCGGCCCGAGGGCTGCGGGCATGCAGGCGGCGGGCCACCAGCTCCTTCCCCGTACCGCTGGGGCCGGTGATCAGGACGTTCGAGCTGAAGGGCGCCACTTTTTCGATGTGTGCCCGTAGTCGCACCGTGGCGGCCGAAACGCCGACGATGTCCCCGGCGGGGCGCCCAGCAGCACTCGGCGCATGCATTAGACCATCTCCTGCATCCGCGGGGCTGGGTGGACGCGACCGGAAAACAGACTCAAGCTGCTCGGCAGAAAAGGCGGCGAACTAGCGAACCATTTGTAAAACGCGCTTGGGCAACGCCGATTCATCCACCGGCGACTGCCCTGGGCCCCCCGAAGCCATCAGCCGTGGGTTTTCCCACCGCGCATAACTTCCCTGCCGCTTCCCCGCTGGGAACCTATTGCAGTCTAATTGCGACTTTTGAGCGTGCAAACAAATCGGGTTATAACCGCGTTAGGGAGCGCGGTTCTTGTAAATCGGGCCCCTGTCGGCCCGTAAAAAACAGTGCCCCCGCGAAAAGAGGCCGCCGCGACCGCCGGCGCGTAAACGCTTTACCGTCGGCCGCCAACGACTCCCTTCCACGGGGGCCGGGGACCTGCATGGCCAGGTCGAGCAAGTTTCAGAGCGTGCCGCCCAATTCGGCTAGGCCACGTGGCGGCGGCTCGACATGGCCAGCGCCCCCCAGACGACGATCATCGCGCCGATGATCGACATGATCCATCCGGCGCCGGCGAAAGGCCCATCCTCCGGCCGGAAGCCAAACGCCCAGGCAATTAGGCCGCCGACCAGTGACCCGAGAACGCCGAGAATGGTCGTCGCCACGAACCCCATTCCTTGATGGCCGGGATAGAGAGCGCGGGCGATCAACCCCACCACCAGGCCGAAAACGATCCACGAAATAATCGTGCCAATCATACAAACCTCCTGGACTTCGTGAGCGCAAGCACAGGCCCTGCGATGGGCGACGCTCGGATTTCACTGCACTTCCGTTGGTGTAGCACACCCCATGCCGAGCAAGCCCGGCCCGTGCTCACAGGCCGGCGGGGCGATGCCGTAGCGCCCGGCCGGAAAGGGAACGCGTCGGCGTGCCGTCGGCGATGGCGGCCTGTCCGTTGACAAAAACGTGCTTGATTCCCGCAGGCGGCTCGAAAGGCTGGTCGAATGTCGCCCGATCGATGATCTCCTCGGGGTTGAACACGACAATGTCGGCAAAGCAGCCGGCCTGGAGGCGGCCGCGTTCGGTCAGGCCGAGGATTTCCGCCGGCAGGGCGGTCGCGCTGCGAACAGCCTGCTCGATCGGGATCACCTTCTCCCGAACGGCGTAATGGCCGATCTTACGGGGAAACGTGCCAAACGACCGCGGATGGCCTAGCTCGGCGCTGGGCAGTTTCACCGATCCATCCGATGCCGTCGCCACCCAGGGTTGTTGCATGACGAACCGCACGTCGTCCTCCGACATGCCGAAATTGATCGCCGACGGGCTGTCGTTCCGGAGGATTTCCAGCACCACGTCCGCCGCCGGCCGATTCTGCTCCGCCGCGATTTCCTGGAGGACCCGCCCGGAATACTTGGGATCGGCCTTGTAAGCCACGATGCGAATGTGCGGACGCTCAGCCAGCGCTTGCGCCAGCGCCGGTTGCAGTCGGGCAAGCGCCTGCGGATCCGATAGTCGCTTTACCGTTTCCTCGCGTCCGCCCTCGCGAGCCCAGTCGGGTAGCAGCATCGCTTCCAGCGACGTGGAACTGGCGATGTAGGGATACTGATCCGCGGTGACGACCTGGCCGGCCGCACGTGCCTGTTCGATGAGCCGGGCGGCGCCGCGGACCGTGCCCCAATAGGGCTGCCCGGACGCCTTGAGGTGCGAAATGTGCACGGGCGTCTTCGCCCGGCGGCCGATCTCGATCGCCTCGGCGACCGCGTCCAGCAGCCCGCTGTCTTCGCTGCGGATGTGGCTGGCATAAATGCCGCCGTGCCGGCCGACGACCTCGGTCAGCGCGGCCAGTTCGTCGATCTTGGCGTAGGCGCCGGGAATGTAGATCAGCCCGGTGGCCATGCCCCAGGCCCCGGCCTTCATCCCCTGGTCGACCAGCGATTGCAGCTTCGCCAGTTCTTCCGGCGTCGGATCCACGGCGCGACGCCCCAGCACCAGCGCGCGGGTGGCGCCGTGCGGGATCAGATGCGCGATGTTCGTCCCGGCGCCGTGCAATTCGATCGCGCCGAGATACTTTTCCACGTCGGCCGCGCCGCCGCCGCAGTTGCCGGTCACCAGCGTCGTGCATCCCTGGCGGATGTAGTTCTCAGCAGTGCGGGTTTCCTCGGCCAGGATCGACTCGTCGCTGTGATTGTGCAGGTCGATGAACCCCGGGGCGATGACCAGCCCCGTGCAGTCGATCGACTTGCCGATCTGGCCAGGCGTGAACTGCCCGACGGCGACAATGCGATCTCCGCGAATCGCCACGCTGCCGGCGGCCGCTGGCGAACCGCTGCCGTCCAACACGTGTCCGTTGACGAGCAATATGTCGGCGTCGATCGGCGCCGACGGCGTTTGCGCCGCGACGAACGATGACGCCGCCAGAACGGCCGCGAGCCCCCACCACGAGGTCGACGACCCCAGCCAGCCGCGAGTCGTAAAGCGCCGCCGAGCGGGTCTCCGCTTCGCCAATCCGTCAGCACGGGAACTTGCGGAAAGCCTGGTGCTCATGTTTTCCACGGGACCCTTTCTCGCAAACGGCGGCGGCGCGGCGTCCCCGGCGGCAGGGCACGCTAAGCGGCCGGCGTCTCCGACGGCTGCCAGCCCGGTCGCCGCCGAGGGCCGATCGGCGCGATTCGGTCGGGCTTTCTCCTTGATGGAAGGCCGGCGTCCATCGACAATCGAGCGAGGAGGAAACGCCACGTGAGCACCAATATAACAGCAGGCGGCGCGCCAATTGGAGCGACAACTACCGTTCCAGACAGCCGAGGCCGGTTCGGGGACTTCGGCGGCCGGTATGTGCCCGAAACGCTCGTTTACGCCCTCGACCAATTGGAAGCCGAGTACGCCAAGGCCTGCGCCGATCCGGTGTTTCAGGCCGAACTGGACGAACTGCTGCAGCACTTCGTCGGCCGCCCGTCGCCCCTGTACCACGCCAAGCGGCTCAGCCAGCAGGTCGGCGGGGCGCAAATCTGGCTCAAGCGGGAGGACTTAAACCACACCGGCGCCCACAAAATCAATAACACCCTCGGTCAAGCGCTGCTCACCTTGCGGATGGGGAAGAAGCGCATCATCGCCGAGACCGGCGCCGGGCAGCACGGCGTCGCCACGGCGACCGCTGCCGCCCACTTCGGCCTGCCGTGCGTCGTCTACATGGGCGAGGAGGACATTCGCCGGCAGGCGCCCAATGTGTTCTCCATGAAGCTCCTGGGCGCCGAGGTCCGCCCCGTCACCAGCGGCAGCCGCACGCTGCGCGACGCCATCAACGAGGCGATGCGCGACTGGATGGCGAGCGTCGCCGACACGCATTACATCCTCGGCTCGGTCGTCGGGCCGCATCCCTTTCCGCGCATCGTGCGGGACTTCCAGTCGGTGATCGGCCGGGAGACGATTGAGCAGTGCCGCCAGCGCCTGGGCCGGCTGCCGACTATGGCCGTGGCCTGCGTCGGCGGCGGTAGCAACGCCGCCGGAATGTTTCATCCGCTCATCGAGCACCGGGAAGTCGAACTCGTGGGCGTCGAGGCGGGCGGTCGCGGCAGCCAGCCCGGCGACCACGCCGCGCCGCTCACCTACGGCAGTCCCGGCGTGTTGCACGGCAGCTTCAGTTACGTGATGCAGGACGAGGACGGGCAAACCAGTCCCGTCCACTCGATGTCGGCGGGCCTCGACTACCCAGGGGTGGGACCCGAGCACAGCTACTGGAAAGACACCGGCCGCGTGCAGTACACCAGTTGCCGCGACGACCAGGCGATGGCGGCGTTCGACGCCCTGGCGGCCACCGAAGGCATCATGCCCGCGCTGGAAAGCTCGCACGCCCTGGCGGCGGCCCTGGAACTGGCCAAAGCCCGATCTCCGGACGATGTGATCGTCGTCTGCCTCAGCGGCCGCGGCGACAAGGACGCCAGCGAGATCGCCCGGCTAAAAGGCGTGAAATTTGGTTGATATCCCTAGCTCTGCCGCACGGACGGTTCTTTCGGTTCTGGCCGATTTGACCGCGTCGCGGTACCAGAGCCGTCCAGCTACGCCTCACTAGCAAGTACCGCCGCCGAACCCTTTAGCATACTACCGTCGAAATGAATTCGATCGATCAGCTCTTCGCAGAGCTTCGTAGCCAGCAGCGCAAGGCCCTCATGCCGTTCGTCACCGCCGGCGATCCGGACGTGGCGTTCACCGCCGAGGCGCTCCGGGAGATGGTCCGACGCGGCGCCAGCATGTGCGAGGTCGGCATTCCGTACAGCGACCCGATCGCCGACGGGCCGGTCATCCAGGCCTCGTACACGCGGGCCCTGGAAAGGGGCGTCAAGCTCCGCGACATCCTGGGCATGCTCGGTCAGACCGCGCCGTCGCTGGGCGCCCCGGCGGTAACTATGGTCAGCTACGCCATCGTCTATCGCCACGGAGTCGAGAAGTACTGCGACCAGGCCCAGGCGGCCGGCGTCGCGGGCCTGATCGTGCCGGACCTGCCGGCGGAGGAGTCGCCGCAATTGCTCGATGTCTGCACCAAGCGGGGCTTGTGCCTCATTCAACTCGTCACGCCCCTGACGCCGCGGGACCGGGCCCTGCGGATTTGCGAGACGTCGACCGGCTTTGTGTACTACGTGTCCGTCGCTGGAATCACCGGCGAGCGGGCGGCGCTGCCGGCTGAACTGGCGGAGAACGTCGCCTGGCTCCGTG
Organism: Planctomycetota bacterium; assembly: GCA_003576855.1. Taxonomy (GTDB): domain Bacteria; phylum Planctomycetota; class Planctomycetia; order Pirellulales; family Lacipirellulaceae; genus Lacipirellula. The sequence goes on from QEVI01000090.1 coordinate 14,150, forward strand.
AGCACACGAAGCTGCCGATCTGCATCGGCTTCGGCGTCAGCACGCCGGAGCATGTCAAGCTGTTGGCCCCCGCGGCGGACGGCCTGATCGTCGGGTCGGCCATCGTTCGCCGGGTCGCTGAAGCGGCCACCCGGCCGCCGGCCGAGGTCCTCAAGCAGATCGGCGATTACGTCGCGTCGCTCGCCGCGGCGCTGCCGGGCGACTGACGTCGCGCTGATGGCCGCCGCTACCGGAGAAGCAGCATGCGGCCCGGGCGCCGGTTCGCAGCACATCTTTTGCTGGCAAAGCGCTGTCCACGGCGCCGATAAGCGTTTCAGGCGCTTCGGCCGCGCGCGTTATTTGACCGCCGCGCAACTCCGTAATTAGAATTCAAGTGGGCGGCATAGCGGACGCGACGAGCGCCGCCGGCCCGAAGTACATAGCGACCTGCCTCCCGGCGGTGGGTTGTCTTGGATTGACGCTCTCCACCGGTCGGCGCTGCTAGCGCGGCGCCTGGGGCGGGATACCGTTCGACTGCCGCTGGAGAGAGCCGATGACCGCCGATCTGCCCGGGCGCGACGAACTGCTGCGCCACTTCTTCGCCGGAGTCACCGAGTACGCCTTCACCGTCCGCATGGGCGTAGCCGACCCGCCGCTGGTCGACTACGTTTCCGAAATGCTCGTACGTTTCGTCAAGAGCGACGCCATTTACGGCATGCGCGATCCGCGCGGCCAGCGGCTGGTTCAAGTCGCCGACATGTTGGCCGAGGCGCAAGCCCGCCAGGGCGCCGCTCGGCGACGCGTCCACCGGCATATCGGCGACTTTACGTTGTTCTGGATCGGCGTGTACCCGGAAATCGCCGCCCGTATGCGGCAAGGCCGCAAAGACAGCCTTATCGACTATCGCGATCAGGGAAAGCGGAACTACTACATCGCCAGCACGCTGCCGGCCGGCGACGAGGAATCGGCGCCGGACGACGTTCTGAAGCGGCTGAGCGATAACTTCGAGCTCTGCGTCTACGGCCTGACCGAAGTGCGCCGCCAATGGGAACAGCGCGAAGGCGAGTCCGATGCGCCGCTGCTGCTGGGGTAATCGGCCGCCGGCGCCGTAGCGCAGCGACGAATCCGCCCCGCCGCTTGATCCTACGCTCCATCAGGCAGCACTGCCTGGGGCGCTCGTCGGAAACGCAGGGCTACGCACCGTCGACAACCTGGCGCCACGCATGAGCCATTAGCGCCGCGCCGTCGGCCGAGGGATGGACGCCATCCTCGGCCCATCGTTGCGGCGGCGC
>QEVI01000091.1 GCA_003576855.1 Planctomycetota bacterium
CGATCGAGACAAGCTGCTGGTGGGCGCCTTTCTGCACGACGCCGCGAAAGTCGACGAACTGACGTACGACCGCGAGCTGGCCTACACCGACGAAGGCCAGATGCTCGGCCACATGATCATGGGCGTCTCGATGGTCGACCAAAAGGTGGCCGAGTGCATCCGCAAGGACGGCATGCCGATGCCTGAGAAGCTGATCATCGAGATCAAGCACATGATCGTCAGCCACCACGGCGAGTACGAGTACGGCAGCTCCAAGCTGCCGATGACTCTCGAAGCGGTGGCGCTGCACCACCTCGACAATCTCGACGCGAAGCTGGCGAGCTTTTCGCAACTGATGCGCGACTGCCCCAATATCGATAGCCCGTGGACGCAGTACTTCACGCAGATCGGGCGGAAGCTGTATAAGGGGGCTCCCTGAGCTGCTGATACGATCCGTGGCGCCAGATTTGCCCGCGAATCACGCGAATCGACGCGCGAGAAGGCGAGAGGTTTTCCTTAGTTCTTACCTTCGCACCGCCCCGCTGCATTCGCGCCTTTTCGCGTGATTCGCGGGCTCCTCTTACTTCGCCAGAATGCTATGTCCGACCGTCGCGACGAAATCCTCGCCGTTGTCAGCCATCCCGATTACCGGGCGATGAAGCCCAAGGCGATCGCGCGGTTCCTGGGGCTCTCGGGCGATGATGTGGAGCAAGTCCGCAAGGCGGTGAAGCGGATGGTCCGCGAAGGGCTGCTGGCGTACGGTCCGAATCATTTGGTGCTGCCAGTTGCAGCTTCCACGGCGGTCGCCGGTGACGACGACGACAAAGCCGGCGGTGCAGACGCCCAGAATAGCCCCGACCTGGCCAGGTCGGGGCTGGGCGCCGATGTGGATGGCAGCGCTGGGCGTGCTGCCAAGCGCCGGAAACGGCGCGATCCGGAACATGTCGTCGGCACCTTCCGTCGCCTGGACGCGGGGTTCGGCTTCGTCCGGCCCGAGGGGGCCCGCGCTAGCGAAGGCCGCGACGCCGACATCTTCATCCCGGCCAACGCCGCCGGCGACGCGGCCAGCGGCGACACGGTCAGCGTGAAGATGAGCGGCCGCGTCGGCCGCGGGGGCAAGGCCGAAGGCCGCGTCATCGACGTCATCTCGCGCTTCACCAACCAGTTCGTCGGCACGTACTTCGAGCAGGCCGGCATGGGCATGGTGCAGATCGATGGCAAAGTCTTCGCGCAGCCGATCTACGTCGGCGATCCGGGCGCGAAGGGCGTTCGGCCCGACGACAAGGTCGTCATCGAAATGGTCCGCTTCCCCTCGCACGTGCGGGACGGCGAAGGGGTCGTCGTCGAAGTTCTGGGCAACCGGGGCCTGCCGGGCGTCGACACGTTGTCGATCATCCACGAATTCGGCCTGCCAGGGCCGTTTGCCGAGGACACGCTCGAAGAATCGCGGCGGCAGGCGGAGCTATTCGATGAATCGATCGGCACGGAGTCGTCCGGCGCTCGTCGGCAGGACCTCGCCGGCGAGACGATCATCACGATCGACCCGGCGACGGCGCGGGACTTCGACGACGCCATCTCGCTCGAGAAGCTGGAAAACGGTCATTGGCTGCTGGGCGTCCACATCGCCGACGTCTCGCATTTCGTGCAGCCGAAAACGCCGCTGGATCGCGAGGCGAAGGACCGTGCGACGAGCGTCTACCTGCCCGATCGCGTAATCCCGATGCTGCCGGAGGTCATCTCCAACAACCTCGCCAGCCTCCAGCCGGGGCGCGTGCGGTACGCGATCACGGCGCGGATGGAGTTCACCGAGGACGGCGTCCGCGTGTCGACGGACGTGTTCAAGAGCGCGATCAAAAGCCGGCGGCGGTTCACCTATGAAGAAGTGGACGAGTACCTGCTGGCGCGCGGGCTGGTCGAACCGCGGGCGCCGAAACCAGCGCCGGTGAAGGCGCGGCGGAAGAAGCAGCGCCAGGCCGAGCAAGCCGAGCCGGCCGTGCATGAAACGCTCCCCATCGACGACAAGGGGCTGCGCGAAGGGTGGAAGGCGAGCACCCACGTCGCCTCCCTGGCTGGCTCTCCCCGCGAGGGTGAGGGGAACGGCGGCGAAGGTTCACAGCAAGCCCCCGCATCCAGGAGCGTCTTCGACGACCTCAAGCCCGAGGTCGACGCACTGCTGAAGCGGATGTTCACGCTGGCGATGACGCTCCGCGCTCGCCGATTCCGCCGCGGAGCGCTGGAACTCAACCGGCCCGAACTGGAAATAGATCTCGACATGGACGGCCGCGTCGTCGGCGCCCATCTCGAGGAGAACACCGAAAGCCACCAGATTATCGAGGAGTTCATGCTGGCGGCGAACGAAGCGGTGGCCGAGAAACTCCGCGACGCCGGCCTCGTGTTTCTCCGTCGCGTCCACGGCCCGCCCGATCCGCGAAAGCTGAAGGCCCTCACGGCGTTCGTCGGCGAACTGGGCGTCAAGACCGAGAGCCTGGAAAGCCGCTTCGCGCTGCAGAAGCTGCTTAACGACATCGCCGGCGATCCGCGGGAGCATGCCATCAACTACGCGACGCTCCGCTCGATGCAACGGGCCGTGTACAGCCCCGAGGACGAGGGCCACTACGCGCTGGCCAGCGAGTGCTATTGTCACTTCACTTCGCCAATCCGCCGCTATCCGGACCTCACGATCCATCGGCTCATCGATGAACTCGCCCAGGGCAAGAAGCCGCAGCAGAGCATGGAGCAGTTGCTCGTCCTGGGCGACCATTGCAGCGACCGCGAACAGCGGGCGACCGAAGCCGAGCGCGAGCTCAACAAGGTGAAGCTGCTCAACTACCTGGCGGACAAGATCGGGCTGGAGCTCTCCGGGTACATCACCGGCGTCGAAAGCTACGGCCTGTTCATCACCGGCGCGGAAATCCCCGCCGAGGGATTTGTGCCCCTGGCGGGCCTTACCGACGACTATTACCGTTACGATCGCGCAGGGCACGTGCTGCAAGGCCTGCGCAGCGGGAACGCCTACCGGTTGGGCGACTCGGTGCGCGTGGCGGTCGCCGCCGTCGACGTCGATCGCCGCGAGTTGGATTTCCGCCTCGTCGGCCGCACAGGCCGCGCCGACGACGCCGCGTCCCATCGCCGCGCACAGCGCCACGGCCCGCTGAAGCCGGGCAAGAAAAAAGGGCCTCGCAAGGGAAAGCGCCGGCGCTGACTTGCTGACCACAGGCGGCGACGCGCCGGACGCCGGCCAGGATGGCCGGCCGATATAGCCAAGCCGTGCCGGCTCGGCGGATTTCGACCCCGGCGGACTCCCGCCCACGTCCGTCAATCATCAACCGCCCCTGGCAGCGGCAGCTTGCTCCCGTAGAATACGGCCGGACGCCGGCCATTAGAAATCGACCCGTCCCCAAAACAGGCGCACCAACCGCTGATCACTGCCCCCCGTCCTCTCCCACCACTCCCGGCTCCGAGCGGCGCGACAACGGCAATGAACGACAATCGTGAGCTTTCTCGCACGCCGCTCCATGGATGGCACATCGCGCACGGCGGACGCATGGTCGATTTCGCCGGTTGGTCGATGCCGGTGCAATACACGTCGATCGTCGAGGAACACCAAGCCACGCGGCAATCGGTCGGCCTGTTCGACATCTCGCACATGGGCCGTTTGGTCATCGACGGGCCGGACGCGGCGCGCTTTCTCGGCTCGCTGCTCACGCGGCGGATCGACGACATGGCGCCGGGGCAAGTCCGCTATTCGCTCATCTGCAACGAGCAGGGGGGCGTCCTGGACGACGTGCTGGTCTACCAGATCCAGCTCCCCGAAGGGGGCCTCAGCGGCTTTGGACTGGTCGTCAACGCCAGCAACCGGGCCAAGATCGTCCAGTGGCTCCATCAGCATCGCGGCGATCTCGGCGTGGGGATCGACGACAAGACGAGCGAGTACTCGATGATCGCCGTGCAGGGTCCGCGGGCGATCGAACTGCTCGACTCGGCGAGCGACTGCGAGCTCACGTCGCTGCGCTACTACCACGGCGTAATGACCCGCGTGGCGTCGTTCCGCGCGTTCGTCAGCCGCACCGGCTATACCGGCGAAGACGGCTGCGAGATCATTTGCGACGCGGCGGACGCGGCGATCATCTGGACGCGGCTGATGGAACGCGCTGAACCCATGGGGGGCGCTGCCGTGGGGCTAGGCGCCCGCGATACCTTACGACTGGAAGCCGGCATGCCCCTCTACGGCCACGAGCTTTCCGAGCAAATCAGTCCGATTCAAGCGGGCCTGGCGTTCGCCGTGAACTTGCGCGGGCGGGAGTTTCTCGGCCGCGACGCCATCGCCGCGGCGCAACAGAACGAGCAATTGCCGGTTCGCGTCGGCCTGCAACTGGAAGGCAAGCGGGCGGCCCGCGAAGGCGCCGTCATCCTGCAGGGCGACCGCCCCGCGGGCGAGGTGACCAGCGGCACGTTCTCGCCCACGTTCCAGCGGCCGATCGCCATGGGTTACGTGAAGCCGAGCGCCGCCGCTCCCGGAGCGCCGCTGGCCGTCGACATCCGCGGCCAGCATCACGCCGCCCAAGTAGTGCCGCTGCCGTTTTATCAGCGGGGGAAGTAAGGAATGTCTCTCGCGGAGGCGCGGAGGCGCAGTGGAGAGAAACGTCCGTGGTCAGTTGCCAGTGGCGCCAAGCGACGCGGATGTCAGCAACGGGACAACGGACAAGGGACCATCGACTACTGCTATCCTGCGTCCCCTCAGCGGCTCCGCGCCTCTGCGAGAGATCGTTATTCAAATAGGTCGGGAGAATCCAAGTGAAACCCGCAGATTTGTTGTATGCCAAGACGCACGAGTGGGTCGCCGTGGCGGACGAAGGCGGCGCGAAGGTCGCCACGGTCGGCATCTCCGCCTTCGCCGTCGAAGCGCTGACCGACCTGGTGTTCATCGAACTGCCGAAGGTCGGCGCCCGCGTGCAGGCCGAGCAGCCGTTTTGCGAGGTCGAGTCGGTCAAGGCGGTGAGCGACGTCTACGCCCCCGTGACCGGCGAAGTCGTGGAAGTGAACGCCCGCCTGCCTGACCGGCTGGAAGTTCTAAGCAGCGATCCCTACGGCGAAGGCTGGATCGCCAAGATCCGCATCAGCGACGAGTCAAACCTCGCCAAGCTGATGAACTACGCCGCCTATCAGAAGCAATGTGCTGAAGAAGGCGCTTAGCGATTGCGGAATTCGGATTGCGGATTGCGGATTGCCCATAGCGATTGCGGAATTCGGATTGCGGATTGCGGAATACCCAATACCGAAGCTGCTCGCCGCCATTGCATTCCGAAACCCGCATTCCGAAACCCGCATTCGCAATCCGAATTCCGCATTCCGCATTCCGCATTCCCAAATCCGCATTCTGCCTTCCGCATTCCGCATTCCGCAATCGCTCATGCCCTACCTCTACAACACCCCCGACGACCAGCGCGAGATGCTTCGGGCGATCGGCGCGGAGTCGATCGACGAGCTGTTCGCGCCGATTCCCGCCGACTTGCAGCTCAAGCGCTCCCTCGATTTGCCGCCGGCGATGTCGGAGCTGGAGCTTGATCGGCACTTGCAGATGCTCGCCGGCCTCAACGACCATGCCGCTAAGAAGGTCTGCTTCCTCGGCGGCGGCAGCTACGACCATTTTGTGCCGGCGGTGGTCGACGCCATCGCCGGCCGCAGCGAGTTTTACACGTCGTACACGCCCTACCAGGCCGAAGCGAGCCAGGGCAACCTGCAGGTGATGTTCGAGTACCAGTCGCTCATCACCCGGCTCACCGGCATGGACGTGGCGAACTCGAGCCTGTACGACGGCGCCAGCGCGGCGGCCGAGGCCGTGCTGATGGCCCTGCACGCTCACCCGCAACGCCGCAAGATCGTCGCCCCGGCCAGCGTCCATCCGCAGTACCGCGAGACGATCGCCACCTACCTGGCGAACCTCGACGCCGAACTGGTCACGCTCGATTGCCCCGGCGGCGTGATCGACGCCGACGCCCTTGCCGCGACGGTCGACGGCGACACGGCGGCGGTCCTCGTGCAACAGCCGAATTTTTTCGGCTGCGTGGAAGACGCGGACCGCGCGTCGGCCATCGCCAAAACGGCCGGCGCCCTGCTGATTTCGGTTTTCGACCCCATCAGCCTCGGACTGCTCAAGCGTCCCGGCGATTATGGCGCGAGCATCGCCGTCGCCGAGGGGCACACGCTCGGCACGCCGATGAGCTACGGCGGGCCGTATCTGGGGATCATGGCCTGCGACCAGTCGCTCGTGCGGCGGATGCCGGGCCGCATCGTCGGCGAGACGCGGGACCGCCGCGGCAAGCGGTGCTTCGTGCTGACGCTGCAAACCCGCGAGCAGCACATCCGCCGCGAGAAGGCCACCAGCAACGTCTGCACGAACCAGGCCCTATTTGCCGTGCGGGCGAGTGTCTACCTCGCCCAACTCGGCCCGCAAGGCCTGCGGGAGACGGCCAGCCTTTGCCTGCAGAAGTCCCGCTACCTGGCCGGGCGGCTGTGCGAGAACGATCGCTTCTCGCTCGCGTTCGCGGCGCCCACGTTTAAGGAATTCGTGATCCGCGACGCGGCGAATGACGTCGACGGCCTGCTGCGGACCGCGCTGGAGGCCGGTTACCTCGCCGGACTGCCGCTCGCGCCGTGGTATCCGGAACTGAGCGATTGCCTGCTGATCGCGGTGACGGAGAAGCGGACCAAAGCTGAGCTTGATGGATTGGTTCACGCCTTGAGCGCCGCTCCTGCTCGCCAAGAGGCGTTATCGTGATGGACGATGCGAACATGGCTCGAACGCGGATCAACGCGGATTGTGCAGTTCGGCGCAAATCGTATTAGGAAGAACCGCTATCCTCGCTCATCCGCCAATTCCGCGTGCCTCTGCGTTCTGTTCTGACCAAAACGATTGATGCGAAACACCCGCGATACGCAATTGTTGTTCGATCTCTCCAAGCCCGGCAGGCGCGCCGCGCGGCTGCCGGCGTGCGATGTGCCGGAGCGGCCGCCGGAGGAGTTGCTCCCGGCCGGCGCGATTGCCGCCGCGGCCCCGGCACTGCCTGAGGTGACCGAGCCGCAGATTGTGCGGCACTACGTGAACCTGTCGACGCAGAACATGTCGGTCGACACCCACTTTTATCCGCTGGGCAGTTGCACGATGAAGTACAACCCCAAGCGGAACGAGCGGGCCGCCGCCATGCCAGGGTTCGCCGACCTCCACCCGTTGCAGCCGGCCGAGACGATTCAAGGCATGCTGCACGTGCTGTACGAGATGCAGCAGTACCTGTCGGAAATCTCCGGCCTCGCGGCCTGTTCGCTGCAACCCGCCGCCGGCGCCCATGGCGAGTATGCGGCGCTGCTCGTGGCGGCCGCCTATTTCCGTGATATGGGCCAGAGCGAACAGCGGAAGCGAGTGCTCGTGCCCGACAATGCCCACGGCACCAACCCCGCTAGCGCCGTCATGGCGGGCTTCGACACCGTCGCCGTGAAGACGCTCAAAAACGGCGGCGTCGACATGGCCGATTTCTACGCGAAGCTCGACGACCGCATCGCCGTCTTCATGATCACCAATCCCAACACGGTCGGCATCTTCGAGCCCGCCATGCGGGAGCTCGCCGACGCGGTGCACCAGCGCGGCGGCCTGGTCTACCTCGACGGCGCCAACATGAACGCCATCCTCGGCGTCACTCGCCCCGGCGACTTCGGCGCCGACATGCAGCATTACAACCCGCACAAGACGTTCAGCGGCCCCCACGGCGGCGGCGGCCCCGGCGCGGGGCCCATCTGCGTCACCAAGCGGCTAGCGCCGTACCTGCCGGGGCCGGTGGTGGAAAAAGAGTTGCGAGGCGCGAGTTGCGAGGCGCGAGAAGACGAAATTGCTCCGTTCTCGCCCCTCTCGCCTCGCAACTCGCAACTGCACCGATATTCACTAACCTCTCCCCCCAAATCAATCGGCCGCGTCCGCTCGTTCGTCGGCAACGTCGGCGTGCTGCTGCGGGCGTACTGCTATATCCGCACGCACGGCCCCGACGGCTTGCGGGCCGTCAGCGAAAACGCGGTGCTCAACGCCAACTACCTGCTCAGCCGCGTGAAGCACTTCCTGCCCGTGCCGCAAGGTGATCGCTGCATGCACGAGTTCGTCGCCAGCGGCTCGCGGCTGAAGGCGGAGCGCGGCGTGGCGGCGATGGACGTCGCCAAGCGGCTTCTCGACTTCGGCTACCACGCCCCGACGGTCTACTTCCCGCTCACCGTGCCGGAGGCGATCATGGTTGAGCCGACCGAGACGGAGAGCAAAGAAACGCTCGACGCCTTCGCCGAGACGCTGTTCCGCATCACGGGCGAAGACCCGCAGCTCCTGCACGAGGCCCCGCACACCACGCCGATCAGCCGTCCCGACGAAGTCCAAGCCGCCCGGCAACCGACCCTCTGCTGCCCGGTCTTCTGATCAAAGAACTTTCGCAGAGGCGCAGAGTCCCGGAGGAACGGCTTGTGCCTCGTGCGATTCAGTGTTTCCCAGCTTCTTGTTGCAGTTACGATATTAGCTGCAGCATCATCGCTCGCAGTGCCAGCCAATACGTCCTTTGCGCCTCCGCGCCTCTGCGAGAGCTCTGCGTTTCCGACGGACCATGACGCCCTGTCGATTGATCATCGATCCGCCGCTGGAGGGGGCGTGGAACATGGCGGTCGACGAAGCGCTGCTCGAGGAGGCCGCCGAGCGCGGCACGGCCACGCTCCGGTTCTACCAGTGGGCCGAGCCGACGCTGTCGCTGGGGTACTTCCAGTCGTACGATGAGCGGCACGGCCACGCCGCGAGCCTGCGGTCGGCCGTCGTGCGGCGCTCCAGCGGCGGCGGGGCGCTGGTGCACGATCGCGAACTGACCTACTCGATCTGTTTGCCCGCCGCCCATTCGCTGGCCCGTCATTCCGACCGGCTCTACCGCGTGGCTCACGAGTCGCTGATCGCGGCGCTGGCGCCGTGGCGGCTCGACTTGAGCCTGTACGGCGACCAGCGGGCGGCCGCCGCCAACCGGGCCCAGGGGCACGCTGAGTCGGCGTCGCCGGAGGCCTTTCTCTGTTTCGCCAGGCGAACGGGCGCGGACGTGGTCGTCGCGACCGACCGTTCCCAGGCGGCTGTTAAGATTTGCGGCAGCGCCCAGCGCCGGCGGCGGGGCGCTTTGCTGCAGCACGGCGGCGTCTTGCTCGGCCAGTCGCCCGCGGCGCCGGAACTACCCGGCATCGAGCAGCTTTGCGCGGTCGCGATCCGCCCGGAGCAACTGATTAGCCGCTGGCAGCCGTGGCTAGCCGCAGCCCTGGAACTAAAGCTGGCCGAGGCCCCGCTGGGGGACGAACTGATCGAGATTGCGCAACAGCTACATCGCGCAAAGTACAGCAGCCACTCATGGACGCGCCGGCGATGAGGCTCCAGCGACCCCGCTGGGGCGCTCGATAACCACACCAGGGCGCTGCGGCTTCGGGTCGCGCGGGCACGGCACGGCAAACCGCAGGGCCCTTCCCTGGCAAATCCGGCCGGTTGGGGGCTGTGCCGTGCTGCGGCGGCGGATAGAATCTCATTGCCGAGAGGGTCCGGAATTTGCTGGTTCCCGCGGCAACGGCGTGTTATTCTCGCAAGAAGGTCTGTGGGGGACCAAGCTTGCCAACGCGTCGGTTGAATCTCGTATCGTGGTAAATGATTGCGCGCAGCCGGTCATCGCGGCGCCGCAGGGCGCTTGGCGGCGGCGGGCAGCAACGTGCGCGCAATTGGGCGGTGGCGGCCGCGGCCGCGCCAGCGCCCCTGAACATCAGTCGGTCCGCCTTCCGATGTGGCCATGGACGTCATCCTGAAAGTGCTCGAAGGCGCCAAACAAGGCGCCGCGATCGCCGTCAAGAAGCCTCAATTCGTCATCGGCCGAAGCCAGTCCTGCAACCTGTGTGCAGGCAGCACCGCCATCAGTCGGCAACACTGCGCCATCACCCGCGACGAGGCCCGCGTAGCCATCAAGGATCTTGGCAGCCGCAACGGCACGCTGGTCAATGGCAACCGAATCGAGGGAGAAGTCGAGCTCACCAGCGGCGATGAAATCACGATCGGCCCGCTCAAGTTCCTGGTGACGATCACGCCGGGCATCAACAACGCCAAGAAGCCCGAGGTCAAGAGCGTCGCCGAAGCCGTGGCGCGCACCGCCCAGAAGCCCCATATCGACATCGGCGACGACGACATCAGCCAGTGGCTGCTCGGACCGTCCTCAGCGCTTACCGAGACGCAGACGATCCGCATCGACGACACTAACGCGGTGCAGCAGCTTCGCGAAGCGGCCGAGGCGCCGGAAGAAGACGCCGACTCTTCGGAGATGGACACTAAAGCCATCGACGCCGAAGCGCAGCCCGAGAACCAATCCGCCAAGAAATCTGGTCCGGGCAAGTTGCCCAAGCTGCCCCAAAAGCCCTCGGCCAAAGATAGCCGCGAAGCGGCGGCCGAAGCGCTGCGGGCCTGGAGCCGTCGGCGGTAGCGATTAATCGCCGGCGAATCGCTGCGCATCGTCGGACTGGCCGCAGCATCTTGTGCATGCCTGTCCATTTTGGGCGGTACACGGCGTGCGCCGTGCGCGCTGCACTGCCGCGCGCCACAGCGCTTTGCCCGGGCGCTGGGCGCACCCTTCGGCCGAACATGCTGGAGCTTTCGACCGTATTGAATTAAGATCGCGCTTGCGCGACGACGCCGATCCTTGCACCACCGCCCGCTGCACCAACGATGGACGCTGCACGAAAGCCTACCGACAAGCCGCACAAGCGACGCCAGGCCGCGCTGCTGGGCCTGGCATTCGACGCCGACGATGGGCAGAAGCGCATCACCCGCGGGCCCAACTTCCTGCTCGCCGGCGGTTCGCAGGAAACGCATGGCCTCATGCAAGAAACCGCCATCAAGATCAACGAACGGTTAAACCGCGAGGGCAAGCAGCTAGCCGACGTATCGGTCCGCGAACTGCGCGACATCGTCGATCCCCGGCTAACCGCGTACCCGCCTCAGCCCCGACCTAGCTAGGTCGGGGCTAGTCCCGAGCGCACGCGCTCTATGCAGCAACATCGCCGGTCGCCAGCGCGATTGTCCCGCCGAGAGGCGCCGCCTACAGCCGCGGCGCCGTTTCTTCCAACTCGACGGGGCTATGCTCCGCCGGCGTCGTTTCGGGGGTCAACAGCGCGCGTTCCGCCGGCGAAAGCTGAACGTATCCCAGCGAGCGAATCACCTCCAGCACTTCGCTGCAGGTGGGGAACATGCGCCCGCTCTGCCGCTTGTACTGGTCCATCGCGTTCATGAATTCGACTTCCTGCACCGAGTAGTCGCGCTCGCACGTCGTCGGATCGATCTGGCGGCGGCGCTGGACCTTCGCGCGGCGCTCGATGGCCGGCGCTGGGCCGGCCGGGGCCTCCTCGCTCTCGCGCCGGGCCGTGCGCCGCCGATCCAGCGTCACCACTTCATCGCCAGCCGCGGCCGGCTTGTTCGACGAACGGGGGCTCCGGCCGGCGCGTTGCTTGGGGGCTGCGTTGTCGCGAGCATGCGCGGCGCGCGAGGCGGAGGCGGTCTTCTTGGCGGCCATCAGAATCTCCGTCGAATTCGGTGAGCGGGGGCCCGCGGCGGGCGAGGCGAACCGGCAGCGGCGGCCGGACGCTAGCAGTCATCGACTGCCGCCGGCGGGGAAATAGACCGCCTGGGAAAAAGATCGCGTCTGCGTAATCGTGACGGATGGTGCGCGTGGTGCGGATGAGCGAAAGCTGGCGGTCGGTCCAGCATAACAAAGGCAGGCCGCACCGGATGGGCGGGATGCGCCGGCTCGGCGGACGGACCGGCGGCCTGGCAGCCTAAGCAATCTCGCAAACTCGCTCGCTGGGAGGCTGCGGTTGCGGCGACTTCCGCTCCCTGCTAACCTCCGCCGCGCCTGGGGCTGTCAGCCGCTGCTGTTAATCCGCCGCCGGACCGTTTCTCTATCGCCGATGACGACTCGATTCTCCCACGGTCGCCGCATGCTCGCTGCCGCCTGCGTGGCCGCCCTGGCGTGCGGCTGCAGCCAGGTCGCGTCCACGGCGCTGAACTCCGAGGGCGTCCGGCTTTACCAGGCGGGGGCGTACCAGCAGGCGGCGGAGAAGTTCCAGAGCGCAATCGCCAACGACCCCAAGTCGGCCACCAGTTATTACAACCTGGCCGCTTCGCTCCATAAGAGCGGCAAACTAACCGGGCAACAGGCCGACCTGCTGCAAGCCGAGCGGCTTTACAACCAGTGCCTGGAACACGACGGCAACCACACCGAGTGCTATCGCGGCCTGGCCGTCTTGCTGGTGGAGACCGGCAGAACCGACGCCGCGTTTCGGCTGCTCGAAGGCTGGGCGGCCCGCAGCCCTGGAATCGCCGAGCCGCGGGTCGAGCTCGCCCGATTGCTGGAAGAACAGAACAACCCGCAACTCGCGTCCGCGCGGCTCGTCGAGGCCCTGGCCATTGACCCCAACAACAGCCGCGCGCTGGCCGCGCTAGGCCGGCTTCGCGAAGTCGAAGGCGATCGCGCGCAGGCGCTGGATAACTACCGCCGCTCGCTGGCGATCAATCGCTACCAGCCGCAGGTCTCGGCCCGCGTCGCCGCCCTGCAAGCCGCCGGGGCCGGGGCGCCGCCGGCGCCGATCTTGGCCTCAACGCCGGACGCCCGCACGGCCAACCAGTGGCAGCCCGCGGTGCGGTATTAGCGGCGCCGGCGGGCGGACAGAAAGCGCCCGGGACGGTGGGACCGTAGGACCGTGGGACCGTAGGACCGTAGGACCGTGGGACCGTGGGACCGTAGGACCGTGGGACCGTGGGACCGTGGGACCGTAGGACCGTAGGACCATAGTCCCATAGTCCCATAGTCCCATAGTCCCATAGTCCCATAGTCCCATAGCCCCATAGTCCCACGGCCCCCCGCCCCCAAGCGCCGCTCAATACTTCGACGCGTGCGAAGGCTGGGGCAAGCAGCTTTCCGCGGGTCGGCGGCGATTGGCGTGCAGTTGCTCCAGCAGATCGCACGCCGCCTCTAGCGACGCCGGCCCGTCGCACCGCTGCGCCAGTTCGGCGCATGCCCTCGGGACGCTCGGCGATGTCAGCAGTCGGTTCAGTTCCCGCGCCAGCCGCCGCGGGGCCAGCCTCCGCCGCGACACGACGGCGCCCACGCCCAGCCGCTGGAGCCGCAACCCGTTGTCGAGCTGGTCATACGCCATCGGCACAACGACCTGGGGAATCCCGGCGGCCAGGCCTTGCGCACAGGTGCCGATTCCCCCATGGTGAACCAGCGCCGCCACGCGGGGCAGCAGCATGCTGAACGGTATAAAGCCGAATTGGCGGACAGTCGGCGGCAAGCGATCGGGCGCCTGCGCGGGGTACTTCGTCAATAGCATGCCGCGGCGGCCCATGCGCTGGCACGTCTCGACGGCTACGCGAAAGAATTCCTGGGCCTGCACGTTCGCCGATCCTGGGGCGAAGGCGATCGGCGGCTCGCCGGCGGCGAGAAAGGCATTCACGTCCGCGCCAGCGGCGTGCTCAGCCGGCGGATCCCACAACGGAAAACCCGTCAGCGCCGTGCACTCCGGCCAGTCCGGTTGCAGCGGCGCGAACCAGTCGGGCCACAGCCCCAGCACCAGTTGCGGCGAGTTATTCCACACACTGTAAATGCGCCGAACCGCCGGCAGCCCCAGTTCCCGGCGCAGCGCGTTCAGCGGCGGCCCGATCACCGGGTCGACCATCGCTACGTCGCCCAAGCGGTAAAGCGCATACTTGAGCCACCGCGGCCAACGCTTCATGTCGGGCACGCCGATGTAGCGGGGCGTATCGTGGAGCGAAACCAGGGCGAACGGCGCGAAGTGGACCGTTGCCAACGGAGCCCCGCGGAGCTCGTGGAGAAGGCGGCTGCCTAAATCCAATCCGTGGGCGGCGAGCACCGTTTCGCCGGGCCGGTAGTTCGCATCGATCGTCGCAAACGCCTGCCGCAGGTAGGCGCCCGCCCCGCGGCCGAGAACCAGCTTCAGCCCGCGGCGCGGATGCCACAGGTCGGGGTGCTGCATCAGCTCGCGATATTCGTCGGCCGTGCCCAGCGGCAACAGCTCCAGCCCAGCTCCCGCGACGACGTCTTGGAAGTAAGGGTTTGCGACGACCTGCACCCGGTGCCCGCGGGCCCGCGCGGCGGCGCCGATGCCGACCATCGGCAACACGTCGCCATAGCTGCCCAGCGCGCTAAGAATGACGTGCATCGCCGGCCTCCGGTTCCCTGGAAGTTCCTGGTCGCATGTTCGCACGCTGCCTTTCAACGGGCAAGGGACGCGGTTGCTCAACGGCGCCCCAGGGGTGAGAATACTGGCCGACTTGCCCCGACCGGCCCCGTCGGCGCCGCCCGACTTGGCAGCCCGGCGGCCAGCGTCGAGGGAACACTCCAGCCAAGCTTCGCCATGTCCAGCGGCCAGCCCACGAGCGACGACGAGGACGAGCTGGAGCTGGAGCCCATCGACCCGGAGGTGCTGGCTCACGAGCAGGCCCGGGCGCAGGCCCGCACCGATCGGGCCTTGCAGGGCGTCGACGTCGATGAGCTCTACGAGGACCAGCCGCGCCCGTACAGCGACCTGGACGTCGATTGGTCGCGGTGGCGGCGTTTCCGATTTTCAACGCGGCATCTGTTGGCGCTTACCGCGTTATTGGCGTTGGCCCTGACGCTGTTTCACCTGTTCCCCAGCGGGCTGGCGTGGTTCCTGATCGCCATGGCGACCGTCGCCTCGGGCTACTTCTGGGTCTACCGCGAAGAAACCCGCATCGAGCGCGAGCGCCAGCGGCGGCGGGAGGCGTTTTTTTCCACCCAAGGCGCCGCCCACCCTTCGACCGACGCCGCCGGCCGCGACGAGGCGACCCGTGCGCCGGCGCCGTGGTTCACCTTCTCGCTGCGGCAATTGTTCGCCACCATGACGGCCGCCGCGGTGATCGTCGGCCTGATCCGGATTTTCGGCGGCGCGGCTCCGTTGGCGGTCATCCTGGGCACGCTGGCGCTGTTGGGCCTGGTCGTGCAGTGGGCTGGTTACGATCCGCCGCCCATGGTCGTTCTGGCCTGGTGGTTTTTGTTGTTGGCGTACCTGGTCGTCGGCGTGCTGGCGACGCTCAGTTCGCAGGCCGCAGCGGCGCCGATGGACGGGACGATAGGCGGCGCCATGGGAGGGCTAATGCGTGGACAATGACGCTACGCCGCAAGCGGATGGGGACGGCAATACGGGCGGGCTCTTGCGAGATTTCGTGTGCGCCGGGTGCGGCTGCGCCTGCGACGACCTGACGCTCGCGGTGGACGGCGGTCGCATCACCCATGTCCACCCCCCCTGCCCTTTGGCCGAGACGTTTCTCCTGCGGCCGCCGCTAGCGCCGCCCGCCGCGTGCTTGATCGACGGCGAACCGGCGGGGCTCGACGAGGCGATCGAGCGGGCCGTCGAGATCCTGTTGGCGGCGAAAGCGCCGTTGGTGATGGGCCTCCAGCGGGTTACGTGCGACGCCCAGCGGGCCGCCGTGGAGCTGGCCGACCGCTTGGGCGCCGTGCTTGACCCGGTCGACGACAGCGGCCGCAGCCCGGACCATACGGCGGTGCAATCCATCGGCGCGGTGACCGCCACGCTAGGCGAGGTCGCCTCGCGCGCCGATCTGGTGGTCTACTGGAACGTAGATCCCATGGTCACTCACCCGCGGCACATGGAACGTTTCGCCCGGCCGCCGCTCGTCGCCCGCGGCGCCGAGGGGATCGCGCGGCGAGTCATCGCCGTGGGAATGCGGCGCACCGCGACGTCGCAAGCCAGCGACGAGTTTCTGCAATTGGGAGCCGCCGGCGACGAAGCGGCGCTCACGGCGTTAAGGGCCCTCGTACGGGCCGTCGCCATCGACGAACGGGCAACTGCCAGCCAGACGGGGGCGACCGTCGCGCAATGGGCCTATCTCGCCGAGCGACTTAAGTCGGCCCGCTACGCGGCGATCTTCCACGGTCCGCAACATGCCGAACCAGTCACCGAGCTGGTGCACGACCTGCACGAGCATACGCGCGCCGTCGCGCTTTGCTTGGGCCCGCCGCCCAATGCCCAGGGCGCCGTCGAGGTGCTGACCTGGCAAACCGGCTTCCCCAGCGCCGTCGACTTCGGCGCCGGTTACCCGCAGCACCGGCCCGGCGAAGCGTCCGCCGCCGCGGTGCTGGAGCGCCGGGAGGCGGACGCCGCCGTCATCATCGCAGTGGATCCGCTCGAATCCCTGGGAGGGCGGGCCGCTGCCGGTCTTCGCGCCCTGCCGACGATCGTGCTGGACCAGCGCCTGAGCCCGACGGCGGCGTCGGCCGCCGTCGCGTTCTTCACGCCGCGGTTCGGGATTGAGACCGACGGCGAAATCTTCCGCAGCGACGGCGTGGTCTTGCCGCTACGTTCGGCGACGCCGTCGACGTTGCCGGCCGTCGAACGCATCCTCGGCCAAATCAACCAACGCCTCGCCGCCCGGCGGCCGTGAGCTTTCCGCGCGGCGCGCCTGTTCACAAAAGGGTGTCCGGCGGCGCGGGCTTCGCCTCGATCTGCGGTTCGAGCATGCCGCGGTCTTGCAGCCAAAGGCCGCCGCACCAGCACAACAACGCCCAGGCGACGCCGACGGCCCAGCCGCCCAGCACGTCGCTAGGCCAATGAACGCCCAAATACACGCGGCTCACTCCGACGGCGACGGTGACGAACATCGCCACGCCGATAATCAGCGCCTTGAGCCGCCGCCGCGAGGCGAACTGCGAGGCGACCATTCCCACGGTGAGATACGCCGCAGCCGCCATGGTCGAATGGCCGCTGGGAAAGCTGGACGTGTAGACGTGCGAGTTGTGAGGAACCAGGTCGGGCCGCGGGCGATCGAACGCCTGCTTGAGCACGCCGCTAAGCAGCACCGCGCCCAGGCTGGCCAGCGCGACGTACGCCGCGGCACGTCGCATCGACGACAGCCAGAAGAACGCCGTCACCGAGGCAGTCAACAAGACGATGACCGCCACGCCGCCCAGCGCCGTCAGGTCGCGCCCCAGTTCCTCGACCCAACGGGGACCGACGGGGTTCGACAGATCGCCCGGTACGCGCATCGCCAGAAGAATGCGGCGGTCGATATCGCCCGTGGCGCCCCGAACCACAGCCCGCGACAAGCTAAAAAACGCCGCCGCCAACGCGGCCGAGAGCATCGCCAGCAGCAGCGCCGACTGCGTCCAACGCCGGTGCTGTACGCGCGTTACCGGGTCCACTACGATTGCCGGAGCTTCCATAAAACAACGCCCCCCAGCCCCCAGCCCCCAGCCCCCAGCCTCCAGCATCCAGCATCCAGCATCCAGCATCCAGCCCCCATGCCACCAGCCGACCTAACCTGCATCGCCGGCGGCGCCGTGTACGATCCGGCCAACGGCGTCGACGGCCAGGTGCGAGACCTGTGGATTGCCGGCGGCAAGATCGTCGCGCCGCCGGCGGACGGGTCGATCAAGGCCGCGCGAACGATCGACGCCAGCGGCCTGGTCGTCATGCCCGGCGGGGTCGATATCCATTGTCACATCGCCGGCGCCAAGCCTAACGCGGCGCGGCGGATCAGCCCCGAATCGCGCCGCGGCGAAGCGAACGTCCTGCGGCGGACGGCCAGCACGCGCAGCGGCACGCGGGGACCGGTTCCCAGCACGTTCGCCACCGGCTACCTGTACGCGGCTCTGGGCTATACGGCGGCATTCGACGCCGCCGTCGCGCCGCTCGGCGCTCGGCATGCCCACCTCGAGCTCGGCGATACGCCCTGTCTCGACAACGGCCTTTTCGTGCTCATGGGCAACAACCAATACGCGCTTGCATGCATCGAGCGCGGAGACCGCCAGCAACTGCGGATGTTCGTGGCCTGGCTGCTCGCCAGTGCGAAGGCCTACGCGCCGAAGCTCGTGAATCCCGGCGGCGTCGAGGCCTGGAAACGGACGCCCGCGGCGCGCAACCATGGCCTCGACGAGCCCGTGCCCGGCTACGACGCGACGCCGCGCGACGTTATTCGCGAGCTCGTCGCCGCCGCCAACGACCTGAACTTGCCGCATCCGGCCCACATTCACTGCAACCAGCTCGGCATGCCCGGCAACTGGCGCACCACGCTCGCCACGATGGAGGCCCTCGAAGGCCATCGCGGCCACTTGGCCCACGTCCAGTTTCACAGCTACGGCGGCGGCGCCGGCGAGGAGGCCAGCCTGTCGAGCCGCGTCGGCGAGCTGGCCGAGTATGTCAACGCCCAGAAGAACATCACCGTGGACGTCGGCCAGGTGCTGTTCGGCGAGGCCATGGCGATGACGGGCGACGGCGCCGCGGCGTATTTCCTTCACAAGCTGTATGGCCGGCGGTGGTACAACTGCGACGTTGAAGTCGAAGCCGGCTGCGGCGTCACGCCGATCGAGTATCGCCGCAAGTCGGTTGTACACGCCCTGCAATGGGCGATTGGCCTGGAGTGGTACCTGCTCGTCGACGACCCCTGGCAAGTGATGATGAGCACCGATCATCCCAACGGGGCGTCGTTCCTCGCTTATCCGCAGATTATTCGGCTGTTGATGGATCGCGAGTTCCGTCGCGAGTCGTTGGCTCGCTGCCCCGCGGCGGTGCGCGAGCGGTGCCGGCTGGGCGACCTCGATCGCCAGTACACGCTGGGGGAGATCGCCGTCATCACCCGCGCCGGCCCGGCCCGCGCGCTCGGGCTCGCGAACAAGGGCCACCTGGGCCCCGGCGCCGATGCCGACGTGACGATCTACACCCCGAACGAAAACCGCCAAACGATGTTCGAGCTGCCGCGGCTGGTTATCAAAGGGGGCGAAATCGTCGTCGAGCAGGGCGAAATCCGCCGCACCCCCGCCGGCGCAACGCTCTTCAACGCGCCGGCCTACGACCCCCAACGCCTGCCGCATCTCGAGCAGTGGTTCGAGAAGCACTACTCGCTGCGATTGAGCAATTACGGCGTCGCGCGGTCGACGACCGCCTAAGAGCATCTTTTGATTCCCCCTCCCTTCACCCGCAGGAAGCTCACAAGTCGCCAGCCAGCGTTGACCGACGTCGCGCCGCCTCGAGTTCTTCCGGCGTGTTGCAGTTGAGAAAGCTATCCAGCCCCGGATCGACGGCGCGCAATTCCTCCACGGCGACCTGCCGGACCCGCAGCGTCCCGCCGGCCAGCGCCCGCTGCAACGACCGCCGCCCGGCCGCGACGGCCTCCTGCAACGGCGCGTGGCATCGCGTCCGGTACACGGCGGTCAGCGGACACAACCGCCCGTCAACGAGCGGCACAACCGCGTCACACGCCGGGTCTTGTTCTAACAGGCAATACAATCGATCCACGAGCTCGGGCTTTAGCAAGGGCGCGTCGCAACCGGTGACGAAGGCGACGTCAACTCGCTCGACCAGGAATTGCAGCCCCGCCGCAACGGCCATTAGCGGACCTTGCGCCGGCTCCTTGTCGTGAATGACGGCGACCTGCTGCGCTCGCCCGGGCGCCTGCCCTTGCGCCGCCACGACCACGATGTTCTCCGCCGGCGCTGCGCCGGCCGCGATGCGCACGGTACGAGCCAGCAGCGTTTCGCCGCTAAACAACAGCGACGCCTTGTCCCGCCCCATGCGGCGACTCTCCCCCCCGCACAGCACGACCGCCCCCCGGCGACCATGCGCTGCGCTCGCTAGTAGTTCCTCAGCCATACTGCCGCCCCCGCGAAAATCGCGTACGCCTCAATCCGCCCACTAGCCGGATCGCCACGCGATCCGGAAAGCGCTCCGTCGCCGTGTCGTTGCGAAGGCCCTCCCGCAGGCGCCCCGGAGGGCGGCGGCCCTCCGGCTATATATGTTGGGAGGCGTGCGTGGTATTCACTGGCTCGGTGGGTATTGCACTGCCGGCGATGGGTTATTGTATAAAGGTCCTGGTTGCTTGTTGCCACGGACGTCGCTGCGATGCCCTTGCGAATTACCATGCTGTCGCCGCTGGACGTGCCAGTCGAGTTCACCGGCGTGACCTGCGACGCGGCGGCCGGCCGGTCGCTCGACGACCTCCGCCGCACGCCGGTGCGACAAGGAAATCAGCAAGCGGAGCTCGGCGAGCTGTTTCACGTCGAGGGCTCGCCGGGCGACTTGCACTGGCAGCTTGTGGGGGACTTTTCGCGGGTCCATGGCATCGGGGCCGCCATGGCCGCCGGTTCGATCCTCGTAGACGGATCGGCAGGCCGGCACGCCGGGGCGGGCATGCGCGGCGGGCGGCTGGAAATCCGCGGCGACGCCGGCGACTGGCTCGGCGCCGAAATGCGCGGCGGCTCGATTCGCCTCGCCGGCGACGCCGGAGACCACGTCGGCGGCGCCTATCCCGGAAGCCGTCGCGGAATGAACGGCGGGACGATCCTCCTCGACGGCGACGCCGGTCGGCTCCTCGGCCACCGCATGCGCCGCGGCATGATCGCCGTGGCCCGCAATGCGGGCGAGCGGCTTGGGACGCGAATGCGGGCCGGCACGATCCTGGTCTTCGGCCAATGCGGCGCGCACCCCGGCGCCGGCATGCTCCGCGGCACGATCGGGGTGTTCGGCCCGCAGCGGCCGCAGTTGTCGCTCGCCTTTCGCCACGGATACACCGGGCCGCTGCCCGTGCTCCACCTGGTCGAAAAGCAGTTGCACGAAGCGAATTTCTTTCCGCCCGGCTTGCGGCTGCTGGCCGGCCGCGTGGAGTTGCACCACGGGGACATGCTCGAGCTGGGCCGCGGGGAGATTCTGCTGCCAATCTGAACGGCGGCCACGGCCGCGAACTCCGCCTAGGCGCGGCCCTCTGCCCTGCGATTGCCGTGCTGGACAAATGCGCCAACGAGCACGATCATGCAGCGATGATCAGCATCGACTCCTCGCTCGCGCCGGCGGACTTGCTGCCGCGATGCCAGCGGCTGTGGCAACTGGCGTCAAAAAAAATCCGCCGCGTCGCCGGGCGATTCCCGCACGGCGCGCCCTCGCCCGTCATCACCCGCGCCGGCCGCTACCAGCCGCAAGGGTGGACCGAGTGGACGCGCGGCTTTCAGTACGGCTCGGCGCTGCTGGCGTTCGACGCCATGGGCGATGACGAGCTGCTCGGCGTCGGCCGGGCCGGCACCCGCGCCGACATGCACTCGCATGTCGTGCATTTCGGCGTGCACGATCATGGGTTCAACAACGTCAGCACCTACGGCAATATGCGGCGACTCATTCTGGAAGGCCGCCTGCCGGACGACGTCCCTCAACTGGAATACTACGAGCTGGCCTTGAAATCGTCGGCGGCCGTGCAAGCGGCCCGCTGGAGCCGGCTGCACAACGGCGGAGGGTACGTCTATTCGTTCAACGGTCCGCATTCGCTGTTCAGCGACACGATCCGCTCGCTGCGGGCGCTGGCGCTGGGCCACCTGCTGGGCGCGCAGGCGCTCGGCGAGAACGACGAGCCGATCGTCCTCTTGGAGCGGCTCGTCAAGCATGCCCGCGCGACGGCGGAGTTCAACGTCTACTACGGCGCCGGCCGGGACGCGTTCGACGTGCCGGGCCGCGTCGCCCACGAAAGCATCTTCAACATGAACGATGGCCGTTACCGGTGCCCCAGCACGCAACAAGGGTACTCGCCGTTCAGCACGTGGACCCGCGGCCTGGCCTGGATCATGCTCGGCTACGCCGAGCAGCTCGAATTCCTCGACGCGCTCAGCGACGACGAACTGGCCCCCTACGGCGGCCGCGAGGCGATTGCCGAGTTCATGCTCGAAGCGGCCCAGGCCACGTGCGACTTTTACTTGGACCAGACGCCCGCCGACGGAGTCCCCTACTGGGATACCGGGGCGCCGGGGCTGGCCCGTTTGGGCGATTACTTGAACCAGCCGGCGAACCCCTTCAACGATTACGAACCCGTCGACAGCTCGGCCGCGGCGATCGCCTGCCAGGCGCTGCTTCGCCTCGGCCGACGATGCCAACAGCATGATCTGCCAGACCGCGGAAACCGTTACTGGCAAGCCGGGCTGACGACGCTCCACACGCTGCTCGGCCCGCCGTATCTCGCCGAGGACCCGCAACACGACGGGTTGCTGCTCCATACGATCTACCATCGGCCCCGCGGCTGGGACCACATCCCGCCCGGCTCGAAAATTCCCTACGGCGAAGCGTGCATGTGGGGCGACTACCACCTGCTCGAAGCGGCGCTTTATTTGGAGAGAATCGCCCGCGGCCAACCCTACTATGCGTTTCACGCTCCAGTGGGGTGAACGCAAGCATCTCGCGCAGAGGCGCAGAGGGAATCGGTCCTATGGGTTGCTCGCCCTCCTGTTTCCAACAACGATGACGGCTGACCGAATTCGACTAGCGAGAGGTCATCTAAACTCGATCTGAACACTCCTTCCGCTCTGCGCCTCTGCGCCTCTGCGAGAAGTTGCTTCACAGCAGTAACCAATGCCATGAAGACCAAAACGGCGTTTGTCACCGGCGGCAGTCGCGGGATTGGGCTGGGCATCGCCCGGGCGCTGGCGGCCGAGGGTTGGCGGCTGGCGATCAACGGCATCCGCTCCGAGGGGGAAGTTCGCGACGTGCTCCAGTCGCTGCGCTCGCTCGCACCGCAGGTGGAGTACCTGCGCGGCGACGTCGCCCTCGCCGCCGACCGCACGCGCTGCCTCGATGCGATTGACGCCGGGTTCGGCCGGCTCGACCTGCTGGTGAACAATGCCGGCATCGCCCCGCCGCGACGGGACGACGTCCTCGAAGCGACCGAGGAATCGTTCGACCGCGTCTTCGCCGTCAATCTGAAAGGACCGTACTTTCTCACGCAGGCCGTCGCGCGGTGGATGATCGTCCAGCGGCAGGCCGACGCCAGTTTCGCCGGATGCATCGTGAACATCTCGTCCGTGTCGGCGAAACTCGCCTCGATCAACCGCGGCGATTACTGCATGGCCCGCGCCGGAACGAGCATGGCGACCAGGCTGTGGGCCGTGCGACTGGCGGAGTACGGCATCCGCGTGTATGAAATCCGCCCGGGCATCATCGCCACAGACATGACCGCCGGCGTGAAGGAAAAATACGACCGCCTGATCGCCGAGGGGCTGACGCTCCAGCGGCGGTGGGGGCAGCCCGAAGACGTCGGCCGGGCGGTCGCCATGCTCGCCCGCGGCGACCTTCCCTACTCGACGGGCCAGGCCATTCACGTCGACGGCGGCATGACGATCGGCCGGCTTTAGCGAAACGTTCACACTCAAGGCGACCGCATGCGACATGGCCAGCCGCGGCGTTCAGCCCGCGGTCCCCGCCGCACGGTCGCCGCCAACAGGAGTCAACCCATGAACGATCGGCTGGGCGTGTTGAACGAGCTGTGTGCCACCGGCGTCATCGCGGTCATTCGCGCCGACTCTGGAGAGCAACTCGTCAGCGTGTGCCGGGCGCTCGCCGCCGGCGGCGTCCGGGCCTGCGAAATCACGATGACCACGCCCGGGGCGCTGGAGGCCATCGCCGCGGCCAGCCAGTCCCTCGGCCGCGATGCGCTCATCGGCGCCGGGTCGGTGCTCGACGCCGCGACCGCGAGGGCGGCGATCCTCGCCGGCGCCCGGTTCATCTTTTCGCCTGTGCTCAGCGGCGAAGTCATCGAAATGGCCCATCGCTACGACTGCGTCGCCGTGCCGGGTGCCCTGACGCCGACGGAAATCCTCGCCGCCTGGAGCCGAGGCGCCGACGTGGTAAAGGTCTTTCCGGCCAACCACTTCGGCCCGCAGTACCTGAAGGACCTGCACGGACCGATGCCGCAAATCAAGCTGACGCCCACCGGCGGGGTCGATCTGACGACGGCCGCCCAGTGGATCAAAGCCGGGGCGGTGGCGATCGGCGTCGGTTCGTCGCTGGTGAAGAAAGACCTTCTCGCCCAACAAAACTGGGACGAGCTGGCAAGCCTTGCCCGGCAGTACGTCGATATCGTAGCCCAAGCCCGGGCCAACTAAGCTGCGCCGGCCGCTCGCGGCTTAGCGCGCCCCGCCCTCAAGCCGCACACAACTCACCCTCGCGCCCATAGCCGCCGAACTTCGCCGCTAGCGGACCCCACCGCAGCTTTACCAGGCGCGCCTCCTCAGGCGAGAGCGACAGCCGATTCGTCCGGAAACCCGCCGCCTGCAGGGCTCGCATTTCAAGCATGGGCCGCACGGCGTCGAATCCCCCGAGGTCCAGGTGCTCGTAAATCCGGCGCACCTGCCCCACCGGGTCGGCCACCAGATCCTCGTAGCGCACCTGGCATAGCCGCCCCGGCGGAATCCGGCTGCACTGTCGCTCGAACGACTCATACGCCCGCACGTAGTTCTCAAGCACAAACGGCCGCAGGCGGTCGGCCTGCGGCGCCTGCAGTCCCTCGTCCTCGGCCAGTCGCTGCCATAGCCGCAGCGTCGAAGCAAATACGGCCTGCGGCTCGCGGACGATGTGCACGAACCGCGCGTCCGGGAAGACTTCCAGCGCTGCCTCGATCCGCGCCAAGTGCAACGGCGACTTGATGACCAGCCGCTTGCCCGGTGCACCGAGCGCAACGCAGCGCAGCAAGCGGGTCCAGGCCGAGATCCAGCGGCGACGCACGGCGGGCACGAGGCCTTCGAGGTCGGCGTATTGCCAGTCATGCGCATCGCGGTTGGGGAAGGCGGCCGTCTGGTACAGCGACGGCAACCCCAGGGCGCACAGCGCCCATTCGTCCTCCTGGGCCTGCTCGAACCCGACGACGACGTCGTCCTGCGACCGCCGGGCCGGCAACAACCAGCGCAGCCACGGCGCCAGCAGCCGCTGGGAAATCAAGAAATGGCTCGGCGCCAGGCAGGCGTACGTCGAAGGACACGCGTGTCGCGCGTCCAGCCCCAGCAGCTCGTGCAACAGCGTCGTACCCGATCTCCAATGCCCCAGGATGAACAGCGGATCGGGCGGCAGCTCCGTGCGGTCGATCCGCCGGCCTAGCGCCAGCCGCTGAACCAGGGCCAGCGTCGAGTTCACCACGCTGGCCGCGGTGATGAGCAGAACCAGGTACCAGCGCCGCGGAGCGATCCGGAAACCGTTGCGCAGCAACATCGTCAGCCAGGCCCGCACGGTCATACCGTGCCAGACGCGAAGCTGAAAGAAACGCCGCCGCTGTCCGGTTTCTGCCATGCTCGCCGCCCCTTGACCGCGCGACCCCCTCGACTCCAGCGCTACACGTCGCGGCAACCGGTCAGGCCGCTTTCGCAGGCCACGGGACGAACCGGCTCGTGCGTTGGCAATACTCCAGGTAGCTTTCGCCGTGCTTTTCCGTCAGAAAGCGCTCTTCCGTGCCGGCCTTGAGCATCACCAAGGTGCAGTGCGACGCCGCCGCGAGCATCATCGCCGGCGAGGGCGCCACGACGACCGTCGCCGCCATCAGCAGCAGCCCCAGCGCGTAGATCGGATGCCGCACCTTCGAGTAAAAGCCCTTCGTGACCAGGCTCGTCTGCTTGCCGGGCACGATGGCCAGGCTCCAATTGGAACCCATCGCCAGCCAGCAGGGGACCGTCAGCACGTACGCCGCCGCCGCCGCGGCGACCGCCAACCAGTTGACCAGGTGGTTCGGGTGAGCGACCGCCCAATCCCCGGCCCGCAACGCCGGCGACGAGCTGGTATACGCTAGGTCGGGCAGCACCTGCCAGGCGACGATCGTCGGCGCCCATGCCAACCACATCCAGCGCTCGCGCGTCGACCGCGGCACGGCGCCGGCGCGGGCGCCCAGCTTCAGGCGGCTCCGCGCGATCATCACCAGGACCGAAAACCAATACAGCCACACCGTGCAGACCACGATTTGAAACGGCAGTCGAGTCATAACGCGCCTCGAATAAGGCTATTGGGGCGGAGGGTTGAAGAACGGCGATTGGGTACGCAGATCGGCCGTGCGCGGCTGGGCCATGCTCGGCTCGATCCAGGCGTGCGGTCCCGGCCCCCACGCAGTGGGACGGTTGCCGGGGACAGCAGTCGCGTTGCCGGCGACCGTCGCCGGCGCGGCGTAGGTTCGCGGCGGCATCGGCGACGCCGTCCCACGGACGATAACGGGCGGCCATGCCGTCGCGCGGGCGGCGGGCAGCGCCGCCACACGGGCGCCGCCGCGAGGGGCC
>QEVI01000092.1 GCA_003576855.1 Planctomycetota bacterium
CCGGCGCACGACGCCCGGATTGTTCGACAGCTCTTGCGGCCGCAACACGATCCGCGGGCCGAAAAAGTCCATGTTGTCGTAAACCCGCGCCAGCCGCTCTTCGCTGAGCGTCAGGCTTGTGGCCGAGGCGCCGCGCAGCCGGCCCATCTCCATGAGTTCGACCAGGGCGTCCTGGAACACCTCGCTGTACATCACAAACGGGGGCACTTCCCGGTTGTGGCCGAGCCGCGCCATCACGGCGTTCGCGACGTTGCCCACTCCCGATTGCAGCGGCAAGAACTCCGGCGGAATCCGCTTGGCGCGCAGTTCCTGCAAAATGAAATGGACGACGTGGTCCGCAATTCTTTGGCTCACTTCGTCCGGTTCATTGAACGAAGCCACGCCGTCCGCCTCGTCCGTCTCGACGATCCCCACGACGCGGCTCGGATCCACCGACGCGAACGGGGTGCCGATCTTCGCCAACGCGTGATCGATCGGAATGAACGATCGGTGCGGCGGCAGCGGCAGCAAGCGGATGTCGTGCATTTCCATCAGCCGCTTGGAATGATGCCGGTTGATCTCGATGATCACCTTGTCGGCGTGCCGCAGAAAGGTCGGCGACGCGCCGACGGACGTGCTGAGATACACCCGCCCGTCGCTGGTGACGTCGATGGCTTCGACGACCGCGAAATCGAGATTGCCGAAGAAGCCGAACTCGACCATCTGCGGCAGGTGCGACAGGTGCATATCGACGAACTCGACGCGCTGGTCGTTAATCCGCGACCGCAGGCTGCGACTGCTCTGGTAGGGCGCCCGCCAGGATATGGCGTCGGCCTCGGCCAAGGCCTCGTCGAGGCTGGCGCCGGTGCTGGCGCCGGTGAGGACCCGGATCTTCAGCCGCTCGCCCCGAGCGTGCAGCTCCCGAGCCCGCTTCGCCAACGCGTGCGGCACGGCTTTCGCCGCGCCGGCGGGAGTGAAGCCCGAAAAGCCGACCAGCGCGCCGTCGAAAATCATGGCGGCGGCTTCTTCGGCCGTCAGTGTGGGAAAGGGGCCAGCCATGCGCGTCTATCGAGGGTTCATGTCCAGGGACGTATCAATCGCCTCCCCGCCGCTTTTTGGAAAGCGAAGGGCCGAACGTTGGCGTCTCAGCCGGCGCCGAACTTCGGGGGCTCGCACAGCTCCGTCAGCACGCCCGCCGAGCTCTTCGGGTGGAGGAAGGCGATTTGCATATGGTGCGCCCCGGGCCGCGGTTGCTCATCGATCAGCCGCACGCCCCGGGCCTTCAGGTCCGCCAGCCGCGCTTCGATGTCGTCCACCGTGTAAGCGACATGGTGCATGCCTTCGCCGCGCTTTTCGATGAACGTGGCGATCGTGCTGGTCGGGTCGCTGGGCTCGAGTAGTTCCAGCCGCAGCTCGCCGATCTTGTAGAACGCCACCCGGACCTTCTGGCTGGGGACTTCTTCGATCGCCTCGAATTCCGCGCCCAGCACGTTCTCGTAGTATTCGCGATGCTTGTCAATCGACGTGACCGCAATGCCAATGTGATTCACCGCTTTGGGCTTGATCATGGCTCCCTCGGTTGTGTGGGAACGCTAATGGACGCTAATAGTCGCTAATTCGTAATGGGCAACGAAACGGAAGAAAATAATCGCAAAAGGATGAATGATGTAAAAACAGTACGTTGATCAGCAAGTTTTGTCCGTAGTCTGCTACTACCCTTTTTGTCTGCTCCCCGTATCTCGTCAACCGCCTCATTTTTTGCGTCTTCGATCGCCCCCTCTCGCGGCATTAGCGGCAATTAGCGCCTATTAGCGTTCCTCTTGCGTTAGCTGTGCGACTCCGCGTACTCGCCGAAGACGACGGCCAGCGCGCGGCAGATCTCGCCGACCGTGGCATACTCGCGGACGGCGTCGATGATCGGCGGCATCAGGTTCGCATCGCTAGCCGCCGCTTGGGTAATATTGGCCAGCGCCGCTTCCACCTTCTTCGAGTCCCTCGACTGCCGCACGCGCTGCAGCTTCTCGACCTGCCGCTGCGTCGTGGACTCCGGCACCTCGAACAAGTCGATGTCCGGTTCGTCGCCGGAGGTGAATCGGTTGACGCCGACGATTACGCGGTCGCCCGAGTCGATCGACTGCCCGAAGCGGTAGGCCGACTGTTCGATCTGCTTCTGGATGAAACCTTGCTCGATGGCCGCGACCACGCCCCCGCGTTCGTCAATCTGCTTAATGAGGGCCTCGGCCTCGGCCTCCAGCTCATCCGTGAGTTTTTCCACGAAGAAGCTGCCGGCCAAGGGATCGACGGTGTTCGTGACGCCGGACTCGTAGGCGATGATCTGCTGCGTCCGCAGCGCGACTGTCACCGCTTCCTCGGTCGGCAAAGCCAGCGCCTCGTCCTTCGAGTTGGTATGGAGCGACTGCGTGCCGCCCAGCACCGCCGCCAGCGCTTGGATGGCTACCCGCACGATGTTGTTCTCCGGCTGCTGGGCGGTGAGAGTGACGCCGCCGGTCTGCGTATGAAACCGCAGCATCAGGCTCTTGGGGTTCGCGGCGCCGAACCGTTCCTTCATGATTCGGGCGTACAATCTCCGCGCGGCGCGGAATTTGGCCACCTCTTCAAACAGGTCGCTGTGCGATGCGAAGAAGAACGCCAGCCGCGGGCCGAAGTCGTCTACCTTCAGGCCCGCCTTGATCGCCGTATCGACGTAGCAAATCGCGTCGGCCAGCGTGAAGGCGATTTCCTGGGCGGCCGTCGATCCCGCTTCGCGGATGTGATAGCCGCTGATGCTGATGGTATTCCAGTTCGGCACGCGCTCGGTGCAATAGCCGAAAATGTCGCTGATCAGCCGCAGCGACGGTTTCGGCGGAAAGCGGTACGTGCCCCGGGCGATGTACTCCTTGAGAATGTCGTTCTGAATCGTGCCGTTGAGCTTGTCCGCCGCGACGCCCTGCTTCTCTCCGACGACGATGTACATGGCCAGCAGGATCGCCGCCGTGGCGTTGATCGTCATGCTCGTGGAAATCTTGTCGAGCGGAATCCCCTCCAGCAGCGTCTCCATGTCGGCAAGCGAATCGATCGCCACGCCGACTTTGCCCACCTCGCCGGCAGCCATGTCGTCGTCCGAATCGTAGCCGATTTGCGTTGGCAAATCGAACGCCACGCTCAGGCCCGTCGTGCCCTGCTCAAGCAAATATCGGTAACGCTTGTTCGACTCCTCGGCCGTGGCAAAACCGGCGTACTGGCGCATCGTCCAGAATCGGCCGCGGTACATCGTCGGCTGGACGCCCCGCGTGAACGGGTACTGGCCCGGCAGTCCCAGTTTTCGATCGTAATCGTCGAAGATGCTGGCGTCGGGGCCGTACAGCCGCTCGACTTTCTTGTCCGACGCGGTGACGAACGCTGTGCGCTGTTCGGGAAACTTCGCCAGCGACTTGGCGACCGGTCCGTTGTTCCAGGCGTCGATCGCCGTGGCGATTCGTGCGGCGGTTTCAGCGGTGCTGCCCATGGCCCTTTGCCTTCTATGCAGTGTATTTGCGATGCGGCGTGCGGCGGTGCGCCCCACGCGCGCTAAGAATTGCGATGCCGTTTTCTCAGGCGAATTCGGCTCGACCGGCGGCTTCGGTCCGCAGGTGCGACTTTGCGTCGGACGCGGCCGGCGACTTGGCGTTCGTTCCGCTGGCCGCCACGTCCATTAACCAATCCACCAGTTCATTGAGCGTCGTCTCGCCGGCGAGAATCCGGCGAATTTGGTTCTCTCCGTTTCCATTCAGTTGAAGCACGTGGCTGACCCGCCGGCGGACCTCTTCCAGCACGGCTTGGCGTATTTCTTCCACGGCTTGTTCCTGCCGCCTCGCCTGCCAGAGGGCGGCCTGGCGGGTCGTCAGCTCCTCGAGCGCCGCGACGAATTCCTTGATTCCTTGATGATTGGCTGCACTGCAGAGGAACACTCCGGGAGTTTCCTCGTCGAAGTCCATTGGCGGCGGCGGTCGATCCTGCTGAATGTCGATCGGCCCGCCAGGCCCCTGAAGCTGCGGCCCGTGGCACACCAGCGGCTCACTGGCGCCGTGCGCCAAATCGAGCCGCGCCGTGCGAGATCGCTCCAGCATCGCCAGCAATTGCTGCTGGAGTTGGGCGGCGTCGGGCTTGTCCGCCTTGTTGACCACGAACAGGTCGCCGGCCTCCATCAATCCCGCTTTCAGCATCTGGATCGAGTCGCCCTGCCCCGGCGCCAGCACCACGACGACCACGTCGGCGTTCTGGGCGATCTCCACTTCGCTTTGCCCGACGCCCACAGTTTCGACGACGACGATGTCGCAGCCCACCAGGCCCATGACTCGCACAACTCCCTTGGCGCCAAGCGCCAGCCCGCCCAAGTGACCGCGCGAAGCCAGCGAGCGGATATACACCATCGAATCGGTTGCGTGCCGCATCATGCGCACGCGATCGCCCAGCAGGGCGCCGCCGGTGAACGGCGACGACGGGTCCACCGCCACAACGCCGACCTTCCGCCGCGGATCAAGGGCCCGCAGTTCCGCCACCACGTGGTCGGCGAGCGTCGACTTGCCCGACCCCGGCGCTCCCGTGATGCCCAGCACCAGCCGCGGCTGCGGCCAGTCGCGGCTGCCAGCCAATAGCTCGGCCAAGCGGTGCGGCTGATCGGTCATCACGCTCATCAGCCGCGCCGCGGCCCGCTGTGAGCGCGGCCCGCCGCCGCGGGCTTCGCTCACCAGTTGATCCAGGCTTCGTTCCATCACTTAAAGCGAGATGACCGGGGCGATCGAACTGGCGCCAACCAGCGGCGCGCTTTCCGCCGTTACCCGGCGCCGCGCAAACGGCCGAATAATGCAATCACTAAAAACCGTCGTACCGTCTTCCGTCATCCTCGTGCGTTACCGGACTTCACACCGCGGGGCGCTGGGCCAGCAGGCCGTCGATCGTCTCGACGATCTCTCGCGCCGGCGTGCCTGGAGTGAACACCGCTGCTACGCCCATTTCTTTTAGTCGCGGCACGTCCTTCGGCGGAATCGTCCCGCCGCCAAACACCAAAACATCCTCGGCGCCCCGCTCGCGAAGCAGTTCCAGCACGCGGCCGAACAGCACGTTGTGGGCGCCCGACAGCAGCGACAGCCCGATCGCCGCCACGTCCTCTTGAATGGCCGTGTCGACGATCTGTTCAGGACTTCGGCGAATGCCGGTGTAAATCACCTCAAACCCGGCGTCCCGCAGAATCTGGGCGACGTACTTGGCGCCGCGATCATGCCCATCCAGTCCAGGCTTCCCGATTAACAATCGAGGCTTTAGCGATTTTTCCATGGTAGAGGCTCTTCCGGCTCTTATCCGCATGCAAAGCGGCGACCCATACGGATCGTCGAACCAAGTTGCGCTCCCGCGCACCAGTGTCCGTCAGGGTTCGTCGTCTCGCCGCGTGCTTAGGGCAAAAATCGGGCCACCCGCTCGACAGCCAAAAACGTGCGAAATGGCGCATGGAAGGATCGCGGCGGGCGCTCCCCGTCGCACACTTCGTATTAAACCGGCACACTAAGGACAAAATCAATTGGGCTTGTGCATTTGTACGCCGGTCTGCGGGTCCGCGCGAAAAGCTTCGCGTCTACGAAACTCCAGCCCCGGCGGACCGACTACGCTTGAACAACGGGCGACCCCCGGCGGATGATGCATCAAACGCAGCCAACAGGCCAACTCAGCGAGCCACCAGCGATGGTCGACGCGACGCCGGCTGGATCCAGCGTGCTGTCTCGTGCGGCGCCTCCGATTTCGGCCGCCGTCGCGACGGCGCTGTGCGCTCTGATGGGGCTGCTGGGCGTGGCGTTGCGGTACGCAGGCACTGGCCATGCCGAATTCTGGGCCGCGCTGGCTTGGGTCGCCGCCTACGTCGCCGGAGGATTGGGGCCTCTACGGACCGCCCTGGCGGCGCTGCGTCGCGGCCATCTCAACGTCGATTTGCTGATGATCGTTGCGGCGGCCGGCGCTGCGGCGATTGGCGACTGGATCGAAGGGGTCGTCCTGTTGTTTCTCTTCTCGCTCAGCGGGGCCCTTGAAGCATTTGCCATGTTTCGCACCACGCGGTCTATCGACGCCCTGGTGCGACTTCGCCCCGACGAGGCGACGATCGTCTCCGGCGAGCGGCGCCAGCAGCGCCGCGTCCCCGTGGAGTCGTTGACCGTGGGCGACGTCGTCAGCGTCCGGCCCGGCGAGCGCTACCCCGTCGACGGCGTTGTCACCGAAGGCGAAACATGGGCCGACGAATCGACGCTGACGGGCGAAAGCGAGCCGATTGCCAAGTCGCCCGGCAGCCAGGTCTTCGCCGGCGCCATGAACGGCAACGGCAGCGTGTTGGTGCAACTGACCAAGCCGCCGAGCGACACCACGCTGCAGCGAATCATTCGGCTGGTCGAAGAAGCCCAGGCCCAGAAAACGCCCACGCAGCGATTCGTCGAGTCCTGGCAACGGCCGTATGTGATCGGCGTGCTGTCGGCGTCGTTGGTCACGCTCGTGGCGGTGCGCATCGCGCACGCGGCCCAGTGGTACGACGCCTTTTACCACGCCATGGTGTTGCTGGTGGCCGCGTCGCCATGCGCAGTCGTCGTCGGTTCTCCGGCGGTCATGCTCTCGGCCATTGCACGCGCAGCCCGGCATGGCGTGTTGTTCAAGAGCGCCGTGCACCTGGAGTCGCTGGGCCGGGTCAATGTCATCGCGTTCGACAAAACCGGCACGCTCACGACCGGCAAGCCGATCGTCACCGACGTGTGGAGCCACCGGCAAGCCGACGCACCGCGGCTGCTGGCGCTAGCGGCGACCGTCGAGCAGCGGAGCGAGCATCCGCTGGCGGCGCCGATACTCGAGGAGGCCCGCCGGCGCGGCGCCGTGCTATCGACGCAGCCGGTGAAGGAGTTCCACAGCCATACTGGCCTGGGCGTGCATGCCCGCGTCGACGGCGTTTGGGTGGGCGTGGGTCGCGAGGGGTTGTTCGACACGCACGATGCGCCGCTGCCGCCGTCGCTCGTCGAGCAAGCCCAGTCCCTGCGTGATGCGGGCCGGACCGCGCTGCTGGTGATGACCAACCTGCCGCAGCTCTACGGAATTGTGGCCGTGGCCGATCAGATCCGGCCGGAAGCCGCCGCCACGATTGCGGCCCTGAAGCGGCTCGGCATCGGCCGGATCGTGGTGCTGACGGGCGATCACGCGATCGTCGGCCAGGCGATTGCCAGGCAAGTCAAGGCCGACGAAGTCCGCGCCGGTCTTTTGCCCGAGCAGAAGGTCGTGGAACTACGGCGCCTGGCGGCGGACCGCGAGGAGGTGGCCATGGTGGGCGACGGCGTCAACGACGCCCCGGCCCTGGCCGCCGCGCGGGTGGGCATCGCCATGGGCGGCGCCGGGACCGACGTGGCGCTGGAAGTCGCCGACGTGGTTCTCATGCGGGACGACCTGCGGGCCCTGCCGCTGGCCGTGTGGATCAGCCGGCTTGCGTGCCGCCGCGTGCGGCAGAACATGATCTTCGCGTTCGCGATGATCGGCGTGCTGGTCTTAAGCAGCTTCTTCAGCCTGCCGTTGTGGCTAGGAGTGCTCGGTCACGAAGGGAGCACGGTGATCGTCGTGTTCAACGGCTTGCGACTGCTCTGGCAGCGATTGCCGGAATTGGCGTAACGGGCGTCGAAGGGGTGGGGAGCGTTTTGCGACGAGCGGCGTTCCATCAAGAAGGGAGCAACCAGTCGCAAAAACTCCCGCCCCGGGGTCTTCGCGCCGCTCCGTTCCGCTTATTGTTCCGCAAGCCGCTTGTCGTTCATCTGCCGCACCTGCTTCCAGGTGACGATTTCCACGCCGGTCTTTCTTACCGCCTCGATGAACTGCGGGTCCATGAAGACGCGGCGGTCAGTGTCGCGAAGTTTGCTGCTGGAGGTGATCCCCTGCAACTCGGCGTCGTCGTAGCCGCAATGAATGATAAGGCACTGCACGCCCGGCTTGCTTTCGGCAATCGCCTTCAAGTAGGCCGCCTTTTTCTCTTCGAAGGAGCCGTGGTCGTAGATCTGCGTCATGTGATCGAGCACCGGCAGCTTG
The DNA here is from genome assembly GCA_003576855.1 of Planctomycetota bacterium. GTDB lineage: Bacteria > Planctomycetota > Planctomycetia > Pirellulales > Lacipirellulaceae > Lacipirellula. Next base: position 8,053 of record QEVI01000092.1, read on the forward strand.
TGGTCGTCGAGCGCCTTGACCAGTTGCAGCCCGCGAGCCCTGGTGGCTTCGTTCGGCACTTCCTCCGGGATGTTGCGCAGGAAGAACACGGGCAGGTTGAATTCTATGCCCGTCTTCACATACACCTCGATGAGATCGGGGCGGCTTACCAGCGCGCCCATGTGCGTGTCCAGGTGCGTCAACGGTACGCCGAAGTCCAGCGCCCGCTGGACCTGCGCCCGTAGCTCGACGGCGACCTGCTGCGCGTCGGCATGGGCGGCGACTTCCGCGACGTTGTCCCAAAGATAGCCTTCGTCATCGACCAGGCTGGGAACCTGTTCCCGTCCGGCGACGGGACCCCAGCGGTAAACGTCCCACTCGCTGTTGAGCGTGAGGTGGACGCCGTAGTCTTTTTCGGGGTGGGCCTTGGCATACCGAGCGAACTCCTTGAACCATGGGCAGGGAACCATGATGCTGGCCGACGAGACGATCCCGCGCTCCATGGCGTCGATAGTCGCCCGATTCACCGAGTGCGACATGCCGGCGTCGTCGGCATGGATAATGACGTACCGCTTGTCATTGCTCGGAGCGTCGGCGCCGGCGGCCGAAGCGGCGACCAGAGCGACGGAGGCAAGCACGGCAAGGCGCACGAAGGCTGTCATCGGTGAGGTTCCGTGGCACAATGTTAACTCGGGCGCCGCCAATCCCGCGAGAAAGGCGCCGCCGCGGGTCGGGTGGCGATATTGTAGCTCGCGGCGCGGCCAGTTTCATGGAAAAATCGCGGAGTGCGTGGCACCTGCCAATGAACGCCGCCGCCGGCGCGGAAATCGCACATGCTGAAAATCCTGTTTCTTTGCACCGGCAACTCCTGCCGCAGCCAGATGGCCGAAGGTTGGGCCCGGAGCCTCAAGGGCGACTCGATCGAAGCCTACTCGGCCGGCGTGCAGCCTGGCGGCATGAACCAGGACGCCGTCCGGGCGATGGCCGAGGCGGGCGTCGATATCGCGGCCCAGCGCAGCAAGCACGTCGATGAGCTGCGGAGCGTCGCCTTCGACTACGTGGTCACGGTGTGCGGGCACGCTCATGAAACGTGCCCGGCGTATTTCGGCGGCGCCAAGGTCGTGCATCGCCCGTTCGATGATCCGCCGCATCTGGCCCGCGAGGCTGCGAGCGAAGCGGAACGGCTGGCGCCCTATCGCCGGGTGCGAGACGAGATTCGGGACTTCGTCGCGCGATTGCCAGGTTCGCTTGAGGACGAGGCGAACGCATAAGGCGGGGCTTTTGCCCGCCATTCGTCGCCGAATTTTTGTCCGGTAGGTCTCGCGGTCGGCCGGCGGATCGAGAGAATGATCGGTTTGTACTCGGCGGCGCTAGCGGCGCCGGCAAATCGCTCCACGACGATGCAGGTGCTACACGATGGCGACAGCGAAGGGTGCCAAGAGCAAGGCCGGCCGGGCCGCCAAGGGCCAGGCTTCCGCAAAGCGGCGAACGTTGCCCGTTCGCGAGAAGGTGAAGCCCGACGATACGTGGGATCTGGCCAGCCTCTTCGCCAACGACGCCGAGTGGGAAACGGCGTTCGAGAAGTGGAAGCAGCTTATTCCAAAGTACGAAAAGTTCCGCGGCTCGCTCGGCCAAAGCGCCAAGCAACTCGCCGCCTGCCTGAAGTTCGACGAGCAGTTCGACCGGCTCGGCGAGCGGCTCGGCACGTATGCATTTCTCAAGACGGCCGAGGATCAGGCCAATAGCGCCTACCAGCGCATGAAAGGCCGCCAGCAGCACGCCGGCAGCGAGGCGGCGCAGGCGGCCAGCTACATCCGGCCAGAGATCCTGGCGATCCCCGAAAAGAAACTGAACGACTTCATGGCGGCCAAGGAACTGGCCCCGTACCGGCTCGCGCTGCAGCGCATCAAGCGCTACAAGCCGTACACGCTCTCCGACGCTGAAGAAAAGCTGCTGGCCATGCAGACCGAGATGGCCGACGCCTCGAACCGGATCTTCCGCCAGCTCAACGACGCGGATTTCAGGTTCGGCATGGTGAAGGACGAAACCGGCGCGGAAGTCGAGCTGTCGCACGCTTCGTTTTCGGCGCTATTGCACTCGCCCAGCCGCGAAGTCCGCAAGACGGCGTTCCACCAGTATTACGACGTGTTCAAGGCCCACGAGAACACGCTGGCGGCGACGCTCAGCAGTTCGGTGCAGCGGGACGTGTACTACGCGAAGGCGCGCGGGTACCAGAGCGCCCAAGCCGCGGCCCTTTTTCCCGACAACGTGCCCGCGGCGGTATACGACAACCTCATCGTCGAAGTCCGGCGGCGGCTGCCGGTGCTGTACCGATACTTCGAGCTCCGCCGCCGGAAGATGAAGCTCAAGGAGATCCACCATTACGACACGTACGTGCCGATCCTCACCGAGCTCGATAAGAAGCACACCTGGAAGCAGGCGGTCGACGTGGTCCTCGAGTCGCTCGAGCCCTTGGGCGACGAGTATGGCGACGTCCTCCGGCGCGGCCTGACGACGGCCCGCTGGTGCGACCGCTACCCCAACCGCGGCAAGCAAAGCGGCGCTTTCAGTTGCGGCAGCTTCGACGGGGCGCCGTACATCCTGATGAACTACCAGCCGACGGTGCTCGACCACGTCTTTACGCTGGCCCATGAAGCGGGCCACTCGATGCACAGTTACTACTCTGCCAGAAGTCAGCCGTTTTTATATTACGACTACGTGATCTTCGTCGCCGAGGTCGCCAGCACGTTCAACGAGCAACTCCTCAGCCGGCGGTTGCTGGACGCGGCCCAAAGCGACCAGGAACGGGCCTACCTGGTCAACCGCGATGTCGACGCCATCCGCGGGACGATTATCCGCCAAACGATGTTCGCCGAATTCGAGAAGATCGTCCATGAAATGGCCGAGGCGGGCGAGCCGCTGACGGTCGAGGCGTTCCAGCGCATCTATGGCGAATTACTAGCGGCGTACTTCGGACCGGAGTTCTCCATCGACGAGCAGCTCCAGCTCGAGTGCTTCCGCATCCCTCACTTCTACCGGGCGTTTTACGTCTACAAGTACGCCACCGGCCTGTCGGCGGCGATCGCCCTGAGCGAACGGGTCCTCGGCGGCGGCCAGCAGGAACTGGACGATTACCTCTCGTTCCTCAAGGGAGGATGTTCGAAGGACCCGCTCGACCTGCTGAAGGACGCCGGCGTCGACATGACGACGCCCGCGCCAGTCCGAGCAGCGCTCGACCGGTTCGAAAAGCTCGTCGCGGAATTGGAAGAGCTTTTGTAAGACTCGATCTTCCTCACCGTGCGGCTGTAATTCTGAAATCCTGAAGGTCTGGCGCCCGGCCGGAATTGCTTGACTTGGCAAAAAAATGCATTAGCATAGTTGGCGTCGACGGCTTCAGGGCAGTCCCAGCGGCCGTCGCTTTTCTGCTTTTCGCCAGCGAGACTGGATGTAACCACGGCCAATCAGTAGGCCCAAGCTGAAGGGTCGTTTAGTTACAGCGGATTCGCACATAGCCTTCGCTATTGTGAGGGAAAACGCATGTCTGCGGCATTTGAGACCGCCGCAATCGGGCGGGGCCCTGTGGCGGCCGCCGCCCCCGACGTTTCCATCGTCGTTCCGACCTACTGCGAGGCGGAGAATCTGGGCGAACTCGTCGCGCGAATAGACGCTGCGTTGTCCCGCACTGGTCTTTCTTTTGAAATCGTTGTTGTTGACGACGATAGCCCGGACGGGTCGGCGGAAATTTGCCGGAAGCTAGGCGGCGTTTATCCGGTGCGGCTCATAGTGCGGAAGCACCAGCGAGGTTTTTCGTCCGCAGTAATTGCCGGCCTAAACGCGGCGCGCGGCGGGGCGCTAGTCGTCATGGACGCCGATCTTTCCCATCCGCCCGAGCAAATCCCCGAGCTGGTTGAGCGCCTTGCTCGGCATAAACTGGCCATAGCCAGCCGTTACCTGAGAGGTGGCGGCACGGACCAGCGGTGGCCGCTACGCCGACGCTGGCTCTCGCGTATGGGCGCGTTGCTGGCCCGGCCGCTGACCTCGGTTAGCGACCCGATGAGCGGGTTCTTTGCGTTGTCACGGGAGTCCTATCGCCGCATAGCAAGCGACTTGACGCCCGTGGGCTACAAAGTGGCGCTGGAATTGATCGTCAAGCTACCATGTCGCGACGTGGGCGAAGTCCCCATTTTTTTTGATGAAAGACGGCGCGGCTGCAGTAAACTCGGTTTACGGGAGAACTTGCAGTACTTGCGGCATGTGATGCGGCTGTTTGCATACAGGCTACGGCATTGGGACCGCGAACCGGCGGACATGCAGTACGGGGTTTTAACAACTGCCCGCATGGACGCCAACGATCGACTTAGCGAGGTTGTCACGATGATTCCCCCCCCCCCCCGCGTACGCGTTTGGCGAGCCGTCGCTGCGGCCTGCGCGCTCAGCCTGCTGATTCTCCTAACTTTGTGGGCATACCCGGCGCTGCGCGATCTGGTCCTGCGTCAGGAAGGATGGATCGTGGAGGTTGCTCCGGCGAGCATCGAGGTCGCCGTTCCCGCGGGAGAAACGTCGGCGCCGCTCACGGTAAAGCTACGTAACCTATCGCCCAGTCCGGTGCGCGTCGAAGGGGTGCGAACGAGTTGCGGGTGCTTTGTAGCCCTTGAACAATTGCCAATGGAGTTAGGGCCCGGCGAGTCGCGCCGGGTCCGCTTCCGGGTCGACCAGGCGGCGGACGACCGCGGCGTCTATACGCAGGAAGCGCAGTTCTTTCTCGACCGGCCTTCTCCGCCGGTGAAGCTGCATCTCAAGGTCGGCCGGGCGGGCGCCGCTAGGCTGGTCAGTCGCTGATGGAGGACACAGGCGAGCGGCTTGCTGGCGGATTGATTAGTTCGCGTGTTTATCCCTTTCCCCCTTTTTCCCTAATCCGAAGGATGAGCAAATGGTCGTCCTGGTACGCAGTGCGGCGGCAGTTATCGCTACGATCTCGGTCATGTGCCTTACGCTCGGCTTGTGCGCCTTGCCAGCCAATGCACAGGCGACGTCAGAACGGTGTTTTGAACAAAGCTGTACGCGAGATACTCAATGCAGGAGCTATACGTGCGACAAGGGAAGTTGCGGTTGTCACAATACGCAATGTCAGTGCATGTGAGCGCCACATGCAGCGTTCGGCTTTGATGTTAACGAGGCGCGTTGTAGTGTGGGGACTCGGCGAAACCATGCGCCATGTTTTGGCGGTCGGTACATTTGTGTTGGCGGTTGGGCGGGTCGCAGGCTGCGTCGAAGTGGGTGATGTCGCCGGTTTCGTCTACACGCCGGGGGTTCTTGATCCGCAATGCGCCGAGCGGTTTCTTGCTGAGGCGCCGCCGGCGCTTAGAAAGCTCAATAGCGAGTTGCGCGGCTTGGAAATGCGGATCCATCACCGAACTAGCTCCACGGACTCGCCTGGTAATCCCGTCGAGCGCGATGAACGCACATGGCTTCTTGCCGTCTCAGAAGAAGCGGATCGCAAACTCGCTGTCGATCACGACGGAATAAAATATGGCGTGGCCAATGAGCGGTATTCGTTTGAGGTCAGTCGGGCCAATCCGGAGGCGCCCTTTGTACTGGTCGAATGCGAGCCCTGGGAGCAAGGCACAAAGCAGCCCATGTCGGGAGCGTTGACCGTCTGCACGACAGACCTCCGCAGCGTTGTGCGCATATGGTGGTGGCCGTTCAGCGATATCTTCGACAATGACGAGTTCCAGTTGATCGCCGCCAGTTGTGAACGAGGACTTGAGGGGAAGGAAGCGGTAACCGTCGCCTACCGCTATCAAGGACCCGCGAAAACGGGGTTGACCCCCAACGCCATCTACTGGGCCACGCTGTCTCCAGCCGATTCGTGGGCCGTCATTCAAAGCGGCGTTGAGAAACTGTCAACGCAAGCGGAAACATTGCGAATTCGCGTGACGAACGAGTTGCAACGGTTTGGCGACATCCCCGTGCCGCGTCGCCACGTGCTGGAATACGCGGACATGAAGAGCAATCGAATCGTGGAGGTCAAGGTAACGGAGTTCGGATCTCCGCAGCCGTGTCGCCGGCCGGCGGAGGAGTTCTTCCTGCCGCATTACGGCATTTCGGAAAGCAGCGTTGAGATTCTGACCCCCAATCGCGGCTTGCGAATCGCGCTGGTGGTGATTGGCGTAGTTGGGCTCGCGGCGGCGGTCATGCTGTTTCGCAAGTTCGGCCGCGGTCCGGCCGCCAGCAGGAGCCGTTGAGCCGCCGATTGAAGCGTCCCGGGATTCGCCGTGAAGACTGCCGCTCGAAGCTCGCGGGTCTGCTGGCAAACGCTCAGGAACTGCATCGTACTGGCGCTGGCCGTCTACTACGTCACTACCTGTTGCGTCCTGCTGGGGTTCTGGTTCGGGTGGCGCCACGTCCGTACGCCGTCGATGGCGTTTCATCGGCCCGCTGACGTCGACTTTGTAGACGCGTTCACTCATTGGGACGGGCAATGGTATCTACGCATCGTGGAGGAAGGATATCAGTGGATCCCCGGCGCCATGTCGAGCGTCGCCTTCTTTCCCGCGTATCCCTTGCTGGGAAAAGTCGTCGCCGCGGCCGGTTTCGAACCGCGGATAGCGCTGCTGCTGACCGCCCACGGTACGTTTTTGGCGGCTCTGGCCACGGTGATCTACTATGAGCGAGTCACAAACGAGAAGGACGACGACGTGGCGGGCGCGTTATGGCCGGCAGTCGTCCTGGCGGCATGGCCCTTTTCGTTGTTCTATCGGGCGGCCTATTCCGAGGGTTTGTTCCTGCTGATCGAAACGTTGGTGCTCGTGGGCATGCGGCGGCATTGGCGACCGGCGGTGCTGGCCGTGTGGATAGGCGCGCTCACGGCATGTCGATCGGTCGGCGTGGCCATAGTCGTCGCCTTCGCCGTTTACCTTTGGGGCCGGCGCCCCGACCAGCGACGAGGGCGATTTTTACTTGTCAGCGGTCTGCTCTTGCTCGGCTCGTGTTGGGGGATAGCGGCGTACGCTGCGTATTTATGGCTCAGATTTGAGAACCCGCTGGCGTTCGTCGAGACTCAAGCGGCGTGGCGCAACCGCGAACCGCTGCCAGGCTTTTGGGAAAAGGCCGCAGCGCTGGCCACGTTGAAGCCGGCGCGCGATGTTTACGACCCGACGTGCGAGTGTTACTGGCA
>QEVI01000093.1 GCA_003576855.1 Planctomycetota bacterium
GAAAAAGAGGATTGGGGCCACAGTTCCTCCCTGGCCGGCGTCGAGATGGCCCAGGAAGCCAATGTGAAAAACCTGGTTCTGTTTCATTACGACCCCACCTACACCGACAAAGACCTGGAAAAAATTTTAGAAGACACCCTCAAGTTCCACCAGAACCAGTACCCTCTGGCCGACCCGCTCAACGTCATGATTGCCCAGGAAGGCCAAACTTTTGACCTGACGCCGTCTAAAACGACCCAATTGCAGCAGGTTCCCGGCGGCAAAGCGGCCATTCTGAAGCCAACCGGTATTTTTAACGAGCGAGTAGCTGCGGAGCTAAAAAAGCAACTGGCCGAGTTGAAAGAAAACGGCTGGCCGCCCACTGCCGGGCGACCAGCCGGATGGAGCAATGGCGGCGGCAACCGCCGCCGACTACTTGATCTCGAACCAGTAGGGCAGCATCACGGCGACCTGCTCGTGCATCACCTCGCGGGCCGTCAGCGCGTGCCGCACGGCGCCGCGAAGCTCCGGGGCGAACGCCAACAGCCCCGTCAGCAGCCGCGACTCGACCTCCTTCTCAGCGTCCATCTCGGCGCCGAACAACGCTTCAAACGGATTCTGCGGCTCGGGCAGCACCTTAATCTCGACCTTTTCATCCGGATCGATCCCCGCCAGTCGCTTCGCCGACTGAATGGCGTCGCGCAGCGTTCCCACTTCATCGACCAGGCCGATCCGCTTGGCCACGCGGCCGGTGTACACCTGCCCGCCGGCGAGCTTCTCCAGCGCGTCTCGTTCCATGCCGCGCCCCTTGGCGGCCTTCGCGGTAAACTGCTCGTAGACGTCCTTCATCAGTTTCTCGATGACCTGGCGCTCGCTGTCAGTGAACTTGGCGGTCGACGAGAACATGCCGCTGTTTTCGCCCCGGGCGATGGCCTCGGTCTTCATGCCGATCTTGTCGTACAGCCCCTTCATCGACAGCTTTCCGCCGACGACGCCAATGGAACCGGTGATCGTCCCCGGCTCGGCGAAGATGCGGTCGGCCCCCATGGAGATGTAGTACCCGCCGCTGGCGGCCACGTCGCCCATGCTGGCTACGATCGGCTTTTCGATGGCCTGCGTTTGCCGCCAGATGAGATCGCTCGCCAGGGCCGATCCGCCGGGGCTATCGACCCGCAGCACGATCGCCTTGACGCGGTCGTCCTTATCGGCCTCCCGCAAGGCCTCGACAATCGTCTTGGAGCCCATGACGCTGCCGGACAGCACGCCGCTTTGGCTCTCGCCGGTCATGATCGCGCCGACGGCGTAGATGACGGCGATCTTCCGGTCGCTGCCGTCGCTCTTCTTGTCGCTTTCGCCCATCATCGTCTGCAACAGCTTCATCATTCCCATCGGACCGGAGAAGTCGGCGTCGACCTTCTTCTTCGCGTAGTTCTCGACGTAGACCAGCTCGTCGGCCTTGTACTCCTTGGCCAGCACGCTGCGGAACTCGTCGGGGTACGATACGCGGTCGATCAAGCCGGCTTCCTTCGCCTCCTCTGCCAGCAGGAGGCCGCGGTTGACGGCCTTTTTCACATCGTCGATGCGCAGATCACGATCCCGCGCGACGGTCGAGAGCGTTTCGTCGTACAAGTCCTCGACCAGGGCCGTCATGTTCTCCCGGACCGGTTCGCTCAGGCTGTCGCGGGTGTACGGCTCGGCGGCGCCCTTGTAGTCGCCGACATGCATCATGTCGGCCTCGATGCCCAGCTTCCCTAGCAGGTCCTTGTAAAAGGCGAATTCGGCCCGAACGCCCGGCAGCATGATGTCGCCCGACTCCGGCAACACAATCTCGTCGCAAGCGCTGGCCAACAAATACTGCGAGCCGAAGGCGGACTCCAGCACCGCGTACACCTTCTTTCCCTTGCTTTGCACGCGCTTGACGGCGTCGCGCAGCTCATTGAGTTTGCCGCGGCCGATTTCCGAGTCGATGTGCAGGACGATGCCGGCAATCTTTTCGTCTTCCGCCGCCTTCTCCAGCCGCGCGATCGTCTTCCGCAGGTCGGCGCCAAGATCGCCAAACAGCGTCATTTCGCCCGGCGATTCGGGTAGCTCGCCTTCAATGACAATACTTGCCAGGCGGACTTTTTTCGCTTCCGCCTTGGCCTCGTCCTTCGCGGGCTTGGCTTTATCCGCTGCGCCGTCGGCCTCCTTCGCGTCGCTCGACTTCTTCGCTGCTTCCGACTTCTTTTTCTCAGCCGCCGCCTTTTCCTCGTCGGCGCGCTCTTTGGCTTTCTCGGTCGACTGCTTTTCTTCCTTCTTCTCCTCCGAAGCCTTGGCGTCAGCTTCGTCGTCGGCCTTCTCCGATTTCTCCTTCTCCGATTTCTCCTTCTCGGCCTTGTCCGAAGCTGCCTTGTCCTTGTCCGCTTGTTCGCGCTGGGACGACTCCTTTTCCTCCGCGTCGGCGACTTTAGCCGTGCCGTCGGTCGCGGGCTCGTCCGCCAGCGAACGCACGGCCGGTCCCGTGGCAATCATGGCGATGGCCAGCCACATTCCAAGCATGAAGACTCGCATGTACCTGTCTCCGGTTGAGGATCGATGTGACGACGTGCTATCCGCCTTCGTCTTCGCGGGGAGCCTTCCCTGCTAGCGTCCTGGGCGCCGCCGCAGGGCAGAGGCGAACCCGCAGGCGACTCGCGGCCAGCGCCGGCTCGCCATTCCAATATAGCGGTTGTCCGCACGGCATTCGCCGCAGCCGCGGGAATCTTGGCTAAAACGGCCCGCCGCCGCGGGCCCCGGCTCGCCTCGGCCATAAAACCGGCGTGATACGCCCGCCGGCCAAGCGCTCACGCCGTCGCGGCCGGGGTAATCGCCCTGGGCGCGGCGCCGATCGGTTTGATACTTTGCCGCCGCATTTCCAACACCCAGTTCCTGGAACCGGCCATGATCTGCACGGCTGCCTCCCGCTGTCGCCGTCTACTCGCCATTGTCGCCGTGGTCGCCCCGGCCGCGTTAAGCCAGCTTCCCGCCTCGGGCGCCGAGCCGTTCTGGCGGCAGGTGGTCCCGCGCAAACGGGTGCAGTTCGATCCTAACGCCGATTACACCTTGACGGCCGACAACGGCCCCTGGCTCATCATGGCCGCGTCGTTCACGGGCGACGGGGGCGAGGCCGAGGCCCGCGAACTGGTGAGCGAGCTCCGCAGCAAGCACAACCTGCCGGCGTTCTACTACGGCATGACGTTCAAGCTCGACGAGGCCGAACTTGGTCGCGGCCTCGACGATTACGGCGCCCCAATTCGCCGGCGCTACAAGCGAGGCAGCCAGGTGGTGGAGCACGCCGTGCTGGTCGGCGAGTTCCCGCATATCGACGATCCAGAAGCCCAGAGTCTGCTCGAACGCGTTAAGACGCTCGAGCCGGCGACGCTCAAGGTCGAAACGGGCGAGGCCACCGCGCAAAGCCTCATCGACGTCCGGCAGTTCCAAAAGTCGCTCCAGCAACGGCTCGGCAGACAGCAAGTCCGCGGCCCCATGGGCCACGCCTTCCTGACGCGCAATCCGCTGCTTCCCAAGGAGTACTTCGCGCCCGCGGGAATCGACGAGGATGTCGCCAAATGGAACAAGAACGTCGAGCATTCACTGCTGAAATGCCCCGGCAAGTACACCATCAAGGTCGCTACGTTCACCGGCCGGACTCTGCTTAAGGAGGCGAACGACGGCATTCCCGACAACCTCGCCCCGCGGGCGATGACGGCCAAGGAACCGTTGGTCGTCGCGGCGGAAAACGCTCACGCTCTTACCGTGGCGCTCCGCGAGAAAGGCTGGGAAGCCTACGAATTCCATGACCGTCACGAAAGCATCGTGACCGTCGGCGCCTTCCAAGAGATGCAACGAACCGAGGACGGCCGCCTGCTGCCCGCGACTCCCGAGGCGCAAATTATCATCAATACGTTCGGCGCCGCGACGCCGGCGCAAGGCTTCGACGCCGCCGTCTATCGGGAAATGGGCGTCAAGGAGGAAAAGATCCGCGAGCTCCTGGCCGCCGAACAGCAGATCAAGCAACAGTTCGACAGCCGTTTCTCCAAGGGCCTCGGCGAGGTCGCCCACGGATTCAATCCGAAGCGGCTCGTGGGCATTCCCTTCGACATCCTGCCCGTCCCGATGGCGGTGCCCAGGCAGTCGATCAGCTCGTCTTACGTGCGCCGGTAGCCGGCAGCATTCCGCCGAGCGAGCATCGTCCCACCCATGGCCCGCCGTCCGTTATGGCCCGCCCGAGATCAGGGCATAGCGCTTCATTGGTCGGGCGCCGGCAGGCTAAGATGGTCGCATGCCCAACCGTCGTCTCATCATTGGCACGACCAATGCCGCTAAAGGTCGCGAGCTCGCCGAGCTGCTGGCGCCGTATCACTTCCAGGTGCTCACGCTAAAGGACGTCGCCAACCCGATCGACGTCGTCGAAGACGGCGACACGTTTGCCGCTAATGCCCGCAAGAAGGCGAGCACCCAGGCCCAGCATCTCAAGTCGTGGGTGCTGGCCGACGATAGCGGCCTGGAAGTCGATGCCCTAGGCGGCCGCCCCGGAGTCTATTCGGCGCGATTCGCCGGCGAGTCGGCTACTGACGAAGAAAACAATCGCAAGCTGCTGGCTGAAATGGGCGACCTGCCGCTCGAGCGGCGGACCGCACGGTACGTCTGCCACGTCGCTTTGGCCGACCCCCGCGGAACGATTCGCGCCGAAGCCCACGACGTTTGCGGCGGCAGAATCGCCTTCGAGCCCGCCGGCACGAACGGCTTCGGCTACGACCCGCTGTTCGAGGTCGTCGAGTACCACCGGACGTTCGGGCAACTCGGCCCGCAGGTGAAAGCGGCGCTGAGCCACCGCGCCCGGGCCATGCGAGCGATTGTACCGGCGCTATTACGACTGTCGCGCGCCGAGCCGTGGTGAAGGCCAAGCTTCCTGTGCCCGGCAACGCTCGATCCCCCGCCGCCCCGCGCCGCAGACTCACATTCCCCCTTCCGCCCTAACAAAAGGAGCCGCCTCGGACCGATGATTCCGGGGCGGCTCCAATGAACGAGAACAGTAGTATGAATTCACGAAGAATACCAAACTGCCTGGCCTTCGCCAACGCGTTTTTGTTGATTTTCTCGCTGCGAACCGGCGCCTTGTCGCCTGCCGCGGCCGCCGCGCCGTCTGATTGGATCAAAACCGAACTTGCACCGCTTACCCAGCTTTACAAGTCGCTCCATCAGACCCCGGAGTTGTCGTTTGAGGAAGAACAAACGGCCGCGAAGATGGCCGCCGAGCTCCGCCGGCTCGACTTCCAGGTGACTGAGAAGGTCGGCGGCCACGGCGTCGTCGGCGTCTTGACCAACGGAGACGGCCCGACCCTGCTGCTGCGAGCCGATATGGACGCCCTGCCCGTCGTCGAACAGACCGGCCTGGACTACGCGTCAACAGTGACGGTCCGCGATAGCCGCGGCGCGACAGTCGGCGTCATGCACGCCTGCGGCCACGATATGCACATGACGATGCTCATCGGCACGCTCCAGTATCTTAAGCAGCACCTCGATGATTGGCGCGGAACGGTCGTGGCCGTGTTTCAACCGGCGGAGGAACGCGGCGCCGGCGCCCAGGCCATGCTGGACGACGGCTTGTTCGCCCGCTTCCCGAAACCCGATTACGCCCTCGCCTTGCACGTAGCCGCCGATCGCGCAGCAGGTCGCGTGGCGTGGCGGACCGGCTACGCCATGGCCAACGTGGATAGCGTCGACGTCACGATCCACGGCAAAGGCGGCCACGGCGCCTATCCGCATACCACCGTCGACCCCATCGTCATCGCCGCACGGCTGGTTCTCGACTTGCAGACCATCGTCAGCCGCGAGGTGCGGCCCATCGATCCGGCCGTCGTCACCGTCGGAGCCATTCACGGCGGCGCCAAGCACAACGTCATCAGCGACCAGTGCAAATTGCAGCTCACCGTGCGAAGCTACACGCCCGAAGTCCGCGAAAAGATCCTGAGCGCCATTCGCCGCAAGGCCAAGGCGGCCGCCGACAGCGCCGGCGCCCCCGAGCCGCTGGTCGAAGTCTCCGACGGCACGCCCGCTCTGGCCAACGACGAGAAACTCGCCCAGCGGATCGAGCCCGCCGTGCGGCGCGCCGTGGGCGAACAGAACGTCCTGGAGGCCGAACCGTCGATGGGCGGCGAGGACTTCGGCGCCTTCGGCCGCGCAGGCGTGCCGATTCTCATGATGAGCGTAGGGGCCGTAAGCCAGGACCGGCTGCAGCGCCTGCAGCAGGATCCCCGCGGGGCGCCGTCGCTCCATTCGCCGCTGTTCTATCCGGACATCGAGCCCACGCTCACGACCGGCGTGACGGCCCTGGCGGCGGCGGCGCTGGAACTGCTCCAGGCCGAGCATTAATGTTCCGTCACAGTCGTGTTTTGGGCTGGCGCATTTAGCAGCGGCCTGGCCCGGCTCGGCCCGCAAGCGGGCCGGCTATATTCGTAATCGAGACAACCTCGATGACGCAGCGCAAGGCCGCTAGGCGTCGCCGGCGCTAGCGGCCCTTCAGCCGCGGATCGAGTGCGTCCCGCAGGCCGTCGCCGAGGAAGTTCAGCGCCAGCAGCGTGCCGCCCAGCGCGATGCTGGGAAACGCCACGAGCCACCAGTACACCCGCACCGGCGTGAGCACGTCGATTCCCTCGCGGGCCAGCATGCCCCAGGAAACGTCCGGCGGCTCGACCCCCAGGCCCAAAAACGACAGAAACGCCTCGAAAGCATGACCCGCGGAATGGTCAGCGTGAGGTACACCAGCACTACGCTGGCGATGTTCGGCAAAATGTGGCGGTACAGGATTCGCCGCCGGCTGGCCCCCAGGCTTTTCGCGGCTTCGACGAACGGCTCGTTCTTGAGCGAAATCACTTGCCCGCGCACCACGCGGGCCATCGTCAGCCAATAGACAGCGCCCACGCAAAGGTAAAACGCCGTCATCTTGCCGACGCCGTAGTACGAAAGCCGATGCGCGACGCGATCCTCGTTCAGCACCGTGATGATGAAAATCACCACGAAGATGAACGGGATCGAGTAGAGCACGTCCACGACCCGCATCATCGCGTTGTCGATCCGGCCGCCGACGTACCCGGCCACGGCGCCGTAGGTTACGCCGATCGCCAGCGAGACCAGCGTCGCCACCAGGCCGACCAGCAGGGACACGCGGGCGCCCCACAGGATGCGCGACAGGACGTCCCGGCCGAGCATGTCGCGGCCGCACACCGAATTGAGCTGCGCCGCGCCGAACAGCCGATGCCGCATCCTTACCAGCCAGCGGCTCGCCGGCCCCAGTTCCGCATAGCCCGCGCGGGAATACGGCAGTTGCACGGTGTCGTCGATTTCGGCGTACTTCCGGTACAACGCTTCGAAGGCCGCGTCTACGGCCTGTTGCTTTGTCGCCAAACGCGAAGCCCGTTCCTCCTGCGACAACGCTGGGGACGACAACTCGGCCGCGGCGCGAGCCAACTGCCGTCGGGCCGCTTCGTACGCCGCTCGCAACGGGGCGATCTCCGCTCGCAGCGCGGCAACCCGGTGGGGCGTCCGTGCAATCAATTCCTCGTCAAGCACGAAGTCATGCAGCCACAGCGGGGTGACCGTGGGGGCGGCGTACTGCAAGTCAGTGCGATCCCGATCGGGCGGCTGCAGCGGCAGCAGCGGCGTGAGCAGCGCCAGCCCGCCGACCGCCGCCAGCGCGACCAGCGCCGCCATGGCCGCGGCGTCGCGGCGCAATCGCCGCCAGGCGTCTTGAGCCAATGATCGGCCCGCCGACTCGTCTGGTAAGCGGCGAATTTCCGTCATGAGAATCGCTCGGCGGCGCGGGCGTCGGCGTTCACGGTTGCAGGCGGCGCTGCGCCTACGCGTCGTACTCGACGCGCGGATCAAGGTAGCCGTACGACAGATCGACCAAAAAATTCATCACGTACAGCACGACGGTATAGACCAGCACCACGCCCATCGACAGCGTCCAATCCCGCTGCAGCGCCGCTTTGACGAAGTAGACGCCCAGGCCGGGTATCGCGAAGATTTGTTCCACGACGAGCGAACCCGTCAGAATCCCGGCCACGGCTGGTCCCAAGAACGACGCCACCGGCAGCAACGCGTTACGCAGCCCGTGGACGAGCAACACGCCGGCGCGGCCGACCCCCTTGGCCCGCGCCGTGCGGATGTAGTCGTGCGACAGGGCTTCGAGCATGCTGGTCCGCGAGATGCGGGCGATCTCCGCGGCGTACGGCGCCCCCAGGCAGAAGGCGGGCAGCGCCAATTGCGAGAGGCTCCCCCATCCGGCCGCCGGAAAAACCGGAACGTAAAACACCAGCAGCAGTATGGCGAGGCTGGCCACGACGAAGCTCGGCAGCGCAATGCCGGCCGTCGCCACTAGACGCAAAAGCACGTCCAGCGCGCTGCCCCGCATCGCCGCTGATATGACGCCCGTCGTCAGCCCCAGCGTCACCGCGAAGGCCAGGGCCAGGATTCCCAGGGCCGCCGAAACGGGCAAACCCTGCGCGATGACGTAGTTGACGCTGTAGTCGCCCAGGTTCATGCAATGGCCGAGGTCGCCCTGTATGAGTCGGCCCAACTCCAACCAGTATTGCTCCCATGGGGATCGATCGAGGTTGTATCGGCGCTCCAGGTTCCGCTTGATTTCCGGCGGCACGACCCGCTCGCGGTCGAAGGGTCCCCCGGGAACGCTGCGCATCAACACGAACGTGATCGTGAACACGGCCCAGAGCGTAACCGCTAGCCACCACAGCCGCCGCAGCGTAAAGGCGATCATCGCCGCCCCCGCAGGAAGGGATTCGGCGTCGCCTGCTCCCGATCGATCCAGATGGCGTGCAGCGGATGATGGTCCAGGATGTTGTTGTAGAACCCGCGCACGTACGGCTTGAGCATGCTCTTGCTGACGTAGAAGTACATCGGAATCAGCGGCATTTCCGCCATCAGGATTTGCTCCGCCTGGTGCAGCATCGCCATGCGCCGCTCGGCGTCCGGCTCGCGGGCGGCGTCGCGGATGAGCTGGTCATATCGCGCCGAGCTGAACCCGGTGCAGTTGTTCTCGCCGCCCGTGACGAACATGTCGAGGTACGTGTTCGGATCGGCGTAGTCGCCGATCCACGCCCGGCGGCTGATGTCGTAATTCAGCGCCCGCTGGCTGTTGAGCTGCGTGGCGAATTCCTCGTTGCGGGTCTTTACGCGAATCCCCAGCGTGCGCTGCCACTGCTTGCGAACCAGTTGAGCGATGGCCGCGTGCGTTTCATGAGTGTTGTAAAGAATCTCCAGCACCGGAAAGCCGCGGCCGTCGGGAAAGCCGGCTTCGGCAAGCAAGCGCCGAGCCTCGGCTGCGTCTTCCGGCGGACACTCCGCGGACGTGTACCCCGGCAGCCCCGGCGGAGTCAGGCTATAGGCGGCCCGTTCGCCGGCGCCCAGCAGCCCCTGCGTCAGCTCCCGGCGATCCATGGCCAGCGACAAGGCCCGCCGGACGCGCCCATCGTCGAGCGGCTTGCGCGTCACGTTCAAGAGGTAAAAGTACGTGCTGAGGATCGGCTGCGGATTCAAGTCGTCGCGCGGCGGGCGCTGCTTGAGCAGTTCCCGCAGCGCCGCCGGCGGCACGTCGTAAATCCAGTCCACTTCGCCCGTCAAGTAAAGGTTCAGTCCTGTCACGGACGATTCCGTCGCCAAGAAATCCACGGAGCGCAGCCGCGCCGCCGAGGCGTTCCAGTACATCGGGTTCTTCACCACGCGCGTGCGGTCGCGCAGCCGCCGGAAGCGAGGCCGGAACGGCCCGTTGCAGACGATCCGCTCGACGTCGGTCCATTGCGGCGAGCCATACTTCTCGATGCATGCCCGCTGCACCGGAAACAGCGAATAGAAGCCGAGCAAATTCAAAAAATAAGGCGTCGGGTTCTCCAGCGACAGCACCAGCGTGTGGTCGTCGATCACCCGCACGCCGACCTGCTCGAAGTCGATCAGCACCTGCCGGCACCAGCGGACGCCCGGCGGCGGGGCCCGGTCGGCGGCCGTGCTGTCGTCGGTGCACCGGTAGCGATGTTCGCCGCCGTCGGCGACCACGACGTACGTCCACGCGTCGGCTGCCGCGTCCGCTGATTGCGTCCCTATTGACGGCAGTGGAACGCCGTTGCCCGAGCCGTCCTCGATCCGCAGCAGCTTGCCGCGGATCACCTCGCCGCGGCGCGTGTTGACGGCGTCTTCGGGCAGGTTGAGTTCCACCTCGACCGCGTCGCCGGGCCGCAGGGCGCGACCGCCGCTGGAGTATTTCTTCGCATTTCGGAGGCTCCAGGCCTGGTAGGCGTACTCGGCGCCGGTGCGTGGATCAAGGAATCGCCGCAGCGAATAGCGGAAATCCTCCGCTGTGACCGGCGAACCGTCCGACCAGCGAGCGTTGCTCCGCAGGTAAAACGTGTACGTTAGCCGGTCCGCGGAGATCTCCCACCGCTCGGCGACCCCGGGTATGGGCTCCAGCGTTTCGGGATGCCAGCGCACGAGCCCTTCAAACAGGGCGTTGATCATGCGATTCTCCGGCTGGCCCGTGACGATCGCCGGATCCAGGCTCTTGACCTCCGTGCCGTTGACGAACGTAAAATCGGCCGGCTCGAGGCGTCCTTTGTTGAGCGCCCAGCCGACGGCGCATAACGCGCCAAGCCCTGCTACACCAGGCAACAGCATTCCCCGGCAATTGAGCATGGGCCGCGTCTGGCTGAAGGAGACGTTTCGAGCGAGACGCTCAGCTTAACGCATGCTCCGCGCGCGGCCAACACGATCCCCGACGCCCCGCCATGGCCTTCGAACACCTGCGACACAAGCCTCCCCGCACGCTCGCTCGACCCCGGGGGCTGCTGGTGGTCTGCGCTCCGCTGCGGAGCAACGTTAATCTTTCCCGCATCGTGCGAGCCGCGAGTTGCTGCGGCCTCGACCGTATTGTCTGCACCGGCCAGGCAAAGCTGGACCGCAAGATTGCCCGCGACGGGGCCGACGCCATCGCCGTCGAGGTCCATCGCACCTTGTCGCCCGTGCTGCAGCGGCTTCGTGAAGAAGGCTATCGGCTCGTGGGACTCGAGCAAACAACCGAGTCGCAGAGTCTGCACGCCTACGAGTTTCGACGCCGGACGGCCCTGGTGATCGGAAACGAGCGGACGGGGCTGACGCCCGACTTACTGCGGCTGCTGGACGACGTCGTCGAAATCCCCGTGTGGGGCCTGCCGTACAGCTACAACGTCGCGACGGCCGCCGCCATGGCGCTCTACGAGTACTGCCGCCAGTTTCCCGACGGATAGGCCCGCGATGAGCGAACGGTCGCGCCGCCTAGCGCCGCGCTACGGCAGGCGACTGGCCGCGACAGCCTACCGCGACAGCATCTCCAAGATTTCCACGGCTGCGAGCATTTGCTGTGGGCGGCGCACCGGGTCGCACTGCAGTTCTCGCGTCACCTCGACGGCGTACCGCAGGTACTGCTCCCGCGATTCCTCGAGCAGGTCGCAGCCGAGCGCCGCGCAGGCGTCCGTCCAGAGCCGCCGTGCGTCGAGCATCGCGGCCTCGTCGCCGCCGATGGCCGCGAACATCGCGTCGTCGAGCGCTTCCAGCAAAGAACATCCGCCGACGGCGTCGCAATGGGCGACGCTCGCCGCCGGCCGGCAGGCCACGGGGCAGTTGCAATCGACGGTAAAGGAAGCCGGCGATCCCGGCACGTACCCAGTCTTTGGCAGTGGCATGATGGTCGGAGAGCTTACTGGCGTCGTTTATCGTGATCGCGCGGAATGACGCCGCCCCGGCGCTGCGGCGCTATTGCTTCTGCGGCGGCGTCGCGCGGCGGGAAAGCGCCTGGCGACGCTGCTCCGGCTGGCTGTCTGCCCCGTCCCCTTCGCCGGCCAGTTCATCGCCGCCGCTGTGTTGATCGGCCGTCCAAGCAGCGGCCGGCGTCCTGGCGACGACGGCCAGCTCCATCGTTTTTCGCATCTCGCGCAGCTCAGCCGCCCATTGGCGGTGTTCTTCCACGGCGCGTTGGCGTTCGGCGCTAAGCGCGTCGGTGAGCTCGTCAGTCCGCTTGTTCGCATGGCGAAGTTCCGCGGAAACGACGGCGAGTTGCCGCTCCAACGCTTCGATCGCGAGGAGTTGATCGTCTCGTTGCCGTTCCAGTTGGCGGATCTCCTGGCGAGCCTCCGCTTCGCGCAGCTCCAGTTCTGCGACCGCCTCGGCCGCGATTTGCTCGGCGGCGACGGCGGCTTCCCGCTGGTCAAGCGCGGCTTGTTGCCGCGTCAGGCCGCGTTGCCACTGGGCCAATTCGTCGTGCAGGGCGTCGATCGCCGCCAAGGATTCGCGCATCCAGGTCTCGAACAACGCGTGTTCGCCGCGCAACGCCTCGACCGGGGCCAGCGCCTCGCGAAGGGCGTCGATGGTAGGCAATGCGAGCATGTACGCCATAAGCTGACAAGCCGCCGCCGCTGCGCGCGGTTGCACGCCGCGCGGCCGGCGTCGATTGACGCCCGTCGCCAGTGGACGGCGCCCTGCGACAATGCGGAGTCGCTCAAGACGAGGCGAACGATATCAGCCGCCGGCGGATTGCGCACCGCAAGCGTCAGTAGAAACATACGTCACAAAACCGCGAAGGGCAAAACGCCCGCTTAACTTCCACGCGGCCTTTTTGGCGCACGGTCCGCAATTGCAGATTCCCGGCGCCTGCCGTATCCTGTCGTTCGTCGCGGCCAGCGGGCCGGCCTGCTCGCGGATGCAAACCATGGCAAGTCGCAAAGTGAAACACCGGCGCCCAGCCGCCGGTCGCCCGAAGCGTCAGCCCCACGCCGGCGAGTCGCGGGCCAGCGAAGCCACGACCGTGGGTTGGACCGTATCGGTTACGACGGTGTTGCTGTGCGACATCGCCGCCGTGGCCGCGCACCTGTACGCGCGATGGTATCCCACAGCGCGCGGCGTCGCCGTCTTGCGGGAATTGCTGCTGTTTGCCGCGGCCGTCATCGGGTTCTTCTCGTTGGCGATGTTGCCGGCCGTGTTTCGGCTGCGGCGCGAGCGACCCCCCTCGGGATTCACCGTGTTCGCCATCTGCGTGGCCGTCGCGCCGATCCTCGCGATTATCGTGCGGAACATGCGCTGAAGCGGCAGCACTCTCGGCGCTGGGCCTCCGTCGCGGCACGCCGCCGATTCGCAGCGGCCCTCAATGGGGCTGCCACTGCTCCATGCGCTGGACGAGCTCAGCCAAATACTCGGCGACGATCTGCCCCAAGCGGCGTCCCTTCTCCTCGCTCGATTTCCGCGGGTCGCCCAGCACGGAGCTCGGCCAATAACGCTTCACGTCCCTGGCGAGGATGGGCCGCGCCGACTCCCGATCGCTCGCCGGGGGCAGGCGATCGCGGCGCACCAGCTCCGGCCGTATGGCCAGCAGCCGCGACGTTTCAATCTCCCCGGCGTGCATGTCGCCCGGCGTCTCGATGATGCCCGCCATGCGCTTGCGGAGGACGTCGTACTCCAACACCACGGCGACGTTCGCTTCCGGGCAACTGGGCAGCACCGCTTCGGCCGCCTCTTCCAACGCAGCCATTTGCAGTGCACTGGCGTGGCCGCTGTAGAGAATCAGATTGCGGAACCCCTGGCTGTACAGCGAGGCGAGCAGATCCCGCGTCAGCGAGCGCACTGTCTCGGCGCTGATGGCGATCGTGCCCGGATGGCCGCTCAAGCTGCGGCAATAACCATACGGAACCGGCGGAGCGACGAAGACGTCTACAAGCTGGGCAGCCCGCCTGGCCGCGTCATACGCCTGAATCGTGTCGGTGGCGAGCGGCAAGTGCGGGCCGTGCGCTTCCATGACGCCCAGCGGCACAATCACGCTGCGGCACTTCGCCAGCGCGGCTTCCACCTCGACGGTCGTCATCTCCTCCAAGATCATTGCCGTCACCTGCGTGCGACTGCGCAACCGCGGGGACTAAACGCTGTAGGGCGTCGGATGTTGCCAGGGTTGGCGATATGCCCGCGCCAGCCGCGAGTTGGCTTCGTCATCGCCGCGGACGCGACCCGCCTGGCCGTCCCAAGCCAGCGAGCGGCCCAGGTCCATCGACAGGTTCGCCAGGATGCAGCACGCGCTGGAGATGTATCCCTGCTCGATGTCCGACACCGGTTTCCGCCCCTCGCGCCGCGCCGTCAGGAAGTCCTGCATGTGACGGCGCGTCGCCGGCGCTGCGAACAGCTCGGTTTCTTTATGGGCGGCGTCCTCAGGGTACTTATCGCTTTCGTCAGCGTAATCGGCGCGGACAGGCTCGCCGCCGTCGTGCGGCCGGAACTCGTAGGCGTGGACGCTCAACGTCAGCGAACCGCGATCGCCGTAGAGCGTCGCGGCCCAAGGATGACGCGGCTCCGGGTTCTCGCCCCAATTGCGCTGCGTCCACACGATGTCCAAGTCGTCGTAGTCGAAAACGGCCGTCTGCGTGTCCTGCACGTCGGCCGGAGACGCCTTGTCGCGCATGATCACGCCGCCGCTGGCGCGCAGTGGCGCCAGTGCCGCCTGCGACAGGAACAGCGGTGCGCGCAGGTTGGTGCCGATGAGGTCCTCCCACTGGGCCTCGGTGACGCTGGCGAGTGGCGTCGGGTAGAAGCTCGAGGCGTTGTTGACCAGCGCGTCCAGGCGCCCGGTGCGGGCGACGGTGGAGGCCACCAGGGCCTTGAGCGCAGCGCAGTCGAGCAGGTCGGCCTGGATCGCGAAGGCCGAACCCGGGCGTCGCCCGTCGAGTTCGGCCACGAGTGCCTCTGCCGCGGCGGCCGAGCCGCGGTAATGGATGGCCACGCCGGCGCCGGCACCATGCAGCGCCCGGGCGATGCTGGCGCCAACGCGTCGTGCAGCGCCGGTGACCAGCGCCCATTTGCCGTCGAGGGTTGCGATGACCGGGCTCCTCTGCTCCGTGATGGGTGGCGCCGCGCGGCGGTTGCGCACATTAAGATTACACCAGCATGCGCATGCGATTCGAACTGCCCGAGCCGTCAGCAGAGGCCCGCGAGCACAGCGCGCGCCTGGCGCGCCTGGTCGCTGCGCGGATTGCCGCGGGCGGTGGCTGGATGGACTTCCCCGACTACATGGACCTGGCGCTCTATGCGCCGGGCCTC
>QEVI01000094.1 GCA_003576855.1 Planctomycetota bacterium
CAAAAGACAACGATAGTAACAAGACCGTCGGGCTGAACGCCGACGGCTGCAAGCTGAGAGCTTTACATGGGACGTTCCACTAAAAAGGGCCCGTACGTCGATCCGAAGCTGTTTCTGAAGGTCGAGCGGCTGAACGAAACCGGACGCAAAGACCCGCTCACGACCTGGGCGCGGGCCTGTACGATCGTCCCGGAATTTGTGGGCCACACGTTCATGGTCCACAACGGCAAGAACCACGTGAAAGTGTTCGTCACCGAAGACATGGTCGGCCACCGCTTGGGCGAGTTTTCGCCCACCCGCAGCTTCCGCGGCCACGGCGGCAAGGCGAAGAAAGAAACGAAGTAGCCCAGGCTCAAGCGGCCGGAGAACTACCATGGCTTACACGGCAACGCATCGTCACGCTCAGATCAGCGCCCGCAAGGTCCGGCCGATCGCCGCGATGATTCGCGGCAAGAAGGTCGACGAGGCGCTGGCGATACTGAAATACCAGCCGCAGCGCGGGGCTCGGTTGCTCGAGAAGGTGCTTAAAAGCGCCCTGGGCAACGCCGACGATCGCCGGGCGCCCAACCTGGGCGGCCTGCGCGTCGTGGACGCCCGCATCGAAGGCGGCCCGGCCATGAAGCGGGTTCGCCCCGGCGCCCGCGGCATGGCGCACGTCGTCCGCAAACGCATGTCGCACATCAAGGTATCCATCGAATAACGCCCGCCCGGAATCGGGTTCGAACTGGTCGCTTAAGCGACCAGCCCATACGGAGCTTCCTTCGAGACCAACATATGGGTCAAAAAGTCAATCCAATCAGTTTCCGCACCGGGATCATGCTCGGGTGGAAGAGCCGCTGGTACGCCTCGAAGAAGGAGTTCTCGGAGCTGCTGGTCGAGGATCAGAAGATACGCAAGTTCGTTCATTCGAAGTACAAGTTCGCCGGCATCCCGAAGGTGGAAATCGAGCGGACCCGCGACGAGGTGAAGGTGATCCTCCACGCCGCCCGTCCTGGCGTGATCATTGGCCGCAAGGGGCAAGAGGTCGAGCAATTGCAGGACGAGTTGCAAAAGCTCGTCGGCCGGCGAATCAACATCAAGATCGAAGAGATCGCCCGCCCGGAGGTGCAAGCGCAGCTCGTGGCCGAGGACATCGCCGAGCAGCTTTCCAAGCGGGCGAGCTTCCGTCGCACCATGAAGCGGTCGGTGGAGCAGACGATGGAGGCCGGCGCCAAGGGCATCAAGGTCCAATTGGCCGGCCGGCTGGGCGGCGCGGAAATGGCCCGTCGCGAAAAGCAGATTGCCGGGTCGATTCCCCTCAGCACGCTACGGGCGAAGATCGACTACGGTTTCGCCGAAGCGATGACCGCTCAGGGTCATATTGGCATTCAAGTTTGGGTTAACCAAGGCATGTTTGAGGACGAGACCGATGGCGCTAATGCCCAAGAGGGTCAAGCACAGAAAAAGCCAAAGAGGGCGTATAAGAGGTAACGCCACCCGCGGCCACCGGGTCGTCTTCGGCGAGTTCGGCCTGCAGGCCGAGGAAGGCGGCTGGCTCAGCGCGGCGACGATCGAAGCCGGGCGCATCGCGGCCCAGCAGTACATTCGCGGCGAGGGTCGGCTTTATATCCGCGTCTTTCCCCATAAGTCGATTACGTCCATCCCGTTGGAAACCCGCATGGGCAAGGGGAAGGGCGAACCGGAGTATTGGGCGGCGGTGATCAAGCCGGGCACGATCCTGTTCGAGCTCGGCGGCGTGAACGAAGCCGCGGCGAAGATGTGCTTCGCCCGCCTGGCCCACAAGATGCCCGTGCGGGTGCGGATGGTCAAGAGAAGTTAGAAAAGCGGTTAGCGATCAGCGGTCAGCCAGAGACGTGGCTGACGGCTGCCTGCTGAAAGTTGACCGCTGAAAGCTGAAAGCCTCCCCATGAACAAAGCCAAAGAACTGCGTGACATGAGCGACGAGCAGCTCGAGCTGACGCTTAAGGAAGCGGCCGACAAGCTGTTCCGCGCCCGCGTGCAGGCGCAGACCGAGCGGCTGGACGCGCCCAGCGAACTGAAGAAGAACCGCCGGCTGATCGCCCGCGTGAAAACCATTCAAACCCAGCGGCAGCAAGCCGCCGCGAAGTGAGGAGTAGCTATTAGCTGTTAGCTGTTAGCCAGAGAGGGTGCTAACGGCGTCTGGCTAAGAGCTAATAGCTAAGAGCTAAATAGCATGCCTAAAAAACAAGTCATCGGCGTCGTCACCAGCGACAAGTGCGCCAAGACCCGGCGGGTCGAGATCCAGCGGCTCGTGCGGCACCCGAAGTACGGCAAGTTCATTGAACGCCGCACGGTGTGCCACGTGCACGACGAGAACAACGAGTCGGGGCTGGGCGACACGGTCGAGATCGTGGAGTGCCCGCCGAAGTCGCGCCTCAAGCGCTGGTCGTTGGTTCGCGTGGTGAACAAGAGCAGCGCGGTGGACATCGCCGCGATGCGAGCCGCCGCGAAAGCCGAAGCCGAAAGCCAAGTGGCCCAGTAACTCGCCAGCATTGCAGTTGCGACGGCCGGCAGCGCGTCGCTCAAGCGGAAGACCAACCATGATCCAAATGCAGACCCGCCTTGCCGTCGCGGACAACACCGGCGCCAAGGAAGTGATGTGCATCAAGGTGCTCGGCGGCAGCCGACGCCGCGTCGCCAGCATTGGCGACGTGATTGTATGCAGCGTCAAGAGCGTCATCCCCGGCAGCGACATCAAGAAGAAAGCCGTGGTCCGCGGCGTGATCGTGCGGCAAAAAGCCCCCACGCGGCGCGACGACGGCAGCTACGTGCGGTTCGACGCCAACGCCGTCGTACTCGTGGACAAGGACAACAACCCGCGCGGCACGCGCATCTTCGGCGCCGTGGCCCGCGAGCTTCGCGACCGTCGGTTCATGAAGATCGTCAGCCTCGCCAGCGAGGTGGTGTAAGCAAAGGGCGAATGACGTATTCCCGCATGACGCATGCGGGAATTCACGAGTTCGTCGCCGCGTAGGTATTTATTTCGTCATTCGAACAATCGTCATTCACCAAAAATGTACATTCGCACAGGCGATACAGTTCGGGTCCTCGCCGGCGTCGATCGCGGCAAGCAGAGCCGCGTGATTTCGGTCGATCGCGCCGCGGGCAAGGCGTTGGTCGAAGGCATTGCGCGCATCTACAAGCACGTCCGCCGCAGCCAAAAGCATCCGCAAGGCGGCCGCCTGAGCAAGGAAGCGCCGGTGCAGCTTTCCAACCTGGCCTACGTCTGCTCGTCTTGCGGCAAGGCGACGCGCCTCGGCGCCCGCTTCACGGCGGACGGGACGAAGGAGCGGTATTGCAAGAAGTGCAGCGCGTCGGCCGGCGAGATCGCCCCTCCCAAAAAGGCGCATGCCGCCAAGTAACCGCGGCCGATGGCCGAACCGTTAGAGACTATTGTCATGGCTAAAAAAGCGGCGAAGAAAGAAGTGGCTCAAGAGCCCGTCGGACCGCCTCCGGTCCCGCGGCTGAAAGAGCGGTTCGAGAAAGAGATCTTGCCGGCCATGCGGCAGCAATTTGGCCGCGAGAATCGATTGGCGTTGCCGCGCATCGAGAAAATCGTCGTCAGCATGGGCGTCGGCAGCGCCATGCAAGACAAGAAGCACCTCGAGGAAGCCGTCGCGGCCATGGCCGAGATCACCGGCCAGAAGCCGTTGGTGTGCAAGGCACGCAAGTCGATTGCGAACTTCCGCCTGCGCGAAGGGGTGGCCATCGGCTGCAAGGCGACCCTCCGCGGCGCTCGCATGTACGAGTTCCTCGATCGGCTGATATCGCTGGTGCTGCCGCGGGTGCGCGACTTCCGCGGCCTCAAGGCCGGCGCGTTCGACGGCCACGGCAATTACAGCCTGGGCCTGACGGAACAGTTGGTGTTCCCGGAACTGAATCCCGACAAGTACACCCGGCCGCAAGGAATGAACATTGCCATCTGCATCGCGGGCGGCTCCGACGAGGAGTCGTTTGAAATGCTGAAGATGTTCGGCATGCCGTTCCGCACGGAGGATACGGCGGCGGCTTAAAGGAGACGGCGAGGGACTGGAGGCCGTGGCGTAGGGTTCAATGAATCCTCTAAGCTGTCAGTTTCCCTTGTTAAGCGCGTTCGAAGAATAACTAAGGACCCAAGAGAATCCCACCCAGGCGCGGCGATTGAGCGGGGTTAACGCCCTCCAGCCTGCAGTCTCCGGCCTACAGCCTTCCGAGAATTCCCGTGGCGAGCAAATCAAAGATCGCAAAGGCCAACCGGACGCCGAAGTTTTCCACGCGACGCGAGTCGCGCTGCAAGCTCTGCGGCCGGCCGCGGGCCGTGTACCGCAAGTTCGGCGTTTGCCGGATTTGCTTCCGCAACCTTGCGGACAAGGGATTGATTCCCGGCGTCAAGAAGGCGAGCTGGTGAGAAAGGGTTCGGGGTTCGCGGTTCAGGCTGTTTGAATTCTGAACCCCGACCCCTCCGCACTGAGTTTTTCGGAGTCCCACACTAACATGATGACCGACCCCATTGCCGACATGCTTACTCGCATCCGCAACGCGGTTCGCGTCGAGCGGCCCGTCGTCGAGATGCCGCTGTCGAAAGTGAAGCGCGGCGTCGCCGAGGTGCTCAAGCGTGAAGGCTACATCTGGGATTACCACGAAGAGCAGATCGACGGGCAGCCGCAGAAGCAACTGCTGATCGACCTGAAGTACGGGCCCAACGGCGAGCGGGTCATCCGTCATATCAAGCGGGTGAGCAAGCCGGGTCGGCGGGTGTATAGCCGTTCCAGCGACCTCAAACCGGTGCTCAACGGCCTGGGGATTTCCATCGTCAGCACCAGCCGCGGCGTGATCAGCGATCGCGAGGCCCGGCAAAAGAACCTCGGCGGCGAGGTGTTGTGCGAATTGTGGTAGAGCGGCTGTTAGCTATTAGCCGTTTGGCTGCTGGCCGGACGAAGGCGAGCAGCACGCGGCTAATGGCTGATGGCTAATAGCTAAATAGCTGAGAGAACCATGTCCCGTATCGGCAAGAAACCAGTCGCAATCGTAGACGGCGTGAAGGTGAGCGTCGCCGATCGCGAAATCTCCGTGGAAGGCAAGCTGGGCAAGCTCGTCTGGACCCACCGCCCCGAAGTGGACGTGGTCGTCGACGCCGCCGCCAAGGAAGTGAGAGTCTCTCGCAAAAGCGACGAGCGCCTGCCGCGGGCCCTGCACGGCCTGACGCGGGCGCTCATCCGCAACATGATCGAAGGCGTCTCCACCGGATACGAGAAGCGGCTGGAAATCCAAGGCGTCGGCTATCTGGCCGCCGTGCAGAAAGACGTGCTGCAACTCCGCGTCGGCTTCGCCAACGAGATTCACAAAAAGATCCCCGCCGGGCTGACGGTCACCTGCCCGGACCAGACGCACATCGTCATCCGCGGCACCGATCGGCAGAAGGTCGGCCAGTTTGCGGCCGAGGTCCGCGCCGTTCGTAAGCCGGAACCTTACAAAGGCAAAGGCGTGCGGTACGAAGGCGAACAAGTCCGTCGCAAGGCCGGCAAGACGGCGAAGTAAAGTCGCTATGAGCCGTGAGCTAGGGGCCGTGAGCCTGCGAAGGCAACGGCTTGAAGGCTCATGGCCCCTGGCTCCAAGCTCAGAGCTATAACAATGGAACACAACAAAGCACTCGGTCGTCAGCGGCAACGGCGGAAGTTCCGCGTTCGCAAGCGGCTTAAGGGCACGCCGGAGCGGCCGCGGCTCTCCGTCAACCGGTCGCTGCAGAACATCACGGCCCAGGTCGTCGACGACACGGCGGGCAGGACCATCGCGTCGGCCTCGACGCTGGAGAAATCGCTGGCCGGTTCGATCAAATACGGCGGCAACAAGACCGCGGCCGAGGCGATTGGCAAGATCATCGCCGAGCGGGCCAAGCAAGCCGGCGTGACGAAGGTCCGCTTCGATCGGGGAGCGTGCAAGTACCACGGTCGCGTGGCAGCCCTGGCGGACGCCGCGCGCGCCGGCGGCTTGGAGTTCTAAATCGAGCTGGGGAGATCATTTAGCCACGCCGCTTGCGGCGTGCGCGGGGCAAGCCCCGCGGCTAAATGGCCGACACTACACAAACACATAAATACACAACCGCATAAGAAACGAAAACCGGATTCGACTACACGCAGCCGGAGTGATTATTCGTGTCAGCAGGAACACAAGAAAAACAGCGCGGCGAACTTCAAGAACACGTCGTGAAGATCAAGCGCTGCGCCGCGGTGGTTAAGGGCGGTCGCCGGTTCAGCTTCGCCGCAATGGTGGTGGTCGGCAACGGCCAGGGCCGCGTCGGCTGGGGCTACGGCAAGGCCAACGAGGTGCCGCCGAGCGTCGAAAAGGCCGTCAAGGAAGGGATGCGCAACCAGATCGAAGTGCCGCTGGACGGCAACACGATCTCGCACCTGGTGAAGGGCCGCTACGGCGCCGCCAAGGTGGTATTGGCGCCGGCCGGCCCCGGTACGGGCGTCATCGCCGGCGCCGCGGTGCGGGCCGTCTGTGAAGCGGCCGGCATCAAAGACATCCTCACCAAGAGCTTTGGCTCGAATAACCCGGTGTCGCTCGTCAAAGCGACGCTCGCCGCCCTTAACCAACTTCGCCCCAAGACCGACGTCGAACGCCTCCGCGGCATCAGCCTGGGTTAGGCTTGAGGGCTCAGGGGTTGGGGTTCAGTAGGAAGCCCCGGGTCCTGGACTAGCCCTGAACCTCGAATCCGGAACCCCGAACTCTATACCCTCCCATGAACATCAGCGAAGTCAATCGCGGCATTCAGCGCAATAAAAACCGCAAGCGGATCGGTCGCGGCACCGGTTCGGGCCACGGCAAGACGGCCGGTCGCGGCCACAAAGGCGCCGGGTCGCGAGCCGGAACCAGCACCCGCGTCACCTTTACCGGCGGCAACATGCCGCTCGTCCAGCGAATTCCCAAACGGGGCTTCAACAATCGCTGGGCGCTACGGGTCGCCGTGGTCAATCTCGGCCAAATCGACGAGGCGTTTCAGGCGGGCGAAGAGGTCACGCTCGAATCGCTCCAGGCCCGCAACCTGGCCCGCGGCCGGTTCGATGTGCTGAAAGTGCTCGGCGACGGCGAGCTCAAGAAGAAGCTCAAAATATCGGCCCATCGCTTCAGCGCGTCGGCCAAGGCCAAGATCGAACAGGCCGGCGGCGAACTGGTCTTGCTGCCCGGACGCACGCCGGTGGAAGATAAGCAACAGGCCAAAGCCGAAAAAGACAACGGCGGCTCCAAGAAGAAGAAATAGCCATTCCTAGCCCAAAAGCGGAGAACAGCAAGCGGAGAGCGGACCTCGGTGCTCGGCTTTCCGCTTTCCGCTTTTGTGAAATCAGGCGAGTTAGCCGCGCTTGACGCCGCTAACTCCCGAAGGACTCCGGTATGTGGGAAAAGCTTCGCGTCGTCTGGCAGATCCCTGAGCTGCGCAAGAAGATTCTCTTCACGCTCGCCCTGTTGGCCGTCTATCGCCTCGGCTTTCAGATTCCGCTGCCGATCGTCGACCCGCAGAAGGTCGAAGCGTTCGCCCAGGGCTCCGGCGGCGTGTCGGCCTTGCTCAAGCAGGTTGCCGTGTTTAGCGCCAGCCAGCTCGACCAGGTGACGATTTTCGGCCTCGGCATCATGCCGTACATCTCCGCGTCGATCATCTTCCAGCTCCTGGCCAGCGTGTATGCGCCGCTAGAAGCGCTGCAAAAGGAAGGCGAGGCCGGTCGCAAGAAGATCAACGAATACACCCGCTACGCCACGGTGGTCATCTGCATCATACAAAGCTGGGTGTACGTTCGCTCGGTCGTGGCCGGCATGAATCTCGTCGATGCCGCCTACGTCGATCCTGTGACGCAAAAGCTCACCTTCGGCTGGACCGTCATGGCCGTGCTGACGATGACGGCCGGCACGGTCTTCTTAATGTGGGTCGGCGAGCAAATCGACGAATTCGGCATCGGCAACGGCATCAGCCTGCTGATCATGGCGGGCATCCTGTCGGCGATGCCGGGGGCCGGCATGACGCTGCTGGACCAGTCATCGCTGGAACTGACGGCCGGCGGCGGCGAGCTGGGCATCGAGCAACTGCTTATCCTGGCGCTGATGTTCGTCGCGGTGATCGTCGGCGTCGTGTTCATCACGCTCGGCCAGCGGCAAATCCCCATGCAGAGCGCCAAACACATCCGCGGCCGCCGCGTGATGGGCGGCACGCGGCAGTACCTGCCGCTGAAGGTCAACCAGGCCGGCGTTATGCCGATCATCTTCGCCAGCAGCCTGCTGATGTTGCCCGCCATGTTGTTCGGAGGCATGGCGCGGGCGTTCGACGCCAACGGCTTTTGGGGCACGACGTTCAGCAACCTGGGCATGATGTTCACCAATCGCGGATACGTTTACGACCTGTTTTACGTGGCCCTGATTTACTTCTTCTGCTTCTTCTGGACGGCGATCACCTTCAATCCCAAGGACGTCTCGGACAACCTGAAGAACTACGGCTCGTTCATCCCCGGCTACCGGCCCGGCAAGCGAACCGCCGACTACCTGGAAAAGGTCATGTTCCGCATCACTTACGTGGGCGCCGGCTTTTTGGCCCTGGTGGCCATCGTGCCGAGCATGATCTCGGGGTTCCTCAACGTCCCGGCGCTGGTGGCGAGCTTTTACGGCGGGACCAGCCTGCTCATCGCCGTAAGCGTGGCCTTCGACCTGGTGCAGAAGATCGACAGCCACCTGGTCATGCGGAATTACAAGGGATTGCTCGAGGGGTAAATGGGGCATGGCCGCCCACGCTTGCCGGCATGTCGCGGTGCGCCGCGGCCGGCGGCCCAGGGGACGGATTCGTGGCCGGAGGGCGGCGGTTCTGGCGCGACTCTTGCTCGTAAAAACCGCAAGGCGGCCTCCCCGGCCATGGGGTAGAATGGCCGGCGGCGTCGCCGCGGTGGCGCTGGGGTGAAGTGTGCGAAACCACTAACTCAGCCCAGCGGTCGAGCGCCCCACTTGGTTTTGCGTGCCATGCGTATCGTACTGCTAGGCCCGCCGGGCGCGGGCAAAGGAACTCAGGCCGCACGGATCGTCGAGCGGCTGGCAATCCCCCACCTGTCGACCGGCGAGATGCTCCGGGCGGCCGTTCGCGATCAAACGACTGTCGGCAAGCGCGCCGATGAATATATGAGTTCCGGCCGCTTGGTCCCCGACGAGGTCGTCGAACAACTAGTGATCGAGCGGGTGTCCGAACCCGATTGCCTGGGGGGTTACCTCCTGGACGGATTCCCCCGATCGGTGCACCAGGCGAAAATATTGGACGAAATGCTGGCCCAGCGGGGCGCCGCGATCGACGTCGTCGTGAATATCGAGGTCGCCGAGAGCGAATTGAAGCAACGTCTGTCCGCCCGCGGACGCGCCGATGACGATGCGGCCGTGGTCTGCAAGCGACTCGAACAATATCATGAGCTGACCGAACCGTTGACGGCGTACTACAAGAAACGAGGCGTGCTCCGCAACGTTGACGGCCATGGCTCCCCGGACGAGATCTTCGACCGGATCATGGCCCAGTTGCGCAGCGTGGGCGCGCCGGTCGGTTGATGGCCCCCGGAAGCGACGCTCGACGGTTGGGTGCGGATTGAGCGGTGAACGGCGGATCGCGGCTTGGCTCGCAAGTTGCTCGCGGACCGGCGCTGCGGGGCGTTGTTTCCATGGCCGGCCGCCATGCGGACTTGCGGCGAGGCGGAATCGTCGCCAGCGGCGGCGTCCTGGCGTTTGAATCGGTAAAGGCTGGGGCGTGCTCCCCGCGAGGCGATGGTTCACCTGAAATCGATGCGCGAAATCGGCCTGATGCGGCGAGCGGGGCTCGCCGTCTGGCAGGCGCATCAGATTGCCGCCCGCATGGTGCGACCCGGCGTGACGACCGCCGCGATCGACCGGGCGATCGGCGAGCATTTCGCCAAGCTGGGCGCCCAACCGCTGTTCAAGAATTATCCCAACACGACGCGCAATAAGCCGCCGTTCCCCGCGGTGTGCTGCATGAGCGTCAACGAGGCCGTCGTCCACGGCATCCCCAACGACAAGCCGCTCAAGGAAGGCGACATCCTAAGCCTGGACACGGGCTGCCGGCTCAACGGTTGGTGCGGCGACGCGGCCTACACCTACCCGGTCGGCCGGATCGCCCCGGAGGTGCAGCGGCTGCTGGACGCCACGCAGGGCGTGCTGGAACTGGCGATCGACCTGATGCACTCCAAAAGCTACTGGAGCGCGATCGCCCGCGAGATGGCCGTCTACATCCGGGACCATGGCTATTCCACCGTGGAATGCTTCGTCGGCCACGGCATTGGGCGTGAAATGCACGAGGACCCGCAAGTACCGAACTTTCCCAGCCGCAGCCTGCGGGGCAGCGGCGATTTCCGGATCGAACCGGGGCTGGTGATTGCCGTCGAACCGATGGTCAACATGGGAACCAAGCGGGTAAAGATGCTGTCGGACCACTGGACGCAGATCACCGCCGACGGCAAGCCGAGCGCCCATTACGAACACACGGTGGCGATCACGCCCGACGGGCCGACGCTGCTGACGGTGGCCCCCACGCCGGCCGAGCAGGAGAAGGCGGCCGTCTGATTGGGCGACGGCCCTGGCGATCCCGATCCCCAGCCGCGGCCCGATGCGAAAAATCTCCGAAGTCGCCTCGGCGACCCCCCCTGAGGCCTTGAAGAGCCCGCGGTCGGGCCGTTATATTGCATCGTTTCTCATGATCCCAGTGACGCCTGACAAGGGCTCGTTCGATGAAGGTAAGGGCCAGCGTGAAACGGGTTTGCGATAAGTGCAAGGTGGTGCGCCGGCGCGGCGTCGTGCGCGTCGTCTGCACAAACCCCCGACACAAGCAGCGGCAGGGCTGACGTTCGTCGGTCCGCCGGCGGGCCTGGCGACGCCGCGACCAAGAACGTTGGAGTAATTCACAGATGCCCCGTTTGCTAGGCGTGGACATTCCGGCGGATCGTCCGACCGTAATATCCCTGACATACCTGTACGGCGTCGGTCCGAAAATCGCCCGCGAATTGTGCCACAAGGCAGGCGTCGACCCGCAGGGGCGGGCCCGCGAGCTGGGCGAAGACGAAGTCGCGCGCATCGCGGCGCTGCTCGACAAGGATTACGTCGTCGAGGGGCAACTTCGTCGGCAAGTGAGCCAGAATATTTCGCGGCTGCGCGACATCGCCTGCTACCGCGGGCTGCGGCACCGCCGCGGTTTGCCGGTCCGCGGTCAACGGACCAAGACGAACGCCCGCACGCGCAAGGGGCCGAAGAAGACCGTCGCCGGCAAGAAGGGCGTCAAAGACCTGCGTTAATCGTTCAATTTCCTAGTGGATTGTCGTAGCCGCGCGACCGCAATCGGCGCGGCCGAAGACGTTTCGGAGCAATTTTGTGGCGAAGCAGCAAACCAAGGCCTCGGGTGGGGCCAAGCCGAAGAAGATTCGGCGCAACGTAACCGTCGGCATCGCGTACATCAACGCGACGTTCAACAACACGACGGTCACGATCACCGATACCAAGGGCGACACCCTCTGCTGGGCCAGCGCCGGCACGAGCGGGTTCAAAGGCAGCCGCAAGAGCACGCCGTTCGCCGGCCAGATGGCGGCCCAGCAAGCCGCGGAAAAGGCCCGCAAGTACGGCATGAAGGACATCGAGGTAAAGGTCAAAGGCCCCGGCAGCGGCCGCGAGAGCGCCATCACGGCCCTGGAGGCGGCCGGGCTGAAGGTCAAGTCCATTGAAGACGTCACGCCGTTGCCGCACAACGGTTGCCGCCCCCGCAAAAAGCGCCGCGTCTAAGAAGAGCATAGAGGGTTCAGGGGTCAGGGTTCAGATAGGAACTCTTGCCCGAGCCCTCTGAATCCCGAACCCTGAACCCTGAACCCTCCCCATGGCACGATACACAGGACCTGTTTGTCGACTCTGTCGCCGAGCCGGCATGAAGCTCTTCCTCAAGGGCACGCGGTGCGACACGCCCAAGTGCGGCATCGAGCGCCGCGACACGCCGCCCGGCCAGCAGCAGTCCCGCCGCGGAAAGTTGACCGACTACGGCCTCCACCTTCGCGAAAAGCAGAAGGTCAAGCACTACTACGGCGTGCTGGAGCGGCAGTTCCGCCGCTACTTCGAGAAGGCCGAACGCACCAAGGGGAACACCGGCGACGTGCTCATGAGCCTGCTCGAGCGGCGGCTCGACAACGTCGTGCATCGCCTCGGCTTCGCCTTGAGCCGCAGCGCCGCGAAGCAACTGATTAGCCACGGGCACGTCACCGTCAACGGCAAGCGCGTCGACGTGCCCAGCTACCTTGTGAAGGTCGGCGACGTGGTGCGCATCAAGAACCGCTCGGCCAGCCTCGACTTGGCTCGCGCCCACATGGCTGAGAACCCCCGCACTGCGCCTGACTTCCTGTCGCTGACCGGCGTCGAAGTTCCGGAAGGGATCGTGGGCCGGCTGCCGGCGGCGGACGACGTTTCCATCCCCGTGCAGACCCACCTGATCGTCGAGTTGTGCTCGCGGTAAGCCGCCGACTCTTCGGGGGCGCCTAAACGCACAGCACTTACGCGGCAAGCAATACCCGCCTGACCCCTTGGAACCCTCACGCGGCCGCACGGCCCTTTTGCAGCCTGTTGTCCGGCGGCTGCGTTTATTGGAGTTAGTAAACTATGCACATCCGTTGGCGTGGACTTGAACTTCCCAGCCAGGTGACCTGCGACGCTTCGAGCCTCACCCGCAGCTACGGCAAGTTCGTGGCCGAGCCCTTCGAGCGCGGCTTCGGCACGACCGTCGGCAACGGACTGCGGCGGATTCTGCTGTCCAGCCTTGAAGGCAGCGCCGTCACGCAGATCAAGGTCCACAACGCCCAGCACGAGTTCACCACGATCGAAGGCGTGATGGAAGACGTCACCGACATCGTGCTGAACATCAAGTCCCTGGTGGTGAAGAACCACAGCGACTCGACCCGCGTCATCCGCGTCGAGCGCCGCACCGCCGGCGAAGTGCGGGCGGCCGACATCGAGACGGACGAATCGGTCGAGATCATCAACAAGGACCTGCTGATCGCCACCCTCACGGCCGATGTGCCGTTCATCGTGGAAATGGTGGTCGAAAACGGCCGCGGTTACGTCTCCGCGAGCGAGCATGGCCAGCAAATCCAGGAGATCGGCATTATTCCGCTGGACGCCGTCTTCAGCCCGGTGACGCGCGTGCGGTACGACGTGGAAGAGACCCGCGTCGGCCAGAAGACGAATTACGACAAGCTCACGCTGGAGATTTGGACCGACGGCTCGGTCAGCCCGGAAATGGCGCTGGTCGAAGCAGCGAAGATCCTCCGCAAGCACCTCACGCCGTTCGTGCAGTACACGCAGCTTGGCCCGCAAGTGCACGCCGCGCCGCGCGGCAGCCAGCCGGCGAGCGACGCCGCGATGGAGGCCAAGCTCAACCTGCCGTTGTCCGAGCTGAACCTGTCGGTGCGGGCGAGCAACTGCCTGGAATCGGAAAACATCATGACGGTGCGGGACCTTGTGATTCGCACCGAGGACCAGTTGTTGGAGGTTCGCAACTTCGGCGAAACCACCCTGGCCGAGGTCCAACAAAAGCTCCGCGACCTGGGACTGCATCTCGGCATGCGCGTCCCAACCGCAGCCGCCAGTTACTAACACCCAAAATTGCAAGTTGGCCATTGGCCGTCAGCGATTTCAGATTTGCAATGGCCAATGGCCAATTTGCAATAAGGATCAGCCATGCGTCATCGTCGAGCCGGTCGGAAGTTTGGACGTAATCCCAAGCATCAGCGGGCCCTGCTGCGGGGCCTCGCCAGCGCGCTGTTTCTCACCGAGCGGGATGCGGAGTTCGAGCCCAATCCGCCGAAGGTGAAGGGGCGGATCATCACCACCGTCCACAAGGCGAAGGAAGTCCGTCCGCTTGTCGAGAAGTGCATCACGATCGCCAAGAAGTCGCTCGCCGCCGAGCAAGCCGCCGAGCAATTCGCCCCCCGGGCCGAGCGCAATAGCGAGCCGTGGAAGCAGTGGCGCAACAGCGAGCAGTGGCAGCAATGGAACGCCGCCATTGCGCCAGCCGTAGCGGGCCGCCGTCGCTGCCGGGTGCTGTTGGGCGACAAGGTCGCCGTGCGAGTGCTGTTCGACGTCGTCGCTGAGCGGTTCATGGATCGCCCCGGCGGCTACACGCGCATCGTCCGGCTGGCGAAGCCCCGGCTGGGGGACGCCGGCGCGCAGGCGATTCTGGAGTTCGTCGGCGTCCGCGACCGCGTGATTCAGCGCAGCCAGAAGCCGGCGTTCGAGGAGGCCCCTGCCGGCGAGCCGGTTAGCGCCTAACCGCACGCCCGCAATCAGCACGCCTGGCGGACGGGCGCAGCGTCATGGCCAAGCCGGCGAAAGGATTCGACTTCACGGCTGCCATGCGGCGTGTCTGCTGCGACATGGCGCACCGCCTGCCGGAACTGGCGCACCTCGACATGCAGCGCATTGCGCTGGGCGTCTGCCAAGCTCGCAGCGGGGCGATGCACGGCGTATTCGCAACGCTGACGCCGCTGCGATTCTCCGGCGGCGAGCTGTACAAAGTCGTCCGCGGACGGCGATACAGGATCCAGCCGCTCTCCGACGGCGCCGGCATGGAGTTTCTGTACCTGCTCAACTTCTACTTGCCGAGATTTGCGAACCTGCCGCTGGAGGAGAAGCTGTCGACGATCGTGCACGAGCTGTGGCACGTGGGGCCGCGGTTCGACGGCGATCTGCGGCGGCACGCCGGCCGATGTTACGCCCACGGTTCGTCGCAGAAGGCCTACGATGCGCAGATGGATCGGCTCGCCCAGCGCTGGCTGGCCGCGGACCCGCCGTCGCACTTGTATGGGTTCCTGGCGTCGACGTTCGACGAACTGGTCGCCGAACATGGCGGCGTCCGCGGCCAGCGGTGGCCCGTCCCGAAGTTGGCGCCGGCGTAACCGCAGGTTGACTCCGTGGTCGATTGCTAGCGTCCAGCTTGCATTGACGCGACTCCAGTCAGCCGGTACGTTCCGCGGCGCATGTCTCCTCCGCGCCCATCTCGAACGGCATGGCAAGGCCTATGGCTGCTGGCGGCGGCCGGTTGCCAAGCGTTCATCCAGCCCCCGGATGCCGCGCTGGAGAGCCTGCTGAAGCCGGTAACCACCTCTCCCGAAAGCGTGACGCTCGAGCTCTTCCACGCGCGGATTCCGCTCGACAAAGACCACGACGCCGACGCCTTCTGGCAGCAAGTCGACGAACAACGCTTCAGCGTCGAACTGCGGCGCGAGCTCGTCGCCAACGGCCTGCGGGCCGGCGTCGTCGGCGCTCCGTTGCCGTCGCAGCTTTCGGACCTCTTAGCGCTGGAGAGCGAGGCCCCGGACGCCTCGACGACGC
Organism: Planctomycetota bacterium; assembly: GCA_003576855.1. Taxonomy (GTDB): domain Bacteria; phylum Planctomycetota; class Planctomycetia; order Pirellulales; family Lacipirellulaceae; genus Lacipirellula. Next base: position 15,391 of record QEVI01000094.1, read on the forward strand.
GCGTCATCGACGGCCAAACCGCCGTACCGCGGGTCACCAAGCGGGTGCTTCATGTCAACCGCCGCGACGAAAAGCAGATCCAGGCTTCGGAGCTTCGCGACGAGGCGACCGTGCTGCTGAGCGACGGCGGTGCGGTGGGCGGCAAGACGTTTCGCGAAGTCCAGGGCGTCTACGTGCTCCGCGCCGAAACGGCGGCCGGCCAACGATCGCGCGTCCGGTTGACGCCCGAACTGCAACACGGCGAGATTAAGATGCGTTACGCCGGCAGCGACCAGGGCATCCTGCTAAAAACGCCCTCCCGCGAGCGGGAGGTGTTCGATCGCCTGGCCCTGGAAACCGAGTTGGCGCCGGGCGAATTGCTGGTGCTGGGTTGCTTCCCCGAGGCCAAGACCAGCCTGGGCGGGCTGTTCCATACGGCCAGCGCCGCCGGCCAGGACGAACGCAAGCTGATCGTGCTGCGGCTGGTCCAAGTGCCGCCCAGCGAGATCCTTGCCGCGAAGTGACGGCTCGCGGTGGGGATGCTTTCGCGACTGGCGCGGCAAGCTTGCCGTATTACGCGTCCAGTCGCAAAGGCATCCCGACCCGATCCCGACTTCCTAGCGGCTCTTGCGGCCGCCAACGCGCCAGTTGCGGGTTTCGCCCCCCTCTTGGGCGCTCGCGCAGGGTGATAGAATTACGGCTCGATCGTCGGGACCGCGGCGGCGTTACGCTTTGCCCCTGCCGCGGGGGTTTTCCCGCGACTTTTTGCGAGAGGAGTGCAGTCATGCCCTTGGTGCCGATGCGTCTGCTGCTGGATCACGCCGCTGAAAACGGTTACGGTCTGGCCGCCTTCAACGTCAACAACATGGAACAAATCCAGGCGATTATGGAAGCGGCTCGCGAGACCGAGTCGCCGGTCATCGTCCAGGCCAGCCGCGGCGCCCGCTCGTACTCGCAAGACAACTATCTGCGGCATCTGATGTTGGCGGCCTCGGAGCTGTACCCGCAAATCCCCATGGCGATGCACCAGGACCACGGCAACAGCCCGGCGACCTGCAAAAGCGCCATCGAGAACGGCTTTACCAGCGTCATGATGGACGGCTCGCTCAAGGAAGACGGCAAGACGCCGGCCGACTACGACTACAACGTGCGAGTAACCCGCGAAGTCGTGCAGATGGCGCATGCCGTCGGCGTGTCGGTCGAGGGAGAGCTGGGTTGCCTCGGCTCGCTGGTCAGCGGCGAGGGAGAGCAGGAAGACGGTCACGGCGCCACAGGCAAGCTGTCACACGACCAGCTCCTGACCGACCCGGATGAAGCCGCGCAGTTCGTCGCCGATACGGGCGTCGACGCGTTGGCCGTGGCCATCGGCACCAGCCATGGCGCGTACAAGTTCACGGCCGCGCCCACCGGCGAGGTGCTGGCGATGAGCCGCATCGAGGAGATCCATCGCCGCCTGCCCAACTGCCATCTGGTGATGCACGGCTCGAGCAGCGTGCCCCAGGATCTGCAGGACGTCATCAATAAGTACGGCGGCAAGCTGAAACAGACGTGGGGCGTGCCGGTGGAGGAGATCCAGCGCGGCATCAAGCACGGCGTGCGGAAAATCAACGTCGACACGGACAATCGCCTGGCCATCACCGGCGCGATTCGCAAGGTGTTCGCCGAGTCGCCCGAAAAGTTCGACCCCCGCGACTACCTGAAGCCCGCCCGCGAGGCGATGAAGAAGGTGTGCGTCGATCGCATGGTGGCGTTCGGCCAGGCCGGCTACGCGCCGAAGATCAAGCCGAAGTCGATCGACCAGTTCGTGAGCTACTACGCGTGAAACAGCGGCGGCTGAGCGGATCCGGCCGCGGGTTCGCCGAGCTTCCGGACGGTCTCCTTTGCGCGCCGCCAAAGCGGGGAAGCGCCGCGGTCATTCGTTACGGGCGGCGCCGCTGGGTGCACGCGCCCAGGTGCGCCTTTTTCTGATCTTCGCCCCAACGAGGTGGGAACCGGCGAGACGTGTTCCGGCTTCTCTGCGCGCAGTATAATCGTCCTATGAGCACCGCCTCGCGTCTCGGCCGTTGACCCGCAAAAGCGATCCGTGACGATCTACCGCGCCGGCGAACCGCCTTTTGTGTTAACGGCGCGCGACGAACTGACCGGCATACCTGTGCTGCCGGAGTTCACCTGCCGCGTCGCAGATCTATTCGCGGAGCTTTAGCGTCCGGTCATTACACACCGCTTGCAGGGTCGCCCGTGATCCGCCGCGACTATCGCTTTCACGACGGTTCTAGCGGCTGGGCGCTCATCTCGCAGATCGAACATGCCCGCATCAGCGCTCAGTTAGCCGAAGCCTGCACGGGTCGATTTGCCGAGCCGCCGCTCGCGGCCGTGCGTTCGCAGGTGCTCGCCGCCATCGCCTGCCATGACGACGGTTGGGCCCCCTGGGAAGCCTCGCCCCGACTGCACGACCACTCCCGGCGGCCGGTGTCGTTCATGGAACTGGAGCCCGACGAGGCCCTCGCCGTCTGGTCGCGCTCGATCGATGAAGCGACCCGCCATGGACCGCTCGCGGCGTGGATGGTCGCCGGCCATTTCTGCCGATTGCTGGACGTCCACTCGCCCGCGGCAGTGCGCGGTCCCCGCACCGTCGCGTGGTACGACGGCATGCAGCGCCGTCGCGCGACCTGGCTGACGGACTGGCGCGCCGTCGATGATTCGCTCCACACGCCCAGCCTCGCCGCCGAGGCGCTCCAGTGGCTATGGACGTTCGACGAAGCGAGCCTTTGGTTCTGCTGTAGCTGCCCCAGCCAAGGCGAGTCGGCGGCGCTCGGCGGCAAGCGATTCACCGCCGGCAAGGGAACCCCGGTGGAAATGCAGTTGTTCGCGACCGGCTTCCACGGCCCCGGTCGGCCGAAGCAGAGCGGGTTCGCCGCCGCTGCGCCCTGGCGGTTCGCAAGCGACGCCATCGACGTCGAAGCCTCGGTTCGCGTCGTCCCGGCCGTCGGTTATGATGACGCCGCGGCGCTGCTCACGGCGAGCCGGCCGCGAACGCTGCGATGGCGCCTGACGTGCGATCAGCCGTGCCCTTCGTAGGCAGCCGAGGGCCGTTCGGTTGGATCACCTCGTCGCTCACGAGCTTACGGTGATGCTGCTCGGCCTGGCCGTGCTCATCGGGACCGCGCGGCTGTTTGGCGAGCTTGCCCAGCGGCTGCAGCAACCGGCGGTGCTCGGCGAGCTGCTGGCCGGGGTGTTGCTGGGACCCACCGTGTTTGGCTGGCTGGCGCCTTCATGGCAGCAGCGGCTGTTCCCGACGACCGGCAACAACGCCATTGTGCTGGATGCCATCGGCTCGCTGGCGATTGTGCTGTTCCTGTTGGTCGCGGGACTGGAGGTCGATCTGACGACGGTCTGGCGCCAGGGCGCCACGGCGCTGAAGGTGGGCGTGCTGGGGACGATCGTGCCATTTCTCCTGGGCCTGGCGGCGGCGATGGTGTTTCCCGCCGCGCTGGGCCGGCAAGAAGGCGCCGACCCCTGGATCTTCTCGCTCTTCTTGGCCACGGCGATGGCCATCTCCGCCCTGCCGGTCATCGCCAAGACGCTGATGGACCTCAACATCTACCGCACCGACCTGGGCATGGTCGTCGTGAGCGCGGCGATCTTCAACGACCTCATCGGCTGGACCGTATTCGCGCTCATTCTCGGCATGATCGGAAAGCAGGGATCGACGACCGGCGTCGCCGCCACGGTCGCGCTGACGCTGCTTTACGCCGGCTTCATGCTCTCGGCCGGTCGCTGGCTCGTGAACCGGGTCCTACCGCTGCTGCAAGCCTACGCCCATTGGCCGGCCGGGGTCCTCGGCTTCATCGTCACCATCGGATTGCTCGGCGGAGCGCTGGCCGAGTACATCGGCATCCACGCGATCTTCGGTTCGTTTCTGGTCGGCGTGGCCCTGGGCGAGTCGCGACATTTGCAAGAGCGAACTCGCGTGATGCTCGAGGAATTCGTCTCGATCATTTTCGCCCCGGTGTTCTTCGCCAGCATTGGGTTGCGCGTCAATTTCGCGACGAACTTCGACCTTTCCTTGACGTCGCTGGTGCTTGCCCTGGCCTGCGTCACTAAGCTCGCCGGCGCTTACTGGGGCGCCCGCTGGGGCGGCATGTCGGCCCGCGATCGTTGGTCAGTCGCCTTCGCGATGAACGCGCGCGGCGCCATGGAGATCATTCTCGGCCTGCTGGCGCTCGAAGCGGGCGTGATCCGCCAGCCGCTGTTCGTCGCGCTGGTCGTGATGGCAATCGTCACCTCGGCCCTCGGCGGTCCGCTCATCCGCTGGTCGATGCGCACCCGCCGCCGATTGCGACTGACCACGATGTTGTCGCCTCGGTTGTTCCAGCGGGATTTGGCGGCGACGAATCGCTTCGACGCCATTGGAGAGCTCGCGGCCCTGGCGGCCCAGTCCGCCAGTGTCGATAGTCAGCAGGTCGCCGCGCTCGCCTGGAGCCGCGAAAAGCTGGCGGCCACGGGCATCGGCCACGGCGTCGCCCTGCCCCACGCCCGCATCGAGGGCCTTGCTCAGCCGTTGGTGGTCGTCGGCGTTTCGGACGCCGGGATCGACTTCGACGCGCCTGACGGGCAGCTTGCGCACCTGGTGTTGTTGCTCATTACGCCGCGGGAGAACCCGCTCGCCCAGCTCGACCTGTCGGCGAACATCGGCGAGTTGTTCCGCGACCCGCACGCCGTCGAGCATGTGCTGCGGGCGAGAAATTTCACAGAACTGCTCGCCGCGCTCAAGACGCTGACGCCAAAAGGCTCGCGCGCGTAAACCACCTGCGCGCTCCATCCCCAGCACACAAAACGCATCGTCCGCCCTCCCCCTTCCGCCTTCCCCCTTTTTCCGGCGACAATATCCTTTCCGCCCTCCGCTTCTGCCACTCAGGAGACCTTGCCGTGGAATACCGCTTACTGGGCCGATCGGGCCTGAAGGTTCCCGTTCTCAGCTTCGGCACCGGCACGTTCGGCGGCACGACCGAGCTGTTCAAGGCCTGGGGATCGACCGACGTCGCCGAGGCCACGCGGCTGGTCGATATTTGCCTGGAAGCCGGCCTCAACCTGTTCGATTCGGCCGACGTCTACTCCCGCGGCGTGGCCGAGGAAATCCTTGGGCAGGCGATCAAGGGCCGCCGCGATCGCGTGCTCATCTCCACCAAGGCGACCTTTCGCGCGGGCGAAGGACCGAACGACGTCGGCTCGTCGCGGCATCACCTCGTACGCTCGGTCGAGGGCGCGCTGCGACGGCTGGGCACGGACTACATCGACCTGTTCCAACTGCACGGCTTCGACGCCGCCACGCCCGTCGAGGAGACCCTCCACACGCTCAACCGGATGGTCGAAGCCGGCAAGATCCGCTACCTCGGCTGCTCGAACTTCGCCGGCTGGCAACTGATGAAATCGCTCGCGGTGAGCGATCGCTATGGCTGGACCCGCTACGTGGCCCACCAGGCGTACTATTCGCTCGTCGGCCGCGATTACGAATGGGAACTGATGCCGCTGGGCCTCGACCAGGGCGTCGGCGCCGTGGCCTGGAGCCCGCTCGGCTGGGGCCGCCTCACCGGCAAGATTCGCCGCGGCCAGCCGCTGCCCGAAACGAGCCGCCTGCAGAGCAAGCTGGCCGTGGACGTCGGCCCGCCAGTGCCGCTGGAGCGGGTGTACGACATCGTCGAGGCGATCGACGAAGTGGCCCGAGAAACCGGCAAGACCGTGCCGCAAATCGCCATCAACTGGCTGCTCCAGCGGCCGAGCGTCGCGACGGTCATCATCGGCGCCCGCAATGAAGAGCAACTGCGGCAAAACCTCGGCGCCGTCGGTTGGAACCTCGCCCCGGAGCACATGGCAAAGCTCGACCAGGCCAGCGCCGCGACGCCGGCGTATCCTTACTGGCACCAGCACGGCTTCAAGGAACGCAACCCGAAGCCGGTGTAAGGCGTCGAGGCACGCGCTCGCCGCCGGGACTTCGCGGCCAGCGATCTCCCCCGAACGGCGACCGCTGTCAACAGAACGATCATGCTCAGGGACGGCGGCTCGGGCACGGCAGTACCGGCGGGGCCCGGCGACAGCCCCCGCTGCCACGTCAAGAAATCCGCTCCGTCAGAATCGCCGTCGCCGTCAGCGTCCGCGGCGACATTCAGGCCGAAGGCTGTGCGCCACGCCGCCAGGTCGCTTACGTCAACGCGGCCATCGCCGGTGAAATCGCCCGACGGCGACGCCAGATGCTCCAGCGCTCCAATATCGAGCGCCCCAGGGGGGCGAAGGTTGCCGACAAAGTCCACGGCGGGGGCGTTGTCGTCGGTTCCTTGATCGATCGCGGGCGAACCGGCTCGCAGCCGATAGTCGCCGCCGGTCGAATCGACGAACAACTCGGCGGGGGTGGCGACGAAGGAATGGACGTCCGCACCGGTGTTCGCCCGCCACTCGACTAGCGAATAAACGTCGTTGTCCTCGCCAATGTGAAACCGCGAAACGACGGCATTGTAGTCGCTCACCAGTCCGGGCAGGCTGTCGGCGGAAATATCGATGGCTCCGCGATCGTCATGCTCCGTCACCAGGATGTTGTTCAGCACGGCGTTGCCCGTGGAGCCGTTCTGGATATTGAGCGCCCAGCGGCCGTCGGCCGCCTGATGGATCGTGTTGTTGACGACGACGTTGCCGCTGGAGCCGGCGGCGCCGTCGATGCGATACAGCGAGATGCCGCTGGCATGGTTGCCGTAGAGGAGGTTGTTCTCGATGCGTGAGTCCTGCACGCCGTCCATGTTGATGCCGCTGCCGCCCCCGCCGCCGACGCCGTTGTTATAGATGCGGTTGCCGCTGACGATGGCGTCGGAAATCACGCCGTCGCCCCCCCTGGCTGAGATCGGCGTTCATATGGATGCCGCTGCCGTGGTTGCCCCATGAATGGTTGCCTCGCAGCACCGGCCGATCGCCGCTGTTGGAGATGTAAATGCCATGTTCGAGGACCGATCCGCTGGTCTGGTTGTTCTCGATGAACAGGTCTTCCACATGGCCGGTGAAGATGCCCCAGCGGCCGTTATCGTAGGCGTGCACGTTGCGAATGGTGACGAAGCGAGCCATGTTCTGGGGCAAGCCGACGCTCCGCACGCCGGCCCGCGGCATGCCCGTCACCGCAAAGCCGTCGAGGATGACATGCGACGCGCCTTCGAGGTTGATGCCGTCCTGATCGCCGGCGCCGGCGGTCGGCTCGTCGATCAGCACGCCCGGCTCGGCGATGAACTCGATCGGGCTTCCGGCCGCGCCGCTGGCGTCGAGATAAAAGCCCTTGTAATTGCCCCGGCGCACGACAACGCGATCGCCAGCGACTACCCGATCGGCGGCGTGCTGCAGCGTGGCCCAGGGGGCGGCGGCGGTCCCGGCGTTAGCGTCATCGCCGCCTGGCGCCACGTAATACAGGCCGCCGTGCGCTGATCGGACCGCCAAGGCAGCCACGATCACCGCGGCGAATCGGCCCGCTTCGCAACGGCGACCTCGCGGCATGGAAGATTCCCCAAGCGCCCCCCTCGCATGACCAGTCCCGCCAATCGGCACACCTGCGACGCGAGTCGCTCCAACAAGTCGTCGGACTCATCGCCCCGACATGGCGCGGCGCGAACAACGCTGCAAAACAGAGGCCGCGGCGCGCGGCGCCGCGGCCTCTGCTGGCGTCTGACGATGCCGGCGGGCGCAGGCCTGCCGTGGGCGAGGGATCAATCGGCGAAGAGCCCCGTGCCGTACCAAATGCCGTTGCGACCGCGGCGGATGTCGAACGCGAACGCGCGATGCCGCCGCGACACGCCGCGCCAATGACCGGACGAATGCCGCCAGCTATCGACGCAGTCGAGGCACGAATCGATCATGTTCTGCCCTGGCCAACTTTCGGCGACGACCTCCGAGACCGAACCGCCGGCGGCCCCGCTAAGCTGGTGGTACCGCGATTCGAAGTTCTGATGCCCCTGCACGCCAATGCTGGCCTGGTACGTCGAATGCTGCGCGGCGCCCGCCGCCAGCGTAGGATGATGCATGCCATACGTGCTTTGCGGCCGCTCAGGATGGATGCGGACGGCCCAGATCATCGTCCGCTGGGTGATTGTGCCGGGCGGCAAATCGAGCATCACGCTGAGATGCTGCGGGTTCCAACGATAATACTTGCCGCTGGCGTACGGCAACGCGCTTACCACGGCGCCATAGTACGGCTGGCCCTCATGGCGCAGATCGATCATCACGAAGCCGGGTCCGCCCTGCAGGTGGGAGAACGCCGGAAAACTTAAGAGCCGCTGGCTCTTGCCGCCGACGGTGATCGCAGCGTCTACCGGAAGCCGCAGCCTCTCCACCTGCTCGAGCTTCGCCTGCAGGGTCGGATTGCGGGCAATGTACTGCTCAACCGCCTGCTGTTGCGACCCTGCGCAGGTCATGTTGATCAGCAGCATGCGCTGGTGTTGTTTGGCGGCGCGGTACGCCGCACTGTAATCGGTCCGCCATTCGAGCCCGGCCACGGTTTTCGTCGATGGCGCAGACTCCTCGGCGGCGCCCGCCGCAGCGAAGGGCCACGCGGCGAGCAGGCCCGCCCCGAGCGCCAACGCGCGTAGCTTCGCCGGAGATGTTCCCCTCATGAATACCTCTCCTTAGCAGATGGCCGACTGGCGTTTCCGTTTCCGGTCGGCTGGCCAAGATAGCCGGCGATGTTCCTGCGCCGGCGTCCGGAAAGGGATCGAGTCTAGGGACGCCGCCAGCGGCCAACAACTCGCAAAGAGAGCAAAAACATCGATTTCCCTTCGCGTATGCGAGATACAGCGGCGCGGCTGCGCAGGATCACGTGGATTGCCGAAAGAACCCCGCGGCTAACTGAGCCAAATCGTCGTGTCACCGCAACCAACGCGGCGGCGTTGAACCGCGGCCATATCCGAGATTCGTCATTCCGTACGGCACGCGCGCTCGGGGGCCTGCGGCTCCGCCACGGCCTCGAGCACCATCGCCGTGTGCCCGGGCAAAGTCCAGCTTTGCGCATCGAATTCGGGCGTGCCCGCGCCGCCGTACTCGAACGCCTCGCTCGACCATAGTAGCTGCCATTGCCGGCGCGACGGCGGCGCCGTGAGCGGCTCGCTCACCGTGCGCCAATCGATGTCGCGCCCCAAGTTGACGCACATCATGCGATCGCCGCCATCCTCGGCGAACCACCTGAGCAAGAACGCTTCGTCCCCCACGATGGCGCCGTCGAGCGTCTGCCAGTCCTGCTGCGAGAACACCGGATCCTCGCGCCGCAACCGCAGCAGGTCGCGATGCAACCGCAGCAGCGGCTCGTGGCGCTGGCACTCGTCCCAGTCCAGCTTCGACGCCTCAAACGTCTCGCGAGCCGACGGATCGGCCAGCTCGCCTTTCTCGCCCCACGTCGCCGTCCGCGGAAAGCGACGGATGTAACCCCAGCGGCCTTCGCGAACAAGCTGCGCCAGCTCGACGTCGTGGTCAGCGAAATAATTGAACGGGGCGCTCGCCCCGAATTCCTGGCCCATGAACAGCATTGGCGTCTGCGGACCCAACAGCAGCACCGCCGTCAGGGCGCGATATCTTCCGGCCGACGTCAGCGCGTGCAATCGGAGCGCTCGGCCCGAGTTGGCCACCTGGTCGTGATTCTGCAGGTAATGCACGAACTGCGCGGCCCGCTTGCCGCGCGTCGGCGAGCCGCGGCGTCGCTTCTGGCGCGGCGCGTATTGCCCTTGATAAAGGTAGCCGTGCCGTAGCGCCGAAAGAATCTCCTGCGGCGAACCGGCGTAGTCGGCGTAATAAAACTCGGCGTGACCGGTGGCCGCCACGCGACAGGCATGATGGAAATCGTCGTTCCACAGGCCGTCGAGCCCGAATCCGCCCTCCTCGACCGGTTCGACGTGGCAGATCTGCTGCGATTCGTTCTCGGCGAACAGCAGGACCGAGCGCCCGCCGGCCGCCCGCCGCACGGCCGTCGAGAGGTCGGCCAGCAGGTGCCGCGGCGAATCGTCGTAAATCGCCTGTGTCGCGTCGAGCCGCAGGCCGTCGAAGCGGAACTCCTCGATCCAGTACGCGGCGTTGGCCACGACGAACTCGCGCACGGCGCCGGCGTGCTCGCCGTCGTAATTGATCGCGGGGCCCCACTCGGTCGGATGGCGCTGGGAGACGTAATAGGGCGAATAGACCCCTGTGTAGTTGCCGCTGGCGCCGAAGTGGTTGTACACCACGTCAAGGATCACGCCGATTCCCAGCCGATGGGCCTGGTCGATGAACTGGCGAACGTCCTGCGGCGTGCCGTACAGCCGCGACGGCGCATACCAGGCGACGCCGTCGTAGCCCCAGCCGAATTCGCCATTGAAGTCGGCGATGGGCATAATCTCGATGAGCGAAACGCCGAGGTCGCGGAGATGGGGCAGTCGCTCCAGGGCGCTGGTCCAGGTTCCCTGCTGCGTAAACGTCCCCAGGTGGAGCTCGTAGAGCACCTG
>QEVI01000095.1 GCA_003576855.1 Planctomycetota bacterium
CAGCGGACCTACACGGTCTGCAAGCCGGTGTGGGAGACCCGCCAGCGGACCTACACGGTCTGCAAGCCGGTGTGGGAAACCTGCCAAAAGGAAGTCTGCTACACGGTGTGCAAGCCGGTGTGGGAGACCCGCCAGCGGACGTACACGGTCTGCAAGCCGGTGTGGGAAACCTGCCAGAAGGAAGTCCAGTACCAGGTCGCGGTGAAGGTCCCCTACACCAAGACGATCATGGTCAAGAGCGGCAACTGGGAAACCCAAACGTACGAAGTGCCCCGGCCGGTCTGCAAGAAGACGGTCGCCAGCGTCGGCACGTACGAGTGGGATCCTTGCCAATGCAAGTGCGTGTACAAGCCTGGTCCGTGCGTGACGTTGGAATGCCAAGGCCCGCCGATCAAGTGCTGCAAGCGCGTCTGGGTTCCCTGCTGCATCGAGAAGCAGATTCATTGCTGCAAGACGGTCTGCGAAACCCGCACCAAGATCTGCACCTACAAGGTCTGCAAGATGGTGCCCGAGCAACGCACTTGCACCTATAAGGTCTGCAAGATGGTGCCCGAGCAGCGGACCCGCACCGTGTGCTACAAGGTCTGCAAGATGGTGCCGGAACAGCGGACCTGCTGCTACCAGGTCTGCAAGATGGTGCCTGAGCAGCGGACCTGCACCTACAAGGTCTGCAAGATGGTGCCTGAGCAGCGGACCTGCACCTATAAGGTCTGCAAGATGGTGCCCGAGCAGCGGACCTGCACCTACCAGGTCTGCAAGATGGTGCCGGAACACTGCACCAAGATTGTGAACTACCAGGTCTGCAAGATGGTGCCGGAGCAGCGGACCTGCTGCTACAAGGTTTGCAAGATGGTGCCCGAGCAGCGGACCTGCACCTACCAGGTCTGCAAGATGGTGCCCGAGCAGCGGACCAAGACGGTGTGCTACACCGTCTGCAAGCCGGTGTGCGAGCAGAAGGTCGTGAAGTGCTACAAGTGCGTCCCGCGCAAGGAGTGCTACACCAAGACCATCTGCTGCCCGAAGATCGTCTGCAAGCAGGTTCCGGTCTGCGTCTGCTGCCCGTGCGACCCGAGCTGCGGATGTGCGGAGCCGAGCTGCGGCGCCGAAGACTCGTGCTGCAACTGAGATTGACCGGGACTCGGAGGGTCTCGCCCCCTGAGTCGATAGTAAGGCTTGGTCAATGACGGTTCGGGGCGGTCCGACTCAACGCGAGTCGGACCGCCTTTTTTGTTGCGCCTGTGGTAAAATGAAAATGCGGCGCCATGCTGCGGTCTGAAGGTTCCCAGAGGCGTGCCATGTCGACTGTTTCGTTTGAAGACTCCATCCTCGATCGCATGGTGCTTGCCGTGGAATGGGTGCGTAATCGCCTGAAGCGGGCCGCAGACGTCCTCCAAGCATCGGGTATTCCGTACGCCGGCCCGTTTTCCGCCGGAGCTGGCTGCCCGCCTGCAGGTCCTCTTGGATAACCCCGATGGCTGATGCCTGGCCGCCGCCGGCGCCGCACCGGTGGGACGTGACGCCCGCCGAGGCCCGGCTGATTCAAGAGCAGCTTCGCGCGCGGGTCTCCCGGCGGAACGGCCCGGGGCTGAAGCGACTGCGGTATGTCGCCGGCGTCGATTGCGCGATGCGCAACGGCAGGGCGACCGCCGCCGTGCCCGTGCTCGACTTCGAGACCATGGAAGTGGCGGACCTGGCCGTGGTCGAGGCGCCGATCGCCTTTCCATACGTGCCGGGGCTGCTCACCTTCCGTGAGTGCCCGGCGATTCTGGCGGCGATGGCGAGGCTCACCGTCCGGCCAGACCTGGTTATGGTTGACGGCCAGGGCATCGCCCATCCGCGGCGCATCGGCATCGCGGCCCATTTGGGCGTGTTGACTGGCACGCCGACCATCGGGTGTGCGAAATCGCGGCTCATCGGCGACCACGACGAACCGCACCGGGCCGCGGGATACTACACCGACCTGGTGGACGCCGGCGAGCTTATCGGCGGGGTGCTTCGCACCCGCAGCGATGTGCGGCCGCTCTATGTCTCGATCGGACACCGAATTGATTTGCCGACGGCCCTGAATTTGGTGCTGGAGTGCTGCCGCGGCTTCCGCCTGCCTGAGCCGACGCGAAGGGCCCACCAGGCGGCCGCCGGCGTGCTACCCGTGGCGCCTCGCCCACAGCGCGCACGCTAGCCCCACCGCAGACGCCCGACAGCCAGGGCAGCGCGGCGCCGTCTTCCCGCGGCGTCCGGGTGGGACTCGCGACTCGATGGCCCGCAGCTCGAATGCACCGTTGGCGCTGATTGCCCGATATGACCCTGGGGCCGTCGGTTCTTCGTCAGTACCTATCGGCTTTCGGGGCGCTGTGCGGCGATCGGGCCCCCCGTGACATCGCCGAGGCGCGACCGCAGGACGAAGAGAGCCACGAAATCGTATACGGCATGGGCGACGATCGGCGCCGTCAGATCGTCGTATCGTTGGGTTAACCAACCGAAGTAGCCGCCCACGATCGTCGCGAGGACGAAATAGGTCGGCGTCAGGGCGTGCAGCGTCCCGAAGAGGAGGCTGACGGCGATCAGGGCCGCCGCTTCGTGGCCCAGCCATCGCTCGGCCAGCGGCTGCATGGCCCCGCGAAACAGCAGTTCTTCGCCGACGCCGGCGGCCGCCGCGACCACGGCCAGCGCTGTCGGCCCGGCGTCCTGGAACAGATCGGCGACGAGCGGGGTGACTTTCCGCCGGAGCCCCGCGATTGGCGGCCACTGGCTACGCGCCAACCAGGCCAGGGCAGCGAGCATCGGCAGCGTGGCCAAGCACCCGCGAGCAACCGCCGCCCAGGTGGGGCGCAGCCGCGGCAAGATCGGCACGTCCAGCCACCACGCCAGGGCGGCGGCGACGACGGCCAAACCGCCCTCGAGCATTACGGCCAGCCGAACCACGCCGACGCTGGTGTTCATGAGGTGCTAGGTTCACGTTAGCGGGCCCGCGCAGCGGCTCGCGGAAACCCCGCGCCGCCTTGACGGCTCCGGGGTGGCAGGGCTAGTTTTACGGCTTGTTTTCGGCCGCTTCGCGGTTAATAGAGCGACCCACCGCGCGGGCCGCCAGTGCCGGCGCATCAATCGTTTTCATAGGAATCCACACGACGATGGCAAAGAACGCTTCTGGCCCCACGAAGATGATCTACTACTTCGGCAAGACGAAGACCGAAGGCCGGGGCGATCAAAAGCAGCTCCTCGGCGGCAAAGGCGCCAACCTGGCGGAAATGACCAGCATCGGCCTGCCGGTGCCGCCGGGCTTCACGATCACGACCGAAGTTTGCGACCTTTACTACAAGCATGGTCGCAAGCTGCCGCCGGGACTGATGGACGAGGTTCGCAAGAACGTGACCATCCTCGAAAAGGAGCTGGGCAAGAAGTTCGGCGACACGCGAAACCCGTTGCTGGTCTCCGTGCGGAGCGGCGCCGCGGCATCGATGCCCGGCATGATGAACACGATTCTCAACCTGGGCCTGAACGACGAAGCCGTCGTAGGCCTAGCCAACGCCACCAACAACGAACGGTTCGCCTACGACGCCTATCGCCGGGTGATCAACATGTTCGGCGACGTCGTGTGCGGCGTCGATCACGAGCACTTCGAAGAGGCCTTCGACAAGATCAAGTCGAAGTTCAAGGTCAAGAACGACACCGACGTCCCGGTCGAGGGCCTCATCCAGCTCTGCGACGACTACAAGAAGGTTTATCAGAAGCACTACGGCAAACCGTTCCCGCAGGATCCGCTGGAGCAGCTCGAGCTGGCCATCGAGGCGGTGTTCAAGAGCTGGATGCAGCCGCGGGCGGTGAAGTACCGCCAGGTGGAGAACATCACCGGGCTGTTGGGCACGGCCGTAAATATCCAGTCGATGGTGTTCGGCAACATGGGGGACGACTCCGGCACGGGCGTGGCCTTCACCCGCAACCCCTCGACGGGCGAAAACAAGTTCTACGGCGAGTTCCTGGTGAACGCCCAGGGCGAAGACGTGGTGGCCGGCATCCGCACGCCGCTGCCGGTGGCCGAGATGCCCAAGTGGAACAAAGAGGTTCACAAGCAACTGTTGGAGATCAAAGACATCCTCGAGAAGCACTACCGCGAGGTGCAGGACATCGAATTCACGATCGAGCGCGGCAAGCTGTACATGTTGCAGACCCGCAACGGCAAGCGGACCGGCGCCGCTGCGGTCAAGATCGCCTGCGACCTGGTGAAGGAAGGACTCATCGACGAGAAGACGGCCGTGCAGCGCATTCCCGCCGGAGACCTCACGCAACTGCTGCTGCCGAGCTTCGCCCCGGCCGCCAAGGCCCAGGCCAAGAAGGACGGCAAGCTGTTGGCGGTCGGTCTGCCGGCGTCGCCCGGCGCCGCCGTGGGCAAGCTCGCCTTCACCGCCGCCGAAGCCGTCGAGCGGACCCACGCGGGTGAGAAGGTCCTGTTGGTACGCAAGGAAACCAACCCTGAAGACATCGATGGCATGCACCTCGCGGCCGGCATCCTCACCAGCACTGGCGGCATGACCAGCCACGCGGCGGTGGTCGCGCGCGGGTGGGGCCGCTGCTGCGTCGCCGGCGCCGGCGCCATTCAGATCGACGAGAAGGGCCGCAAGATCAAGGTCGGCAACAAGACCTTCACCCACAACGACGTGTTGTCGATCGACGGGTCCACGGGCGAAGTCATGGAAGGAGCCATTGCCACGCAAGAGCCTAAGCTTTCCGGCGACTTCAGGACCGTCATGGAGTGGGCCGACAAGTACCGCACGCTCAAGGTCCGCACGAACGCCGACACCCCGGCCGACGCCAAGCGGGCCCGCGACTTCGGCGCCGAGGGAATCGGCCTGTGCCGCACCGAGCACATGTTCTTTGAAGGCGACCGGATCCTGGCGATGCGGGCGATGATCCTGGCGGACAACACCGAGGATCGCAAGAAGGCCCTTAAGGAGCTGCTGCCGCTGCAGCGGAAGGACTTCGTCGGCATTTTTACCGCGATGAAGGGCCTGCCGGTCACGATCCGCCTGCTGGATCCGCCGCTGCACGAGTTTCTGCCGCACGACGCCAAGAGCCAGGCCGAATTGGCCAAGGAGCTGGGCGTTTCGCCGGCGTTCGTCAAGCAGCGCGTGGCGCAATTGCATGAGATGAACCCGATGCTTGGCCACCGCGGCTGCCGGCTGGCGGTGACCTATCCGGAAATCCTGGAGATGCAGGTGACCGCGATCGTGGAAGCGGCGATCGCCTGCCTGGAGAAGAAGGTCGACGCCCAGGCCGAGATCATGATTCCGCTGGTCGGCACGGCCAAGGAGCTGAAGATGCTCCGCGAGCAGACCGAGGCGACCATCGAAGCGGTCAAGCAGAAGAAGAAGTTCACCGGCAAGCTGAACATCATGGTCGGCACGATGATCGAAGTGCCCCGTGCGGCCCTGACGGCCGACGAGATCGGCCAGGTAGCCGACTTCTTCAGTTTCGGCACCAACGACCTGACGCAGATGACGTTCGGTTACAGCCGCGACGACGTGAACACGTTTTTGCCGGACTACCTCAAGCATGAGCTCTTGCCGCAAGACCCGTTCCAGTCGCTAGACGCTTCGGGCGTCGGTCAATTGGTGGAAATGGGCGTGACGAAGGGCCGCAAGTCGAAGGGAGGCTTGAAGTGCGGCATCTGCGGCGAGCATGGCGGCGACCCGGCGTCGATCAAGTTCTGCCACAAAGCGGGACTCGATTACGTGTCGTGCAGCCCGTTCCGCGTGCCGATCGCCCGATTGGCCGCCGCCCAAGCGGCGCTGATGAACGGCAAATAGCCCGGCCGTCCCCGTGGACGCGATATAGCGCGGCCGTCCCGGCCGGCGTAGAATCCGCGCACCACGCCATCGGAGCGCCTATCGCCGGAACGTTCGAGATACGCCGGGCCAGGATGGCCCGGCTATTTTTTTTGGGCGGGCGGCCGGGGCGCTGAATGCGCCGCCCGTTAGCTGGCCCACCGGAGCAGGTCGGCTTCGTCGGCGGAATCGTCGGCCGCCGGATGGATGCGGATAGCGACTTTCGGCGGGCTGCGACGTTCCTGCACGAACCCGCGCTTGCCGGTCTTGAAGAACGCCGCGAACTCCGCGGCCGGCCCCGCGGCAAAGGTCCGCTCCAACTCGGCGATCATCTCGCCAAACGGCAGCCCCTGCCGATAGATGAGCCGGTAGGCTTGCTTGAGCTGGTCAATCTCGTCGCGCGCCATGCCGGATCGCCGCAGGCCGATGCGGTTCAGTCCGACGATCATTCCACCCTCGCCGTCTGTGAGGACGAACGGGGGGACGTCCTGTACGACGCGGGCACACGCGCCGATCATCGCCAAGCGGCCGATGCGGCAATGCTGGTGTATTGCCGCGGCGCCGCCGAGAACCGCGCGGTCGCCCACCTGCACGTGGCCGCCCAGCAGCACGTTATTGGTAAGAATCACCCGGTTTCCGACGCAGCAGTCATGGGCGACGTGCGCACCGACCATCAGCAAGCAGTCGCTCCCGACGCGGGTTTCGCCAGCGGAGTCCATCGCCCGGTGGATCGTCACGTTCTCGCGGATAACCGTCCTCTCGCCGATGACGATCCTGCCGGGGTTTTCCGGCGGCGAGATGTGCTGCGGAAAGCCGCCAAGTACGGCGCCTTCGCCCACGCTGACGTCTCGCCCCAAAACCGTCTGCGACTTGACGATCGCCCGCGCGGCGATCGAGCACCCCTGGCCGATTACCGCGTCGGCTTCAACGATGGCGAACGGACCGATTTCGACGCTTGAATGGACCGTTGCCTTGGGGCTAACAACTGCGGCGGGGTGGATTTTCACGCGCGGGCTCCTCAATGATCAAGCGGCGCAATGCCAGGCTGCTGCGAGCTGCCGCGGCGGAGGCCAGCGGCGGCAAGCGCACACGGCGCTCGCATCGACCGCTTCTGGCGGAAACGCTGCTTGTCGAACCGCCGCCGCGTTGACTCGCATGCGCTGTTATCGGTTGTGCGTTTTCCGCCGGCTTAATGTTTGAAACGGCTTGGTCCAAAAAGCACGGGTTCGGCGGCCTGCAGGGGTTGCTAGCGTGTCGCCAGCGGCGACGGCCGCGACACGACAGTTTGTGCAACCAGCTAAGCAGAGCAGAGCAAGGGACTTGGGGAGGCTTGGGGGGATTCGTTACACTGGGCATGCACCGATGGCGGTCGTCCGACTCGCCGCCCGCGGCCCCAGCCGTACGGTCGGCAGGGGAATCCCACGAGAGGAGACGTTTCATGCCCAATCGCGTCAAGCTCTACGATGAAGCCGACAGGTTGAAAGCCGAGGGGAAGCTCGACGAAGCGGCCGCCAAATTGGAGGAACTGTTGGCGATCGATCCGCAGTACGCGCTGGCGCATTCCGCGTTGGCGGTGGTGCTGCAGCGACTCGGCCGACACGAGGAAGCCATTCAGCACGCCGTGCGAGTCGCCGATTTGGAGCCCAACGACCCGTTTAGTTTTACGGCCCTCAGCGTTACTTATCAGCGAGCCTACGCCGGCACGAACGAGCTGAGTTACATCCGGCTCGCCGAAGAAGCCATGGAACGCAGCCGCATGCTGTCGCACGGCTAGGCGAGTCGCCATGGCGCGTTGAAGGCCGTGGCGCTTCTACGTTTTCTAGTCGCCGTCCGTCTCCTGCCCGTTCGCGCCGGATTGCCGCCCATGATTCGCTTCCTCACGTTGGTCGGCGCCGTGACGGCGCTCTTCACGCCGGGGCGACTAAGCTCCGCGACTCCGCCCGCGGCCGCCGGCAACCCGGTCGTCATCGAGAACCGGCAGCCGGGCGCCAGGGATTGGCAGCTCACGCGGGTTCGGGTGGACGGCGGGCGGTTTCGCAGCCCGTGGATCGAAGGCTACTGCTCGCGGCAAAGCGTCAAGGCCGGTGAAACGATCGACGTCATGGTCTCGACGAACCCGCCCCGCCGGTTCGAGCTGGAGCTGTTCCGCATGGGTTGGTACGGCGGCCGCGGCGCACGACTCATGGGCAAGTTCGGTCCGCTAGACGGCAAGACGCAGCCCGATCCGTCGCCGGGCGAGAAGAACCTCCATGAATGCCGGTGGGCGCCCGCGATTAGCTTGACGATTCCCGACGACTGGCTTAGCGGCGTCTATTTGGGGCGGATCACAACGCTTCCGGATCGCCACGACGAGCCCTATTGGCAGAGTTACGTCGTGTTCATCGTTCGCGACGACCGCCCCGCCGACATCCTCTTCCAGTGCTCGGACAACACCTGGCAGGCGTATAACCGCTGGCCGGACAACTACTCAGTGTACACGCACCCGAAGGGGACCCAGGGGCCGTGGGCTGACGTCAGCTTCGATCGACCGTACGGCCGCGAGGCCCAGTACGACGCGATCGTCAACGACCCGCTGACGATCGGCGCCGGCGAGTTCCTGCCGCTGGAGTTTCCGCTGGCCTACTGGCTCGAAGCCGAGGGATACGACGTGACGTACTGCTCCAACAGCGACATGCTTACGCCAGACCGGGGGCTGTCGTGCAAGGCCTTCGTCAGCGTCGGCCACGACGAATACTGGGACATCCGGCAGTTTCGCAGCGTGGAGCGGCTGCGCGAAGCAGGGGTTAACCTGCTGTTTTTATCCGGAAACGCCGTCTGCTGGGTGGCGCCCTATGGCGCCAGCAGCGACGGGCGACCCAACCGCACCTTTTTTCGCGGGGGGCCCTATGGCAGCGACAACGATTACGCCCTGCGGCGCGTGCAGGAGCACGGACCGTTTCCGCAGCGCGGCCCCGACGAGGGCCTGCTGATAGGCGCCCGCAACGTCGAGCCGGTCAACGGGGGCGGCGACTGGATTATCCGCAAGCCGGAACATTGGATGTTCGCCGGCGCCGGCGTCAAGGCCGGCGATCGCATCCCCGGCCTGGTGGGGTGGGAGTACCACGGCGCCCCGGCCGACATCGACGGACTGGAGATCGTGGCCTCCGGCACGGCATGGGTTGGCGGGGAGCAGCCGCAGCAGTGGGCCGCCACCATCTATCCGGGGCCGAAGGGCAACTTCGTGTTCAACGCCGCGACGATCTTCTGGTCGCAGGGTTTAAGCTCGCCGCCGGGGCATATGCTCCCTTGGTCCCATTGGTCGCGGCCGCACGGACCGGACGAACGGGTGCAGCAGATCACCCGCAATTTGCTTCAGCGAGCCATGGGCAAATGACGGCCAGTACGGCGCGCCGGCGCCGAGCGATGCGCGGGCTGTCCGCTGGCCGGCCGTCGTTAGGACTGCTGCGGCCGCTGGATGACCCGCTTGTTGACGTCCGTCTCCAGCACGCCAAAGGCCTGCTCGTGCCGCTGCACGGAGAGGTGCAGGGCATGCAGCAGGCGCTTGGCGGTGTAGTAATTGGTGACGATCCGCTGCGTAATCTGGACGGCTTCGGTGGGCACGCCGAACGGCTGGGCGTTGAGCCCGAAGTCGATGATCAACTCCTCAGGGGTGCCGGTCACCCGGCAAAAGTTGGAATACGACGACACGGCGTGCTTGTCATCAACCTGCACGCGCGGGGCTTGTTCCTGAGCGCCTCCGGCGGAGGCGGGTTGTTTCGACTCTTCGGCCATGTGATGCTCCGTAGTTAGTCCGGTTTAGGCTGACGGGATTACGCCAACAGAGGATGTCGCGGCAGTTCTGGGCGGGAGACTCAATTATTCACCATGAACGCTGCCAGGGGGCGTAATTCAGGCGCGAAAACAAACGCCTGCACGCATCGCACGTCGCTGGCGCCGATGTTGCCAGCGCCGGCCGCCGGCACAGCACGAGTTTACGGCATGGAAGCCCCCGGAGACTATCCCTGGCGCGTAAATCCGCTCACGGGTCCTCGGTCTCTCCCGCGCGACGCCGGCGAATGCGCAGCACGACGCTCTCGCCCGGCGGATCGCCTGGCATTGGATAACTGGCAATTCGCCGAAACTCGATCTGTTTCAGCAAGCCGCGATGGCGAGCTTCGCCCCGTTCTTGCTCCCAGGAACTGCCTTTGACCAACAGTAGTTCCTCGAACTCCGACCAGTATGGGGCCAGCCACGAAAGCAGTTTCCACGTTGGCGCAACGGCCCGGGCAACGAGCGTGTCGAACGTCCGGAGCTCGAGCAATTCCTCGGCACGGACGGCAAAGACTTCTAGCTGCAGGCCTAGCTCGTCGACCGCCGAATGCAAGAAGCGCGCCTTTTTCTGAGTCGATTCGCAGAGCGTCACCCGTAAATCGGGTCGGCAAATGGCGATGATCAGGCCCGGCGCCCCGCCGCCGGAGCCGATGTCCAATACTCGCCGGCCTCGTGAAATGTGCTCGGCCAAGGCGAGACTGTCGACCACGTCGCGGCTGACAAATTTTTCGAGCGTGGTATGGCGCGTCAGATTCAGCCGCTCATTCCACCGCCACAAGATCGCCCGGTAGCGATCGAGTACTTCGACTTGGTCTGGCGTAAGTGCGATGCCGTGAGCGGCAAGGGTCGCCGCAAGCTCGCCCGGCTCAGCGGAATCAGATTCATCGGGCATGTTGGCTTCAGAGACCATGGCGGCTGCGATTCGATACGGCTGAACATGCCGGCGTCGGCCCAGTATGCTGGATCGCCTGACGATTGAATAGCGGGCAGGCGTCTGCGACCGCTCGCGGCGCGGCCACGACGTTCGGCTTGGCAAGGCGGGGCTACATGTTTGGCGTGCTGAATCTTTATAAGCCGGCAGGCTGGTCCTCGCGGGATGCGGTCAATCGCGTGCAGCGGCTGGTGAGGCCGGCAAAAGCCGGGCACGCCGGGACGCTCGACCCGATCGCCGAGGGCGTGCTGGTCGTCTGCGTCGGGCCGGCCACCCGGCTGATCGAATACGTGCAGCAGGCCGCCAAGCAGTACCGGGCGACGTTTTTGCTTGGGCGGAGCAGCGCCAGCGACGACATCGAAACCGAAATCGACGAGGCCCCCGCCGCCCGGCCGCCGACGCTCCAGGAAATCGAAGCCGCCCTGCCAGGGTTTCGCGGCGTCATTCGGCAGCGGCCGCCAGCGTATTCGGCGATCAAGGTCGACGGTCAGCGGGCTTATAAGCTTGCCCGCCGCGGAGATGCGGTCGAACTGGCGGCGCGTGAAGTCGAAGTGTATGCCTTGTCGATTGCCCGGTACGACTACCCCGAGCTGGTGCTCGAAATTTGCTGCAGCGGCGGCGTTTACGTTCGCAGCCTTGGCCGCGATCTGGCCGCGGCGGCGGGGACTTGCGCGGTCATGTCGGCGCTGGTTCGCACGGCGGTGGGCGACTACCGAATCGCGGATGCGATCGACCCTCGCGGCATGGACGCCGGGCGTCTTCAGGCCGGCCTGCTGTCGCCTCTGACCGCCGTCCATGGCTTGCCGCAATTGGTGCTTACCCCCGGGCAATTGGAACAAATCCACCTCGGCGGCCTGATTGAAGCGGCGTTCGACCGACCCGTCGCCGCCGTGGATGAGCATGGCCGCCTGGTCGCGATCCTGAAGCCAGCGAGGAGCGGACTGCTGCGGCCGTCGCCAAACTTTCTGCCAATGGCATAAGCGGCGCTCAAGCGTCGCGGAACCACGCCATTTCTCCTTGCCGAGCGTTAACTCGAGCGAACTCGAGGCGGTGCGCCTTCGTCCAGAATTCGGCGAACCTCGCGTGAGGCCCGCGGAACGTCGCCGGCGGGGCATGCGCGCCCGGGCGCCGCTTGGCGGCGTCGCGCATAACGATTAGCGCAGAAGCGCCGATTGCTCCGGAAGTTATTTCGAGGCAAGGCGTCGCATCGGTCAGTGAAGGCTTGCACGCCGGAGCGGTGAACCGCCGAAGAACTCCGTAGCTACGCCGCAGCCAATGGATGGCAGCGGCATATATCCATTAACGCGGACTATAACGGAAGAGACGCGGGCACGGATGCGTCCCTACGATGGCGTCGCGCTACGGTCATGACGACCGGGCGGCCGGCAGCAGGTTGTTGCGGATCGTCGTCGCATCAAGTGCTCATGTTTGAGAATCGCAGTCTCAAGCTCGATCTGTTTGCGCTGGCGCTACTGGCCGCGTGCGCTTTTCTGTGCATTGCGCTAGCGACGTACGACCGGGCCGATCCGCCGGGGACGGTCGTCTACCCGCCGCGCGAGGCTTGCCAAAACGCGTGCGGTCCAGCGGGCGCCTATGCGGCGCACCTGCTGTACGCCGGCGTGGGGTTCGCCGCGATCTACGTAATAGGTTCGCTGGTCGCGGTCGCTGCGCTGCTAGTGCGCCGACGAGAGATCGACCAGCCGGTGCTCCGTGGCATCGGCTGGGCGACGTCGCTCGCCGCGCTCTCGACGCTGTTGTCGATGGCGGCGCCGCGCAGCACTCCGGGGCCGGAAGCCGGCGCGGGCGGTTATCTCGGCGCCATGGGTTGCACGCTGCTGGAATCGAACTTCGCAGCGGCCGGCGGCTATATTCTGGCGGCCAGCCTGCTGATTGCGGGTCTCCTATTGTGTACCGACTACTTGCTCCTGCAATTCGCGGCCAAGACGACCGTGGCTAGCGGCACAGGGTTGGTGCAACTGGGTCGCGCCGGTCAACAGCTTGCCGCTCGCAGCGCGGGCGCCAACCGCCGCAAGACCGATCTCGACGTCGCCGTCGCTGAGGACCTTTCCCCTAGCGGCGGCAAGGAGGAAGGCGACGCCGACGAGTCCGAGGAATGCGACGAAGAGGAATCCGCGGCTGTCACGCTCAAGGTAAAAACCCCCTCGTCGAAATCTCTAGCCAAAGCGGACGGCGAGGCCGGTTCACCGGCTGGGCGACCCGCCAAACAGCCTCCTGCTGACCTGGGCGCTCCCGAAGGCGGAATCGGCGAAGTAGCTGAATCCTCTGAAGCCGATGCCGACGCCCTTCGCATCAAGAACAAGTCCGGTAAGGACGCCAAGAAATCGGAACGCGACGAGGTGATTGAGCAACTCGACGCCGCTGATAGCCAAGGGGTCGCCGAGTTCAACTACGAACTGCCGCCGCTCGACCTGCTTCTGCCGGCCGACGACGTCAGCTACGAGGAGCACGAAAAAGAGGTCCGTCGCAAGGCGAAAATCCTGGAAAAGACGTTTCAGGACTTCGGCTTCAACGTGAAGGTGGTCGAGATTGAAACCGGGCCGGTCATCGCCCAGTTTGAGGTTGAGCTCGAAGCCGGCCTGCGGTTGTCGAAAATCACCGGCCTGGCCGACGACCTGGCGATTGCGCTGCGCGTGCCGAGCGTCCGCATCGTCGCGCCGATTCCCGGCAAGAACACCGTGGGCATCGAAGTGCCGAACACGCTGCGGCAAATCGTCCGCCTGCGCGAGGTGATCGAAGAAGCCAACGGGGTCGCCAAGCGGATGAAAATCCCGGTGTACCTGGGCAAGGACGTGGCCGGGAATCCCTTGGTCGTCGATCTTACGTCGATGCCCCACCTGCTTATTGCCGGCCGCACGGGCACCGGCAAGTCGGTCTGCCTTAATTCGATCATCGTTTCGATGATTATGAGCCGCGGCCCGGACGAGGTGCGGATGCTGATGATCGACCCGAAAATGGTCGAGCTTTCCGGCTACCGGCAACTTCCGCACCTGATGCACCCGGTGGTCACCGACATGCGCAAGGCCGAGGCGATCCTCGGCTGGGCCGTCGACAAGATGGAGGAGCGCTATGCACTGCTGGCCCGCGCGGGCGTCCGGCACGTCACGGTGTATAACCAGCTCAGCGAAGAGGAGCTCCGCGAACGAATCCAGCCGGCCAGCGAAGTCGAGTGGGAAAACATCCCGCGCAATTTGCCGTTCATCGTCATCGTCGCCGACGAAATGGCGGACCTCATGATGACGGCCGGCAAGGAGGTGGAGCAGCACATCATTCGGCTGGCGCAAAAGAGCCGGGCGGTCGGCATCCATCTCATTCTGGCTACGCAGAA
Source organism: Planctomycetota bacterium (assembly GCA_003576855.1). GTDB lineage: Bacteria > Planctomycetota > Planctomycetia > Pirellulales > Lacipirellulaceae > Lacipirellula. The sequence continues at coordinate 13,907 of QEVI01000095.1, forward strand.
ACCGACGGTCGACGTCATCACGGGGCTTATTAAATCCAACTTGCCGGCCCGCATCGCATTCCAGGTGGCCAGCCGCACCGACAGCCGCGTGGTGCTCGACGAAATGGGCGCCGACAAGCTGCTGGGCAACGGCGACATGCTGTTCCTCTCGCCGGGCACGAGCCAGTTGCTCCGCGGCCAAGGCACGTTCCTCTCGGACGATGAGATCACGCGGGTGACGGAGTTCGTGGCGACCGATTCGCCGCAATTTGCCCGCGAGCTCATTGAGCTGAAGACGAAGGACGAGCAGGAAGTCGCGGCGCCAGGCGCCGGCGGTTTGAAGAACCGCGATGAACTGTACGAAGCGGCGGTCGACATCGTCGTCCGCGAGCGGCGCGGCAGCGTCTCGCTGTTGCAGCGGTGCCTCGGCATCGGCTATGGGCGGGCCGCGCGGCTGATCGACTACATGGCCGAGGACAAGATCGTCGGCGAGTACAACGGGGCCCAGGCCCGCGAGGTGCTCATTTCGATTGAGGATTGGGAGGCGATGAGCGCAGGCGAGGGCGCTACGCCGCAAACGGCGGCGCAGCCGGTTACGGCCGTCACGACGCCGCCGAAACCGAAGCGGGCAAACAAGATCCTCCCCGGCGCCGATGAGCCAAGCGATCTGGATGATGAGGAGCAGGAGGAAGCCGGCGACGGCGAATCCGACGAGGCGCAGGAGGAAGAAGCCGCAGAAGACGCTGAAGACGACGACCAGTGGGAGGACGAGGAGGACGCCGACGACGAAGACCTGTGGGACGATGACGAAGAGGAAGAGGATTGCCAGTCGGAGGAGGAAACCCGCGCCGCGATATAGCCGAGCCATCCTGGCTCAGCGGAAACCGAGCCAACGCCTGTGGGCGAGCGTCTCCGACACTCGCATTCGCCCGTTTGGCGTTGCTCTCGGACAGAGCCCTGCTTGTGTCTAGGGCAGGCCCGTATTCGGCCATCCGCGTTTCAGAGAAACGCGGCCACGGGTTGGCGCCGGCCAGGATGGGGCCCACGTCAGCTTATGCGGCGAGGGCGAGGGTTTGGCGGCGGGTGAAGGGGGAGCCGGGGCGTCGGCGGAGGTAGTTTTGCAGGCGGCCGTCTT
>QEVI01000096.1 GCA_003576855.1 Planctomycetota bacterium
TGGGCGCGCGACGCCATGTAAAGGAGCATTTCGCTGCGCGCAGAGATGGCGACGTCCGGACCGCTGTTGAGCAGGATCTCGCGAAGCCGTTCGCCCAGCGCCGTGCCGCCCGGGTCGCGGCAGACGACCGGGTCGATCCCGCGAGCCTTCAGCCATTGGCAGAAAAGGCGCAATTGCGTGCTCTTGCCCACGCCGTCGATGCCGTCGAACGAGAAAAACAGGGCCATGCAGGAGCCAATGCCGCGTAACGCCAGTCAGAAGTGATTGCCGAGTTTTACTCGACCGCCAAGCCAGTGCCCAGGGTCGGCGTCCCAAGCGCCCCAGTCAGCAACGCACGTACGCCTCGAACCTAGCCGGAGGGCCACCGCCCTTTGGGAGCACTTGCGGAAGGCACGTTCTGCTTGCGGCCTTAGACTCACGAGCGTCGATGGCGCCGCCCTGCCGGACCGTGTGACGGTCCGGCTAGTTGGCGGGGGGCGCCTGAAGCGGCTGGGCTGCGGGGAACGTTACCGGCGGTAGTTGCTGCGGCAAAGAAAAGGGATTCGGCCGGTCAAGCGGCGTCGCGCTGTCGGACGGTGGCGAGAGGGCCGTGGCCGGATTAGCTTCGATCCGGGGAAACGGATTGGCCGGCAAGCTGATTTCCCTCGGTTCGGCCTCCCAATGGGCGACCGGCACAATGTTAGAGCCTTGCGGGGCCGAACCGAGCGGTTCGCCGGGCAAGGGGATTGGTTCTCCCTCGACTGCCGCAGGTTGCTCCAACTCGGAGGGGACGGCCTCCGGCGGCGCCGGCGCGGGCTGCCCGAAGGGCGTCGGCGCCGCCGCACCGGGCGGCAACCCCTGGGACGTTCCCGGCGCCTGCGTCACGGGGCCGCGGCTGATGACCCTAGGCCGAGTAAAGCCATAGTCGACAGACCAGCTCGCATCGCGCTGGCGAGCACGGCGCATGGCGTCGAAGTACGCCTTGCCGGGCCACGGGCCCTCGGCCAGGTAGACGCCGTTGTATTCCAGGAGCGAGCCCTTGCGGAAGTGGAGCCGCATAATCGCCCGGTTGTAATCGATTAGGGAGCGGTAGAAGGCCGACTCGGCCTCGGCCCGCCGGCGCTGGGCGTCGAGGACCTGGTCGAGCGTGACGCGCCCCACCTCGTAGATGGCCTGGACGGCCTCGACCTCGTCCTCGGCGGCGTTGCGGCGATTGAAATTCGTCTGGGCGACGCCGTAGTTCAGATCGACGTCGCGAATGGCGTCGGCCATTTGGTGCGAGACCTCCAGTTCCATGTCGCTCAACACTTGCCGTTCGCGGGCCAACAGCAGTTGGTGATGGCGGACCGTTGTCATGCCGCGCCGCATGCCCAACGGCATGGCGAACTGCAGGCCCATTTCCCATTCCTGGAAGTCACCGCTGGTGAGCGACTCGAAGGCGGTCGAGCCGGTTCCGAAGGGCGGAATGCCGTTGCGTTCGTCGTCGATCAGGTCGTCGCCGGCGCCGAGCCAGCGATACCGCCCGACGGCGTCCAACCGCGGCAGGAGCTGGTTCTTGGCCGCGACCAATTCCAGTTCACGCCGCTTGACCGTCCACCGCTGCCGGCGGAGCTCGGCCTGGCGAGCCAAGGCTTCGGCATGGACCGTCGACCAGTCGAAGTACACCGGCGCGGTGGTCGGCTCGTCGGCGGGGCGAATCAGCCGCCCGTCCGAAGCGTTGAGCCCCATGAGATAACGGAGCCGGTTTTCGACCCGGAACAGGTTGGTCAGCGCCGTTTCCACCGAAGAGCGGAACGCGAAGTACTGGGCCCGCGCTTGGGCTTCGGCGCTGGCCTCGCCGCCGGCGCTGCCGACCCGCAAGCGGGCGTGGACGCTGCTCCAGGTCTCCAGGGCGCTGGCCTGGCCGATCTTGCGGGCTTCCAAGTCGCGATAGGAGAAGTACAGCTCCCAGTACGCTTCTTCGACGTCCCGCATCAGGTTGCGGACGCCCGTCTCAAAGTCGGTCAGCGCGATGTCGGTCCGCAGCCGGGCGATGATCACGCCATCGATCTGATCGGCGAACCCGCCGGTCGCCTCCTGGAAGCTGCGCGGCCCGGCGATGCGGTTGTATTGCGTGCCGGCGCCCTGCAACAACGGTTGCGTGACGGCGGCCTCGAAATTCACGAACCAGTCGCTCGGCTGGGTGCGGCTGCCGTTGTTGTTCAGATCGTAGTTGATGTTATTGCGGAACTCGAACGTGCTGCCGGTGGCCGAGGCCTTGGTAATGCCGGTCGTGTACCGGCCGATATCCTGTCGGAACCGGGGGTTGAAGAAATCGGAAATGGCCGTGTTGGCCAGGCCGAAGTTCTGCGGCCGGTCGTTGTTTTGCCAGAGGATGCTGGAGTCGAGCTGGGCGTCGAACTCCGACAGCGCGGCTTCGACGCCAGTGCCGCTGAACTGGCTGCCGGTGTTGCCGCCGTAGCCGCTTTCGGTAAGTGCGGGGTCGTACGTGGTGGCGGCGTTGGCGCCTTGCAGCGTGAGCGTCTCGGGAGTCGTCGTCGAAATGTTCTGGCCGCCGTCGTTGATCCGCCCGCCAAGCTGCCGGATGACCTGGCTGTTCTCGAGCGTAATGCGGGTCACCTCTTCGAGCGTGAGGTCCCACATCTGGAAGTTCTGGGCGTTGGCGAGCGTCAGCGGCGCCTGCGTAGTTTGCACTTCGTCGAGCGGGGGCGCGTTTACGTCCGGGTACTCGATCGCCGTGGCCACATCCATGTAGTGGGAGAGGTCGCCGTCTTCCTGGTAATAAAACGGCTGAGTCGGCGCGCAGCCGCTCAAGAGCGTCAGCGCCGCCAGGACCAAAGACGTGGCTTCGCGGAATTGCCGGTTCTTCATGTTGTGTTCCTGGCTGCTGCGCTGGCCCCAGGCTCGAACAGGGGCGGCGTCTGCGGTTTTGGAGCGGACGCCGCTAGCAGTGCGGGCAACGAGAATACGTGCGCGCACGCCGGCGATTCCGTCGGCACAACTGTTATCGTCGGCACAATCGATAAACTTTTACTTTTTGCCGCGGCAGCGTGCCGCGGCGCACAGGCGGGGCGGATATGGCCAATGTCACCCAATCCAAGAGGGGGCGGGGCGGCGGCGGAATGCTCGCCCGGACGGGCCTGCCGAAGCTAAACGCCCATGCCGCCAGGGCCGGCCAAGTCGCCTAAATCGCGCAATTGACCCGCCTTGGCATCACCGCCGGACAGCGACCCTGCGGCCATGAACCGGTCGAACTCAATGGCGACCGCGTGCTGAACCCGCTGCGCCAGCCAAGCGGCGACGGCGGCAGGGACGCCGCCGCAGGTCTCGCTGACCAAGCAGACGTCCAGGCTCGCGTGCTCGCACTTCCGGTCGCCGGCGTCCGTGCGGATGATCCCCTCGAAGGCGAACCGGCAGACGCCCTCCACTTCGCTATTGGCGAAGCGGTACACGCAGCGGGCGTTGTACAGAAAATACGTTCGTTCGGGCCCGTAAGCCTCGTACGCGGCTTTGATGCGGGCCCCGCGCTGCTTGACGGCTTCCGATGCATCCAGCGGCACGTCCAGCCGAGCGACGCTGCGCAGCGGCAGGCAATCGAACGCGATATCAACGGCAGGCTCTGCAAAGGGACCGACGTCCATGGCTTGCATCCTTGTTGCTCTCGCCGCGCAGCGAACCGGATGCCGGTCGGCGCTTGATGGCGAAGCGGGGTCTGCCGCTCACGGCGCCGTGCTGGTCGGCAGCGTCCGGCCCAGGATCCCCTGCCCCGGCGGCAGCGGCGGCGCCTGCGGCGGGAGGATCCAGCCGATCGTCAGCCAGCCGTCGTCAACCTCAAGCTGGCGGACCAGCAGCGTGCCCAAGCGGGTGACTTGCAGCGGCTGAATGGGTATCTCCGCGGGGAAGCTTTGGCCGGCATCGGCGCGGGCGTTCATGTTCTTGGCCAACGTGCTACGAAAGCCGGCCTGCTGCGCCGTAAGCTGCTTGTCCCAGGCGGGATCGAAGCCCGTAGGAAACGCCTCAATCTTGCCGACGCGCCGCAGTAGGATTTGATCGTCGCGGAGTTCGACCTGGTAGACGACGATGAAATCCCAATTGGCGTACTCGTCGGCGTCGCTGACGAGCGTGGCGGCCCGCACGCGGATGGTCAGCTTGCCGTCGTCGAACTGGACGCTGGCCGGCGCTTCGGCGTTGAGCGTGATGGAGAACGGCTTGAACGGCGGAAGCTGCCGGGCCTCGGCCTCCTGCTCTTCTTCACTTTGCGTGAGATCCTCGACCGCCTCCTGGGCCTGTTCCACGACTTCGCGACCAGCGTCGACAATTGCGGCAGCGCCTGGCGAGGCGATCGACAGCCCGCGGATCCAGTTCGGCACGTCCCCTTCCAATTCGACGGGACGATCGGCCGACTGCTGGGAGATGCGGGCCCGGGCCAGCGCCAGCGGCAGGTAATTATTTACGGCCGACTGATGCACTTGTATCAAAATGTCGTTGCCCGGCGCGGCCGGCGGCGGCGTGGCCGCCCCAAGCTGATTGCGCCGCGCGAAGATCGTCTGGATTCCCACCCCCTGCGGCGTGGAGCTGAGATTGACGTATTCCGGGGAAATCGCGCGGCGAGCCAGCGGCGCTGCGAATTCCTGTTCGTAGCGGCGCCGCATGGCCGCAAGCTGAACCTCCACTTGCTCGTTCACCTCACGGGCAATGCGCTGCTCGGCGTGCCGGGCGGCAATCCGCTCGGCCAGCCCTTTCTGCTCCATGGCCCGGCGCCAGGCGACCTTTTCGATAACTCGGCTGCCGAGCCGGCCGCCCGTCTTGCGGATAGCGTGAATGTGCGTGTGGGTCGAAGCGGCGACTACGGCCGGCCCGCTCTTAAAGGCGTCGTCGGTGAGCGTAATCTGCTTTACGGCCGTGAACGGCGTCGTTCCCGAACTGCGAATCCGCACCGGGCCGTTGTAGCCGTTCGTCTGCGAATAGGCGACGCCCTCGACGTGCAGCGCAAGCTGCACCGACGCGTCGGACGGCTGAAGCTGGTAGTAGACGTCGCCGCGCGTCGTCGCCGTGCCGAAGATCGACGTGCCGAGGATGCAGTCCCGCACGGGGCGGACCTGGTTGGCCGGGCGGTCCGGCAAGCGCCGCACCAGATTCGCCGAGACGGACGCGGCGATGTTCGGTCGGGCGTAGCGTTGGCGGATGAGCGAAATCAGCCACGGCGTGCGATCGAGCTGATCGATCGTGCCGAGGATGCGCCCGACCTTCCAGGCCGTTTCGCTCGTGGGCCGCTCGGCGTGCCGCTGAAGCTGCGTGCGGAGGCTTTCGAGCAATCGTTGGTAATCGACGCGGGTGTCGCGCGTTCGGGCGGTGAGGGCCCACGGCCCCAGGACGCGGTACCGCGCGATCGCCTCGGCAGTTGCGAGGAAGCGCGGCATTTCCAAGCCTGGCTGGTTCGCGCGGAAGCGTTCGAGAACCTCGTCCAATTCAGCGAGCGAACGCGGCGTCACCTCGAAGTCGGGCCGCAGGTGGGGTTCCAGGAGGTTCCATTTGAGGTATTTCCTCCAGGCGGCGGCGACCGGCGGATTGCCGCTGAGCCACTGCATCAGCTCGGCGGCCTTGCGACGCAAATCGGCGCGGACGTCGTCAAAGTCGGCGCTTGAAAGTTCAACGTAGTCCGCCCGCGAGTCCCATGCAAGCTGCGTCAGGTCTCCGCTGTACTGGCGATTCAATTGATCGAGTCTCGATTCCAGGGCGCGACGCACCACGGCGAACGGAAGCAACTCCAGGCCCGGCTGGCGGCCGCGGAACCGCTGCAGCACGCGCCCAAGAACGGCGGGATTGCCGGCCGATCCGCGATGCAGCTCCTGGCGAAGTTCGGCAAGGCGGAGGTACCGTTGCCAGCGGGCCGCGTTTTCATTCTGGCCGAGGAACGCCTCGAGGCGGTCGAGAGCTTCGGCGAGCTGGTCGGAGACGATCGGCACGTCGGGATCAGTCGCGGCGACCGTCGGCGGAGCCTGCGCGACCGCGGCGCGACCGGCGCCGGCGGCCATCAACAGCGCCCACACGGCGGCGGACTTCGCCATCCTACTGTAAATCACAGGTGCACTCCGAGCATCGAAACAGGACGGCGACAACGGCGCGCCGTGCGAGAAACAGCGTCGAACCGACCCTCGCGCCACGGGATCTCCATTGCGCAACGTCGGACCGCGGCCGACGGGGATCGAAGCCGCTGCGGTGAGCGGCGCGGTCCCATAGTACCTGGACGGCGCGGTTTGCGCCAATCATCTATGGCGCCGGAAATGCAAACCGCGTGCCGGGAAACAGACAGGAGCAAACGGCGGGGCGTCCTGCGGCTAGCAGCCCCGGCGGGACAGCGGCGTTGCAGAAATGCTACCTCGTTGTCCGTTTACTCCCCGTCGCGAAGGCGGTTGAAGTAATCCTCAGCGTGCTCGCGCTGGGCCTTCGGTAGCTGCTCGATGACCAGCGGGTCGGCCGGCTGGCTAGCCTCGGCCGCCATTTCTTCTTGGATCGACTGGCGGACGTTGCCGCGGATATTCGGTCCATCGGCTTCGCCGGTGACCACCATGGCGCCCCTGGAGGGCTTTTGCTTGACCTGCGAGTCGCGAAAGGCGACGTCGTTCTTCTCGTCGGGGCGGGGACCGACGCCGCGCCCGGCCCCCATGCCGTTGCCGAACTTCTCGCTGAAACGGTTGCTCATCGTGTTGCCAGCGCCTTGGCACTTCTCGCAACCTTCGCCCTGGCACGCGGCGCAATCCATGGCGCTTTTGGCCATTTCAAGCTGGTCCATCGCCGCCTGGAGCATTTCGCCCTCCCGGCCTTCCTTCTGCATTTGTTCAAGCTGCTCGACTAGCTGCTGCATGGCCTGCGAGGCGGCCGCCTTATCACCCTGCTGCAACGCCTGTTGAGCTTGCGCAAGCTGTTGAGCAAGCTGATCCAGCTTCTGGTTTTGCCGTTGCTGCTTTTGGAGCTCGTCGAGTTTCTGCTGAAGCTGCCCCGCCTCGGCCAGGTTGCCTTTCTTCTTTTGATCCTCGATTTGCTTCTTCAGACCGTCGATCGCTTGCTTGCGCTCGGCGGCTGCCTGTTGGAGCTTTTGCTTAAGCTGGTCCAACTGGTTGGCCATTTCTTTCTTGGCCGCGTCGTCTAGCTTGCCCTGGTTTAGCTCCTTCTGCAATTTGGCCAGTTCCTGCTTCGCCTTCTCCCAATCGCCCTGCTTGAGGGCGTCCATCAGCTTGTCGGCCGGGCCGCGGCTGAAGTCCTTCATGCCGGCGAGTTGCTTCTTTAGCTCGTTGTCGCCGCCGAGCTTATCGCGGCGTTCTTGAAGCTGCTTCGCCAGGTCGTTGAGCTTCACCAGCGTCTGCTTCTTGTCGAGGTCCTTCTTCGCCGCAAGCTGCTCGATGCTTTTCTCCAACTTGGTCAGCAGCGCCTCGGCTTCCTTCAGGCCCTGTTTTTGCGCGAGCTTTTTCGGGTCTTCCAGTTTCTTGCGAAGCGATTTGGCGGCGGTCTGAACCGTCTGCTTGGAGACTTTCGCCGTCGGCTCGGTGCTGCTTTGGGCTTGCTTGGGATCCAGCAGCAGCACGATCGCCGCTGCCAGCGCCGCTGGCGCCAGCGGCAACCACGCCGCTCGGCCGATGCGGATGCGGAACCGCTCGCTGATCTCCAATCGCCCGATGGCCCGCGATGCGTCGTTCAGCAGCGCCCGGCCGGCCGGGGTATCGGCCGCCTCAGGCGTCAGCGACAAGCTGCTGGCGATGCGTTCTTTGAGCTCGAACCGCCGATCGATCTCCATGGCCGCCTCCAGCGCGCTGCGGCCGCGTAGCCAGGTCCAGACGAGCGCCGCCAGCAGGCCGGCGGCCATCGCCCCGCCGAGCCACCAGGCCGTCCATCCCGGCGGCAAGTTCTCCATCGGCGCCAACCGCGGAAGGGCCACGGCGACGGCCGCGACAATCAACGTCGCAAACCAACAACGAAGGAGCCGCCTGAGGAGCAGCTCGAACCACAAGCGGCGTCGGGCGCGGCGGACTTGCTGGAGGATCTGGTCCATGGAACGCTCGTGTTGTTGGACGTCGTGTGTCTGCCGGGCGGCCGAAACCAAGGGACCGGCGAGCATGCAGCCGACCGGTGGTTATTGTATCGCCGGGCCGTCGGCGGGTCACGTTCGATGTCTAACCACGGTCGCTTTGGCGGGTTAAACTAACTCGGCCGAACTCGCACGAGTCACGAGCCGGAGATTGGCCGAGACTGTTAAGCATTCGCCGCTTTCGCGGTTATTGGTTAGACCGGGCGAGGGAACGGCCAGCTTGTGAAGCGCCGCGGCCTGGCCAGGTCCCGGCTAATTGGCCTATCATTAGCTTGCCGCGCACATCCAACCTATTCCTCAATGACCGATTCCACTGCCGACGCCGCCCTGCCCTCTCCGGACGATCGCCCCGGCGCCGACGTGGTGATCTTCGACGGCAACTGCGGCATCTGTTCCGCTCAGGTACGTAAACTTCTGTGGTGGGACTGCCAGCAACGGCTAGCGTATCTATCGCTGCACGACCCAGAAGTGCAGCGGCGTTTCCCCGACCTCAGTCACGACCGGTTGATGCAGGAGATGGCTATCGTCGACCGCGGCGGCCGCCGCCACTGGGGCCCCGAAGCCATCCGCTACCTCACCCGCCGCCTGCGCCGCCTCTGGTGGGCGGCGCCGCTGGCCCACTTCCCCGGCAGCATGCTGCTGTGGCGGCCGCTGTACCGCTGGGTGGCGCGGAACCGCTACCGGCTGAGCGGCGGCGTTTGCGCGACGGGCGCTTGTAACCTGCACGGGAAGTAGGCGTTGGCCTTTGATGCATGTGTAGCTTACGATGATTACAGTGCACGTTACGGCCTGCGAGGCTGCCATGACAACGATTTCCATGGACGAATTCCGACGCGACTCGGCGGCCGCGATCCTCTTGGCTCAGCAAGGAGAGATCGTTGTCGTCACGGAAGCCGGCAAGCCCGCTATTCAAATAAGCGCTGCTTCAACTTCTCCGGCCGAGGCGCTAGCGGATGAACAGATGGAGACTGGCAGTCTCTCCTGGATGTGCGAACTGGGCGAGCGCCTAACGCCCCCAGGGCCGATCACATCAATCTCCAACGAGGAGATCGACAGGATCGTCTATGGCCTCTGACGTTTTCGTCGACACGAGCGCGTTTTTTGCGATGCTCGATCGTAACGATCAGTGGCACGAAGCGGTTAAGCCTCTAGTCGCACGACTGGAGCGCAGCGGCGTTCATATTGTCACTACCGACTACGTGCTCGACGAAACCGTGACGCTGCTGCAAGTCCGCGGGCTACGATATGTCGCAGGGCCTTGGCTCGACGGGATTCTTGCTGGCTCGTGCGAAATTGTCTGGAAGGACGCCGCGCGGTTCGATGAGGTCCGCCGGTTTTACGCCCGGCACGCGGACAAAGCGTGGTCGTTCACCGATTGCTTCAGCTTCGTCGTCATGCGCGAGCGGGGCATCACGCAGTCGCTAACGGCAGACCATCACTTCGCTCAAGCGGGGTTCGAACGGCTGCTAGGGGCCTGATCGGCCGGCTTGCCACGAGCAATCGCTACTCGTACCCATGCTCCGCGGACGGAAAGGCGCCGCTGCGGACTTCATCGCGGAACTGCCGCACCGCGCCCACGACGGTCGCATGCAGGTCCGCATACGATTTCACGAAGCGCGGCACGTAGTCGCTGGTCAGTCCGAGGACGTCGTGCAGCACGAGCACCTGGCCGTCGCAGTCGCCGCCGGCGCCGATGCCGATCGTGGGAATCGGCGCCGCTTCGGTAATCCGGCGCGCGATTCTCGACGGGATGCACTCCAGCACCATGGCGAAGGCGCCCGCGTCGGCCGCGGCTCGCGCGTCTTCAATCAACGACGCCTCGTCCCGCTGCACCTTGTAACCGCCCAGTTGATGTACGCTTTGCGGTCGCAATCCGCAGTGCGCCATCACAGGTATGCCTGCGGACACCAGCGCGGCTATCGTCTCAGCCTGCTCAGCGCCCCCTTCCAGCTTCACCGCCTGGCAACGGGCTTCCTTGAGAATCCGCCCCGCGTTGTCGATCGCCTTGTACTTGCCCAGGTGATAACTGGGAAACGGCATATCGACGATGACCAACGCTCGCTCCACCGCCCGGCCGACCATCTCGGCGTGGTAGATCATCTCGTCGAGCGTCACCGGCAACGTGTTTTCGTGCCCCTGGACGACCATCGACATGCTGTCGCCCACCAGCACTCCCTCGACGCCAGCCTCGTCGACCAGCCGGGCGAACGCGTAGTCGTAGGCCGTGACCATGGAGATCTTCCGCCCGCTCCCTTTGAGCGCGGCGAACTTCGGGACCGTGATGCGGGACGGCCGTGGCGGCGTCGGCGGGGGAGGGTTGGCGGCCATGCGGTTCAGGCTAATGCAGCGGAGGCCGCGGCGTCAACGCACAGCAGGCGGCGACCGGGGGGCGTTGGCGACTGAAGGCGCGGTCGATAGTCATGCACTCCAGTCGCAAAAGACCCCCGACCCCCTTCAACTGCGTACAAAATTCCTGACCTCTCGCCCCCTTCCTACGCCGGCTTTCGAAAGATTATCCTTCTCGCTTAGCCGTCAACCAACGCCGCCCGATTATGGAGTTTCCTATGGCGTCCGACGTCAACATCACCGTCGAAGACCGCACCGGCCGCCGCTGCGCCTCCAGCGGCTCCAAGTGGGAGCCGATCATGGGCTACAGCCGAGCCGTCCGCGCCGGCAACGTCATCGCCGTCACCGGTTCGGTGGGCGTCAATGCCGACGGCTCGTACGCCAAGAGCGTCGGCGCGCAGGCGGCCCGCTCGCTGGCGATCATCCGTGCGGCGATCGAATCGCTCGGCGGCAAGCTGGAGCACGTCATCCGCACGCGGATGTACGTCGCCGACGTGAGCAAGTGGGAGGAAGTCGCCCGCGTCCACGGCGATGTTTTCAAGGACATCCGCCCGGCGACGACGATCGTCGAGGTTGCGCGGCTGATCGACGGCGACGCGCTCATCGAGATCGAAGCGGACGCCGTCGTGCCGTAGGGCCCTCATTCCGGAAGGGCAACGCGTCGGCGGCGACGATCCAGCCGTTCGTCCGTAACGCCCCGAACAGCCACGGCCGCTTCAGCGCCTCCCGCCGGGCGGCGTCGAGCGGAATTCGCTCACTGATCCGAAAACCGGCCGCGTGCAGGTCCGCCGCCAGTTCACGCCACCGGAACACGTGAAGGTACATCGTCGGCAGGCCGCGATACGGAAACCACCGGTCGCCGATCTCCACCTCGCGGCGAAACGGCGCACTGAGGAGGTTCCACAGCACCCAGCCGGGACCGTCGGGGTCGCGGAGATTGAACCAGTAGTTGTGAACATGGAGCACGAATCGGCCGCCCGGCTTCAGGATGCGTCGGGCGTGCGTCAGCGCCCGCCGGCGATTCGCCCGGCCGCGAATCATCCCCAGCGTACTGAACAGGCACATCCCATAGTCCGCGACGCCGTCGGCGATGGCGTCCAGTTCCACCAGGTTGGCCCGCACGCACTGGATCGGCAGGTTCTCGGCGATTGCCTTTTCGCGCACGATTTGCAGCATGTGGCCTGACAGGTCGATCGCCAGCCCGCGATGCCCCGCGCGGACCAGCGGGATGAGCGCCCGGCCCGTGCCGCAGCCCAGATCGGCGACCAATCCGGGCGTTTTGAAGTGTCGCCGCAAGATGGCGCCGTCAGTTTCAAACAGCCGGTTGTACGCGAAGTACTCGTCGTAGTCGTCGGCGATGTGCGGGGCGTGCACGTAGTCCCACAGGCCGCGCGTCACGCCGGGCGGTAGCTGCCAGGTTGGGCGATCAGGGTTGGTCATGCTGGCAAGCGGCGATCGCGCGCCGTGGAATCTCGCAGAAGCCGCCGCACTGGCGCAGCGTCCCACCGGAAAGCCGTAGCTCGGTTCGGCGGTTTCGGCCCGTTGTTGGCCGGTTTCCGCGGCAGTATAATCGCCGGCTCGGCATGGTTGATGCTAGTCATCGCCTTGCGAGCCGATCCTGCATTCGCGCCTGGCCGCCGTCGGCGGACCGGGTCCCGCCTTCCTTGCCTGAACAGAGCGGCTTATCCTCCCCCATTGAAGGAGTATGTACGGTGGCAATTCGCGTCGCAATCAATGGTTTTGGTCGTATCGGACGCCTCACGTTCCGCAATCTTCACAAGCGGTCGAGCGAGTTTGAGGTCGTGGCCGTCAATGACCTCACCGACAACAAGATGCTGGCGACGCTGCTGAAGTACGACAGCACGCACGGCCGCTTCCCCGGCGAGGTTTCGTACGACGACAAGCACCTGATCGTCGACGGCAAGAAGATCGCCGCCCTGGCCATAAAGAACCCGGCCGAACTGCCTTGGAAGGCCATGAACATCGACGTGGTGGTCGAGAGCACCGGCATCTTCACCAAGCGGTCGAAGGAGGGCGCGGCGGGCTACGACACCCACCTGGCCGCCGGCGCCAAGAAGGTCGTGCTGAGCGCCCCGGCCGACGACGGCGCCGACCTCACCTGCGTGCTGGGCGTCAACGACGACCAGCTAAAGCCGGAGATGAATTGCATTTCCAACGCGAGCTGCACGACCAACTGCCTCGCCCCGGTGGCGAAGGTGCTGCACGAGAAGTTCGGCATCGTCAAAGGCCTCATGACGACCGTGCACGCCTACACGAACGACCAGCGCGTGCAGGACATGCCGCACAAGGACCCCTACCGGGCCCGCAGCGCGGCTCAGAACATCATCCCCACCTCCACCGGCGCGGCGAAGGCGGTCGGCCTGGTCATCCCCGACCTCAAGGGCAAGCTTACCGGCATCGCCCTGCGAGTGCCGGTGACGACGGGCAGCGTCGTCGATCTCACGGCGGTCATGAAGAACAACGTCACGGCCGAGGACGTCAACGCCGCGATGAAGGCCGCCGCCGAGGGGCCGCTGAAGGGCATCTTGTTGTACCAGGAGGACGCGATCGTCTCGACGGACATCATCGGCGATCCGCACAGCTCGATCTTCGTGCCGGCCTGGACCCAGGTGATGGACGGCAATCTGCTAAAGGTCGTCAGTTGGTACGACAACGAGTGGGGCTACAGCACCCGCACCGCCGACCTGATCGCCAAGATCGGCAAAATGCTGTAATCAACGCGGCGCGCACCGTCGCCGGCACGCGTACCGCGGCGCAATTCCAGCGCCCCAGCCGCCCGACCCCATTTCGCCGCGGGGCTTGCCCCGCGGCTTATTCTGTTCCCCTCAGCGACGCCCCCAAACCGGCGTGGCATCGCTGGCCGGCGCCGCGCTGCGTTTCCATTGCGAATGCGGCGGAGCGGCGGTCGAAGCTTGCTCAACGCGCGGCTCCGTCCCGCCGCTCGGCGAAGGTTCCCAAGCGTCGTCGCCTTCGGCCTCAGCCGTGCGATGGCCGCTCCCCGTCGATCCAGCATCGACTCGAGCGGTTGCCGCTCGCCACTGCGGCCGAGGCTTTACGGCGGGTTCCGCGGACTCATCGATTGGCCGGGTGGGAATTGGCCGGGCCGCATCGGCGCCGGCCCCGCCGAGCGGGGGTTCAGCAGCCGCCAGCCCGGCGGACTCGGAAGTTGCGCTCAACGACGCGAGCTGCGACGGGTCGAACGGTATCTGCGTGAGCAGTTTTCGGCCGTCCGGCGTGACCACGCGGGCCCACAATTGAAGCTCCCCGCCGGGCAACTCCGACAAATGCAACGGCAGCTCCAGGTGCAAGCCGTCGCCAAGCTCAGACGATTGCCACGCCGCGGCGGTCTCCTGCGGCGTAAAATCCCAGCGATCAATCCGCTGGAAGGAATTCGGGGCGTCGCGCGTCATGATCATCAGCGACACTTCGCCTTCGACGCCCGCCGGCTCGTTGGCGCTGGTAAGCGCCTCGACGACGACCAACAGCTTGCCCAGCGCCGCGTCTTCTTCCGAAAGCGGTTCGCCGAACACGCGGCGAATCTCCAGCCGCTCCGCACGCAGCCGAGAAGCGTCTGACGTCGGCGACGCCGGCTGCCCCTCGGCGAGCGGCCAGGTGCGGTCGTCGCCGGACGAGTCCGCCAGTTGATCGACGACCGGCGGCGCCGCGGCCTCAGCCTGGTAGTCGATCGGGTCGGGAATCAACAGCGGCCCGTCCGCCGCAGGCTCGGCGGTTGCAAGCGGGCTGGCGCCGGCGCCTGCGGCCGCGCCTGCTTCGGGACCGATTTCCAGTTCCGGGGCCTCCATCTCGGACGGGTCGACGGGCTCAGGTTCCGCGGCCGGCGGCTCGGCCGGCGGCGCCTCATCGGCGCCCGGCGTCGGCATGGCGACGTCCGGCACAGGCTCCTGCTGCGGCCTGGCGGCGGGGGGCGCCGTGGCAGGCGGCGCTTCGGCGGCGTCGGCCTGCGTCGACTCGGACGTTAATGGTCGGGCGCGGTCGCTTGCGCTCGGCGGCGGAAGCGGCGCTGCGGGCGGGTCGACGTCGAGCGTCGGCTCGCGAGCCTCCGGACGAACCGGCGACTCGACGCCCCTCTTCGCCGCGGCCGGCGGACGTTGCGACAGCCGCGCCTGTCGCAACTTCTCGGAGTATTCGGCCAGGCAGCCTTCCAGTTCGTAGATGTAGTCCTCTTGCTGCCGCAGTTCCCGCTCCAGGACGTCCATCTGGGCGTTGTCCAGATTTCGGCAACCGCCGGCCGCCGCCAGGGCGCCCAGCGCGCAGGCCGCCGCGAGCCGTCGGACGAACAGCGCGGTTCTTTGCGGGTTTGCCATCCTTGGCACGCCTCGCCGTCGAAGAAGTTCCAAACGCCTGCTGCCGGCCTTCTGACGCTCGTTACGAGCGCACCGCTGCTAGCAGTTGCTTACATTCAACGCGAGGAATATGAAAAGCGGGCGGCCGAGTCAAGCTGACTCCGGGCCCCGGAAACGACAAGGGTGCAAGTCGCACTTTGCGCACTGGGGGTTGATGTGTTCTGATGGGGCGTGAGATTTGACGGGGGGCGGGTCTTTCCGGCGAGATGCTGGGCAAT
>QEVI01000097.1 GCA_003576855.1 Planctomycetota bacterium
TATCGCGAGTTCGACACCATCGAACTGGCCTTATATCACCAACTTGGACATCTGCCCCAACCAGAATTCACCCACGAATTCTGCTGAGAAGGCAAACTTTTTTCGCTCCGTGGCGTGCTGCTTCAGTTACGCTGGTTGCGGGTTTTGGGCCGTTTTTTGCCTTTTTTTGTCCGTAGGCGTTTCCTTTCAGCCTAACGCGGGCCGGCTCCATGATGACACTATCTGTCTGGTCGATCATGTTTGCGATGTTTGCAACATGCCGCGCGCAGGCGCGGTCGCTGGCGGGCCACTGAATGGCTAAGGCCGTCGGCCACAGTGAAGATAAAGGGATTTTCGTTCATGAGCGCTGTACCGACCCGAGACCTGCGCACGCTCGCCGACGCTCCACTGAAGCGTGACTTGATCGCCGCCCTGGAAGGCGCCGGCCAGCGCCCGTTGTCACTCGCGGGCGATTCGGGTGAGACGATCGTGGTGTTGCCGCACGGCGGACGAGTGCTGGGGTTGTACTCGGCCGCGAGCGACCAGAACTTCCTCTGGACGAGCGCCGCCGTCTCAAGCGCGAAGCTGGCCCGGGAACATTTCCCCTCTGATCGCTGGTTCAATAGCGGCGGCGATCGGACCTGGCTCGCCCCGGAAATCGACTTCTTTTACCCCCATTACCCGGATACATCCCGGCAATACTTCCAGCCACGGCAACTCGACCCCGGCCATTACGACGCCGCGGCCAGCGACGCCCAGGTCATTTTGCGGAACGAGCTGTCCATGCACTCGTTCCGTCGCGGGTGGAACGCACAACTGCGGATCACCAAGACGATCAGCGTCACGAGCAATCCGCTCGCCCGCGGTGCAACCGCTCCGTTGGCCGCACGGCTTCAGTTCGCCGGCTATCGACTGCAGACGCGACTGGAGATGCTTCACTCCGACGATGATTGCTGCCGGGTAGGCCTTTGGAACCTCCTGCAACTGCCGGGAGGCGGCGAGATGCTCGTCCCCGTCTTTCACGAGACTGAACCGGTGGTCTATTTCGGGGACATTCCGGCCGGCGACCTGTGCAGCGACAGCCGATGCGTCCGGTATCGCATGTCGGCGCCAGGCGAACAAAAGATCGGCATCGACGCGCTAGCAGCTACCGGTCGCGCTGGTTATGTCCTTGAGGATCCTGTCGACCGTAGCCGGGCGACGTTTGTCGTGCGGAGTTTCTCTGTGGACGCCAGCGGACCGTATGTGGACGTACCGCTCCACCGCCCCGACGCTGAAGGACATGCCTTTCAAGCCTGCAACATCGACGCGGACTACCTTGGCCGGTTTGCGGAACTCGAGTACCACGCACCGGCGATTGGCGGCAAGGGGGCTCCGCGTTATGGCGATGACGTCAGCCAGGTGTGGGCGTATCGCGGCAGTCGCGAGGCGATCGCGCAGGCGGCGATGGAGCTGTTAGGCGTGACCGTGTAAAGGCATCGGCAGCACGTCCGTCGGCGGCGATCGAGCGCCGGCCGCGCACTTGAAGCGCAGCGCTGACCGGCGCCCGCGTTACGCCAGCAGCCAGCCCAACGGGCTTTCGATCATGTCGCATAGCGACGTAAGAAAGGCAGCGGCGGGCGCCCCGTCGATTACCCGGTGATCAAACGTCAGGCTCAAGGCGACCACCTCGGCCACAGCCACTTGCTGCTTCTTGACGACAGGCTGCGGAGTGATTCGGCCGACGCCCAAGATGGCGGTTTGCGGCGGATTGAGAATCGGCGTGAATGCTTCGACTCGATAGCCTCCCAAGCTGCTGACGGTCAGTGCGCCGCCGCGCATGTCTTCCAGGGCAAGCCGTTGCTGGCGAGCAAGATCGATCAGGCGGACGAACCTCGAAGACAGTTCCCGCAACGATAAGGCCGGTACGTCGCGAAGCACCGGCGTTACGAGCCCCTGCGGCGTCGCGACCGCTACCGCGATATGGACGCCGTCCATCCGGACGATCCGCTCGTCAATCCACTGGTCAAGCAAGGCAGGGTGCTTCTGCAGTGCGGCGCCGCAGAGTTTTACGAACAACTCGGTGTAGCCGGGTGGTTTCAGGCCCTGCTCGTCGCTGGTTCGCTTGCATTCTTCTCGGAAACGGACGAGCTCTGAAGCGTCGGCCCGCGCGGTGAGCGTAACCGGCGCCGTCTCGTGACACGCCGCCATCATGCGCTGCGCGATGACCCGCCGCAGGTGCGTGATCGGCTGGCCCGCGGCGACGTCGTGTGGCGGAAGAGGCCCGGCTGAAGGCGTCGTGGGTGCTCTGGACGCCGCATTGCGAATGTCGCGCTCCCGAATTCGGCCGTTGCGCCCCGTGCCGACGACCGTCGAAGGAACCACGCCGAGCTCTCGTGCAATGCGCCGTGCGCGCGGGGTCACCGCCTGTTCGCCGGCCATCGGGGGCGCGTGCGCCTCCTCCGCCGGGGATTGCATCGGGCTGCGGCTGGCGATTCGTAGCACGTCCGCGGCGGAAAGCGAATAGCCGGCGTTGCCGACGGCGCCCAAATTGACGCCCAGTTGGCGAGCAAGGCGCCGCACGCTGGGACTTGCCGCCGCCGTGCGAGGGGAAGTTGTATGCTTCGTCGTCGCGCCGATGCCTCCCGACGCCGCGGCAACTGGCGCCAGCGCGGGCGGCGGCTTCACCGCATCACGCGAACCGTCCGATGAAGCGCCGGCTGGCGCTGGCGTCGCCGTGGCGTTTTGGCCGTTCGTGGGCGTCGCGTTCGGGCCTCGAGTCGGCGTCTCGGACCGAACGCTGCCGGCTCTACCGCTGCGCGGTTCCAGATGGCCCAGGACCTGGCCGACTCGCACGATGTCGCCGGGCTGCGGGCCGTCGGTCGCAATTCGCAGTATTCCCGCGTCGAACGACTCGACGACCTGCGTGGCCTTGTCGCCTTCGAGCTCGTACAGCTCGTCGCCTTCACGCACCGCGTCGCCATCGGCCTTTAGCCAGCGGCAAAAGGAGCCCTCCTCCATCGACCAGCCAAGGCGCGGAACTGTAATCTCGATGGTCATGACCGACTTGAAACAAGATCAGTGGGACGCAATTGCCAGCTTCGATGATGCCGCGGCGGCGTTCACGGCGGATCGACGGGTTTCGGTCGCTCGCGGAGCCGACAGTGCGGCAATTGAGCCGTCATTCCGCCATTAGTCCTACAATCGCTTCGGCGATCTCGTCAGCATGGGGAACGTTGTTGTTTTCGAGCACCGGCGAGTACGGAGTCGGTGCGTGCTTGCCGTTAAGTCGCTTGATCGGGGCGTCCAAATCGTCGAATCCTTGGTCCGCCGCCTGGGCGGCGATTTCAGCGCCCAGTCCGAACGGCCCGAAGGTCTCGTCAACGATGAGCAACCGTCCGGTTTTCGCCACCGACTCAAGGATCGTGGTCACGTCCAAGGGTGCTACGGTGCGCGGATCAATCAACTCCACGGAAATCCCCTGGGACGCGACGACCTCCGCGGCCGCTGACGCCTTGCGAACCATCTGCGCCAGTGCGACGACCGTCACATCGGCGCCTTCGCGGACAATCGCCGCCTCGCCCAGCGGAATGCGGTAGCTCGTTGGAGGTACATGGCCCTTGACGCTCAGCAGTTCACGATGCTCCAGAAACAAAACGGGATCGTCGCCCGCGAGCGCTTCCGCAAAAAGTCCCTTGGCGTCGAATGGCGTAGACGGCACGACGACTCTTAACCCAGGAAAGTGTCCGTACATGCTGTAGTAGCTGCCGGAATGGTGCGTGGCGGCGGAGTGGCCGACCCCGATGCAACCACGCAGAACTACCGGCATCGTGATTCTGCCGTTCGACATGTACTGCACTTTGGCGATCTGGTTAATGATCTCGCCGGCTGCGTCGAGAATGAAGTCGGCGAACATGAAGTCGATTACGGGCCGGCTGCCCGACATAGCCGCTCCGCAGGCCAGACCGACGAAGCCCCGTTCAGAGATGGGCGTATCGCACACTCGCTCGCCGCCAAACCGCTGGTAAAGCCCTTCGGTGGTCTTGAAGTTGCCGCCGCGCTGGCCGATCCCTTCGCCCATCACGAAGACGGAGTCGTGTTGTTCAAAAGCGTCGCGCAAAGCTTCCACGGTCGCTTCGACGAATGAAATCTCGCGAGGCTCGCGGGCAATGCGTGGCGGCGGAGCAGGCGCCGGCGACCGCGCCGCGGCGAACACATGCGTCGTCGAATCACTGGCCGCGGGGTAGGGCGCCTCGATCGCCCGCGCGTTCGCTTCCGTGACTTCGGTCGCTACTTCGTCCTCGATCTCGTCCAGCCACGCGGCATCCACGGGTTCTTCGTCGCAAAACGACTCCAGCAAGGCGTCGCGGCAGCGTGCAATCGGGCAACGCGCCTTCCACTGTTCGACTTCCTCGCGCGTCCGGTACGTGAAGTCGGTCATGCCCTCGGAGTGCGCGCGAGTTCGGTATGTCTTGCACTCGATGAGCGTCGGGCCCTCGCCGCGGCGCGCCCGCTCCACGGCCTCCTGAGCGGCGACGTACACTGCGAGCACATCATTGCCGTCAACCTGTACGCCGGGAATGCCATAGGCGGCGCCGCGACTGGCGACCTGCGGATTTCCGGCTGCGTAGCTAAAGGGGACTTCGGTCGCGTACTGGTTGTTCTCGCAGACGAACAGCACGGGCAATCTGTAGATGCTCGCCAGATTGAGGCCTTCATGAAAGGCGCCGTTATTCACCGCCCCATCGCCGAAGAAGGCGGCGGCGACGGCGTCCTGCTTCTTCAGCTTGAAGGTGTATCCGGCGCCGGCCGCTTGCAGAATGCAGGGACCGACGATGCCGCTGGTGCCCATCATGCCAATCTCCGGCGCGAAAAGGTGCATGCTGCCCCCGCGCCCTCGCGAGCAGCCCGTGACGCGCCCGTAAAGCTCGGCCATGAGTTCTTCGGGCGGCATTCCCTTGGCCAGGGCGTGGCCGTGCCCGCGGTGCGTGCTGAACACCATATCTTGCGGGCCGAAGTGGGCAAGTACGCCCACGGCCACGGCCTCTTGGCCTACGTACGTGTGGCAGGCGCCGTGCACCAATCCGCGTTGATGCGACTTGGCCAATTGCAATTCGGTTTTGCGGATGAGAAGCATCCGCCGATAGAGCTCGACCCCAGTTGCTCGGTCGATGCATGGAGCCGCTGCCGTCGCCATGGGCAATCCCCGCACACTACGGGCCGAGGCGACCCTCGGTCCTCGGATGCTGACTTTCGGTTTCTTGCCGTCGTATCACCGGCGAGGCCGCGATCCCGCCTCCGCCGCGGTCACTCTTCTTCGACGACGGGATTAGTCAACTTGCCAATCCCCTCGATCTCAATCGTCACCGTGTCGCCGGGCTTGAGAAAGATCGGCGGCTTGCGGGCGGCGCCAATGCCGTGGGGCGTGCCGGTGAGTATCACGGTCCCCGCTGGCAAGGTCGTGCTCCCGCTCAGAAATTCGATGAGCCGCCGCACACTGAAGATCATGTCCGCGGTGTTCCAGTCCTGGACAACCGATTCGTTGAGCGTTGTGCGGATGGCCAAAGCGTTGGGATTCTTTATCTCATCCGTAGTGACCAGACACGGGCCCAGTGGCGCGAAGGTATCGAACGTCTTTCCGCGGCACCATTGGCCCCCGCCCCATTTACCTTGCCAGTCTCGTGCGCTGACGTCGTTGGCGCACGTGTAGCCCAGCACGTAGTCAAGAGCGTTTTCTTGAGTCGCATTCTTGCAGGGCTTGCCGATCACCACGGCCAGTTCGCACTCATAGTCCACTTCGTCGGACCGCAACCGCCTCGGCAACTGGATCGGATCGCCAGGATGCTGCAGGGCAGCCGGGGATTCCATGAAGACCACCGGAAACTCAGGAACCTGCAGCCCCCCTTCCTGCGCGTGGCGAATGTAGTTGAGCCCGATGCAGTAAATGGCCGTCGGCGCCACGGGCGCCAGCAGCTTTTTGACCTCGACGGCACGGTGCGCGTCTCTGAGAGCGCCGTACACTTCCCCTTCAAGCAGGCGCACGGCGCCGCCGTCGGCAAGGCGGCCGTAGCGAATGATTTGGTCCGCGTCCAAAAAGCGTATGATCTTCATAAGATTGTCTAATGAACGTCCAACGCCGCAGGCGTCGATCCCCCGTGAATGTCCACGTTATACGAGGAAAGGTTGGCCGCACTCGGCCGCCGTCTCCAGGAGGCTGGCTATCACGTCTTCCGGCAGTTCGATTCCTTCAGCCTCAGCGCGGCGACGATTTCGCCACTCGGTTTCACCCGGCAGCATCAGGGGCGGCGAACCGCCGGCCGTCGGCTCGGCATGGATTTCACGCGCAAGCGCCGCGATGCGTCGGTAAAACATCGGCAAGTCCATGATGGCGCCGATGTCGACGGCCAGGAACGCCGCGCCGTGGCCGGTGGGGGCGGACAAGTCCCCGAAAAGCCAACTGCCGACTTGTTTAGTCACTGCCGCGCCCGACAACACGGCGGCAAGAATCTCGATGAACACGCCGATGCCATAGCCTTTATGGCCCCCGACCGGCGCCAGCGACGCCCGCTCCGGATACAGAGCGCCGTTTTGCGAGGGACGCCCCTGGTCGTCAACAAGCCAGCCGGCCGGGATGGGTTCGCCGCGTTTGCACCGCGCGTAGACCTTGCCTCCGGCGACCGTAGCAATCGATATATCGAGCAGGATGGGGTCGGCGTCGCCCCCAGGACAGGCGAAGGCGATCGGATTGCTCCCCAAGACCGGCCCCTTCGAGCCAGGAGCCGCGACGCTCGGCACGTCGTTGGCCATGGCTATGCCCAGCATGCCAGCCTGCGACAGCAGCCAGGCGTAGTAGCCTGCTGCGCCGAAGTGACAACTGTTTCGCACCGTGACGAAGGCCGCGCCGCACTTGCGTGCCTTTCGAATCGCCGCCTCGCATGCAAACGCGGACGTTACTTGGCCGAGCGTGGATTGGCCGTCCACCAGCGCCCAGGCGGGCCCGTCCTTTTCGATCCTAGGCGACAAGTCGTTGCGAAGTCCCCCGGCTCGCAGCCGGCGGGCGTAACCGCGCAATAGCTTGGTTCCGTGCGTAAACACGCCCCACGAGTCCGTCGTCACCAGCGCCATTGCAGTAGTGCGGGCATCCTGGTCGCTAACGCCCAGTTCGCTAAGCACCCGCAGGCAAAAGTCCTCAAGCGCAGCGATCGAGACGCGCTCTCCGGCGACAGCCATTGCCATAGCGTCACACTTCCGCATTGCGGCGGCAAAAACCTGTGCCGCCTGGGGAACCCGCTCGCGCGGCTACCTGACTGACATCGCGACGCGCGCAGGGCCTGTTACTCCGTTCACCACGTTGGGCAGCGGCCGGCCCTCGCATGCCAGTGCGATGATCGCGGCGGCGTCATTTCTTAGCTTAAGCACGGCCTCGCCGCTGGCCGAGGCGATGTGGCTGTGGAGTATCACGTTGTCCAGAGTACGCACCGGATGCGCCGGCGGCGGAGGCTCCGGGTCGAAGACGTCGAGCGCGGCGAAGCCGATCTTGCCCCCCTTCAGGGCCTCGACCATGGCCGCGGAATCCACGACATTGCCCCGAGCGACGTTGACCAAAATCGCCCCGGCTTTCATGGCATCGATCGTGTCGAAGTTGATCAGGTGGCGCGTCGCCGGATTGGACGGGCAGTGAAGGGTCACGATGTCGCTGTTAACCAGCAGGTTCTCAAGCACCGTCATTTCGCCGCCCAACTCCTCAACTTCGGCCGGCGCAACATACGGATCGTTGACCAGAATCCGGCACTTGAACGGCGCCAGCCGCGAAACGACTTCGCGTCCAATGCGTCCAAAGCCGACCACGCCGACGGTCATCGATTTAAGGCACCGCATCGCGTCGATCGGCACGGCAAGCCCCCAGTTGCCGGCGCTGACGTACCCGGCGTTCTCCACTACGCGCCGCGTGGCCGAGAGAACGAGTGCCAGCGTATGGTCGGCAACCTCGTCGATGCAGTAATCAGGCACGTTGCAAACAGGAATGCCGCGGTTTCGAGCAGCATCGAGATCGACGTTGTCCACGCCGATGCCGTAGCGGACGATGACTCGAGCTTTCTCCATACGGTCGATGGCTTCGGCATCGAGCCTGGCGAACTGCGTCAAAACGAAGTCCGCGGCGGGGAGCTTCGCAAGCAGTTCCGCCCGGTCGCCCCCCTTTATGCCTTCAACATCAACATCGAGCGGCGCCAAGCGGCGCTGCTCGACTTCCAAAGTCGGGAACGTATAATCCGTTACGATTAACCGGGACATAAGTCCTCGCGGCGCACGGTCATAAGGTATACTTGACGGCGAAACTGCGCATTGTGGACGCCGAATTGTAAGACAATTATAATCGGGCCTGACGTTTCGTACATAGGTCCGTCGTCGATTTCTCTGCGCCGCCAAGGGTTGCCGCGGGACGACGAACCACGGTTCACGCACAGGGCTAAGAACGATCCGTGCCGAAGCTTAGCAAAAGCGAGATTGTCGCGGCGAAGCTGCGAACCTACAGCATCAACAAGGGGCTCAAGCCCGGCGACCGCTTGCCGACCGAGGGCGAGTTGGCCGAACAATTCGGCGTCAGTCGCGTCAGCGTCCGGGAAGCGACCAAGGCGCTCGGCTTTCTGGGCATCGTCGATGCGGCGCCTCGGCGGGGGCTTTCCGTCGGCAAGGTGAGCATGAAGCGGCTTAGTCGCTATCTGAGCTTCCATTTTGCGCTGGCCGATTACCCGCTCGATGAGTTGATCGATACGCGTATCGTCGTGGAAACCGGCGGCTTGCGGCGGGTCGCCGAGCGGATGGCCAAGGACCCCTCGATCTACGAGCAGCTCAACGCCGTGAACGACAAGCTGCGCCGAGCGACGAAGAAGAGCGAGTGGCTGCAGGGCGAGGTGGAGTTCCACTGCCTGCTGGTGGCGTCCAGCGGCGTGCGAGCGCTGGCTGCTTTCAACGACCTGGTGCAAGTGTTTTTTCAAAAGTTTCGCGCGGGTTTTTCGAAGTCGCGATGGAAGAACGGCATCCGCGGGCATCAGGAAATCATTGATACGCTTCGCAAGGGCGACTACCAGACGGCGACTGCGCTGTTGACGGAGCACATCAACGTTCATCGCGACCGCGACAAGCTCCTCAAGAAGAAGGCGCGAAGCAAGAACGCGGCGAAGTCGGGCGAGGTCAGTGGTTCTGCCTCGGCCTGAATCCCCGGCAGGCGCCGCACACTCGACCGCCGCCAGGTGCGTTCAGCCGGCCGTGGTTCGCAAGACGGTCCTGACGACCAACTACGGCGATCGTGCGTCTGCGTCCGCGGTCCATGAACTGCCGATTTCTTCTAGCGTTCGCCCTTTGGTTTCCGGCATCACCCATAAGCCAAACAAGAACGACAGGATGCAGATGCCGCTGAACAGGTAGAACGCCGCGGCGACCGAACCGACTTGTACCTTGGTATTGGGCAGACCCGACTCGCTGCGTAGGCGAGCAGTCCCGTCCAGGACCAGCCGACCGCTTTCGACGGCGACGACGACGAAGCTGCCGTTATTCTGCGGCGTCGCGGCGCCTATCACCGTTACCTGGTCGCGGGGCTGGAAGCCCGCGTCGATGAATCGACCTTGGGCATCCACAATGGCATCGGGATTGGAGTCCTCGAACGACAGCGCCGCGCCTTCGACCACCGCGCGCCGTGCAGTCAGGGACTCGCGCTGCGAATAGCCGGTAATCATCGGAAAGAGCGTCGCGCCGGCGAAGATGAAGACCCACAGGACGGTGGTAGTTACGGCAACGGCCTTCGCTCGCAAACGCGTCGGAAACAACTCCGACATCATCAGCCAGGGAATCCCGCCCAAGGCCAGTCCATGGGGGATCGTCACCAGGCCCAACAGCACCAGCACCGGCCACCCCGATGCGTCTTGATAGAACATGTAGCCCGTCATCGCGGTGATGGCCGCCATCATCAGCGAAGCAGCAATCCATAGCGGCCGACGACCGACGCGGTCCATCAGCACGATCGAGGCGACGGTCATCAGCGCCATCGCTCCGTAGACGGCGACAAAATTGCCGATCGCGCTTTCCCGGTCGAAACCGGCCAGTTGCAGTAGCCGCGGTATGTATCCGCCGATGACGCTCCACCCGGTCCAGTTGTTAAAGAACGTGAGCAAGACGCCGATCGTCAGCGCCTTGCGCATCCCCGGCTTCAGCAATTCGCCCCAGGTTCCCACCTCTTCGCTGAGCGACGACCGAATCTCGTCGATTTCGCGGCGAGCGAAGTCGGGGCCGTCGATGAACGCCAGGGCCTGTTCGGCCTCGGCGAATCGTCCCTTGCGGGCCAGCCAACGCGGGCTGTAGGGAAGCCCAGCGAGAAAGCCCACGTAAACGGCGACGAACGCCATTTCCGAAAAGAACATCCATCGCCATGGCTGAAGCCAGGCGTTTTCCGAGACCATCGACTCGGTGACGCCGTAGGTAACCCGTAAGAAATAAACGATGCCGAAGGCCACCAGCGGCGCGGCGGCGTGCCCGATGACAATCGCCAATTGATACATCAGGCCCATTGATCCGCGTTTCGACGGCGGAGCAATCTCGGCGATGTACATGGGCGACGCGACCGAGCAAAGGCCGACGCCAATGCCGCCGATGAAGCGAAAGAAATTGAAGGACGCCATCGTCGAAGCCGCCGAGCCGTCGCCGAAGACGTCCGGCGCCGCGGTAAACACCGCGCTGACGGCCAGCAGCAGTGACGCGATGAACATGGTTCGCTTTCGACTGATCGCGTCACAAAGCCAGCCCCCCAGCGCCGGCCCCAGGATGCAACCCAGCACGGCGCTGGCTGTCGCAAAGCCGAATTGCGCATCGGTCAATCGGAACTGATCGCGAAGGTACACGTTGGCGGCGCCGATCATCCCCAGATCGAACCCGAACAGGAACCCGCCGATCGACGCGACAAAAGCAAGGCGGTATGGCGAGACAATGCGTTGACGATCGTCGCTAATCATTTGACTGGTCGCCTAGTGGTTCGTGGCGCCGGCGCTCGTCGGCCGGAGGTCGTTGTTCCGGGGGGCCTCCGAAGCAGCAGTTCCGCGACTATGCTCCATCGCGCCTTGACAAAGGAAGTGAAACAGCGCGGCAACCTCGCGGGCGGTAAGCGTATCGAGAAGCTTGGACGGCATCGGCGACAAGGGTGACGGCGTTTCCGATTCGATTTCGTCGCGCCGAAGCTTGACGGCGCTGGCCGGATCGCGCATGTCGGTCGTCACCGAGATCGTCGTCGAAGTCGCGTTCGTGGGGCGGCCAATGACAGCGCGACCACCGACCATGTACACCGTCTGCCGGTACAGGTCCGGAACTTCGTGGCTCGGCTCCGTAATCGCTCGAGCCAAATCGGCGACGGAATATCGCCCTCCGACGGTCGTCAGATCCGGCCCGACGCTGGAGCCTTCGCCGGCTATGGCGTGACAGTCGCCGCAGCCCAGTGAAACGTATAAGCGCTGCCCGGCGGACTGATCGCCAGGGCCGCCCTCAAGTTCCTCCGCCGACGACTCGACGATCCGCACGACTTCGTCAGCCGTCCAGTTCTTGACGAACCTACGCGCCGGTCCCGCCGGCGCCTCATTCTCCGAAATGGGCGGCGGCGCTAGCCGAGATGCGTAGTGTGTCCGCTCCTCGGCGCTAAAGCCCGCCACGAAGCGAGCCCGAGCGGCGGCAATATACGGATAAAAGGAACGCCGCCCAAATCGTTTTGCGGCGACATCGAACCAATCGAGCACAGCCGTGCGCGATTGGACCGTCCATCCGGCAGTCGCTGCGCTGAGCGTCACCGCCGCGTCTATCGTAAGCTCAGGCGATTCGGCGTCGCTGAGTTGTTCAACGAGCGGTTGCACGATCGCCGGCGATTGCAGTCGAACCAGCAACCTGGAAAGCTCCCGGTCAACCTGCCGCCGCTGGACGGGATACCAGGCGGCGATGTGCTCGGCCAGACGTTCGCGCATCGCCGCATCGAGGTTCCTAAAACGCATGACGCCAAGCGATATTGCTCGCACGACGGTCTGTTGCTCTTCAGCGGAGAGAGCGGGAAAGCTGACGTCCAGTACCGCGTCAACCCATTGGTCGCCGTGCGCAGGTTGGTTTCGTCTGGTGAGCGCCACAAGCGCAGTGAATCGTGCCAGAACATTGCCTTCGCCGTAGGCCCGCTCCTGCCAGATCGCCGCATCGGTGCGCTCCAGCGCTGTTAGCGCTGCATAGCGAATGGCTCGATCGGCAGTCGACAGCCTTGGCCAAACGTGCGCGTGCGCGTCCCTGGGTAGTTCGGCGTGCAGCGCTTCAACGGCTTGGCGCTCGGAGCGTGCGTGGGCCGCCGATTCCTCGACGGCATCGGATTGATCGTCGGCCGCGGCGTTCTCAGCGGGCGCCGGACCGCCCGTCCACACGATTCGGTAGAGCCCCGACTGTGTTTGCCGGCCGCCCACGGTGAAATACAAGGCGCCGTCCTGGGGGCATGCCGCCAAATCCGTGACGCCGCCAACCCCAAAGGCCAACGGCTCGCAATCGCCGCGGTAGGTCGCGCCGGCCGGCTTCAGGTGCACGGCGTAAATCGTTCCGCGGCTCCAGTCGCCGACAAACTGGGCCTTCCGGTAGCGCGGAGGAAACCTCGTCGCCGTTCCGGCGACCAGGCCCGTCGGCGAGCCGGGAATCATCGTCGCGACTGGCGGCAGAGTGTCCGGGTAATAAGTCGGCCAAATACCATCGCCTCCGCGCCATCCGAAGTCAGAGCCGCTGATCACATGCAACACTGATGGCGGCCGATACCACGGCGTACCGGCGTCCACCTCGAGGTCCGAGTCGCAGGTGAACAATTCGCCATGTTCGTTAAAGGCCAAGTCATAGGGATTGCGGAAGCCGACGCTGAACAGCTCGCATTGCTGACCTTCCAAATCGGATTTGACGATCCAGCCCCCGGGCGCCGGCACGCCGCTGGCCTGGCCCGCCGGATCGTCCAGTCGCGGCAAGAGCTGGTCTTCGCCCCACCCCGCCGGTACGCGCGACTTCTGAAACAAGGGCGAACCAGTGTAGTTTCCGGCGCAAAAGAACAGCGCTGTGCCGTCCGGCGCCGGCACGACGCCATGCGGCCCATGCTCGCCCGAGCCGCGCAGCGTCACGAGTCGGCTAACACTGTCGTATCGGTCATCGCCGTTCGAGTCAGTCACGCGGTAGAGTCCGCTCTTGAGGGATTCGCCCTGGGCGTTGACCATGGCGTACAACGCGCCCTTGACGTACGCCAGTCCTTGGGCGGCGCCTACCGCCACGCGGATCGGCTCGCACCGCGACTGCGTGGGCGAGCCGCCGACCGGCGAAGGCGTCACGCGATACAACAGGCCATACTGGTCGCTGGCAATCAGCCGCCCCCGATCGTCCACCGTGAGACTCACCCACGAGCCCTCGGACGCGCGCGGAGGAGCGTATACCAGTTCAACCCGAAATCCTGGGCGTCCCTGCGGTCCATCGGCGCGAGCGTTATCGGCCGATCGCCTGGATGCATACGACGCGATGAACGTGCACACGCCCAGGGCCGCCAGCAAGCTTAGCAGTAGGACGCGTGCGGACATGACTGACCGATCGTGCGTGAAGGAGCGCGGCTGGTAAGCGTACGGACATCTGTCGCGTGGCGGCGGGCGAAGTTCGCCTGCGCTTGCCGGGCTACGTGGCCGCGGGCATGTAATCCTTGCCGAACTGGACGCCGGCTGAACGGAGCGGTGTGCGGAATTGTTCGCCAAACGGCATCCAGGACGTCGTGCCGCCGTCAATGATCAACGTCTGGCCGACGACGAACCTCGCGTCGTCGGAGGCCAAGTAGACGACGGCGGCGGCGATGTCGTCCGGCGTTCCGACGTAGCCGGCCGGAATGCCCCGCCCCACTTGCTCAAGGTCCACTTTTCCCACGGCTTTTTCATGGTTTTCCACGGGCACGCAGCCCGGGGCGATGGCGTTGACGCGAACGCCCAACGGAGCCAGCTCGATTGACAGGGCCCGCGTCATGGCGACGATCGCGCCTTTGGTGCCGGCGTAGATCGAGTGCTCCTGATAGCCTTCAAACGCATGAATCGAGGTCAGGTTGACCACGGCGCCGCGGCTCGCCCTGAGCGAACCAAGCAGAGCTTGCGTCAAAAAGTAGCCACTGCGGACGTTGACGTTGTACATCTGGTCCCACTGCTCAGGAGTGGAGTCAGTCAACGGCGCGTTGAACGTAATGCCGGCGTTGTTGACCAGCACGTCTACGCCTCCCAGTTGCTCCAGCGCCCAAGCGGCAAGCCTTTTCACCTGGCCGAGGTCGGCGAGGTCCGCCCGGGACAAATGGGCGCGGCCGCCGATCTGTTCAATCCGTGCGACGGTCTCACGCGCACCCCGATCGGAATGCGAGTAGTGGACGCCGACCGTCGCGCCTTCCCGCGCACATCTGACGGCGATGCCCTGACCGATCCCCGTACCCGCACCGGTGACGAGCACGCGTTTTTCGGCAAGTCGTTGTGAGCTGCTCATTGACTGGCGTTCCAATGCATATAGCAGTTGCGGCTCGTTCAGCTCAGTCGCTAAGCGGACGACGCGGCTAATGAGCTCAAGCGCGGCAAGCTGCCGAACTCATAACGTCTTCGCCATTGGGCGACCTTAGCGGACGAGTCGGACGATCAGAAGGGTTACGAGCACTAACGAAGCAAGGAAAAAAATTTCGTTAGCAGTTCCAAGCGCCGTCTAATCATCATATAATTGCGACCATTGCGGCGATTGGCAAGAGCCGGCGCGTTAATCGACCGACTTCGCCAGAGCCACGGCCAATCGCGAACAACCTTCGAAGCTTACGTAATCCGACGAAGCCGTCTCAGAGCGTGTCTTCAAATGAACTTTGCATTGGCCAAGCGTCGTGACATAAGGCTGATCATGGCGGCGTAGATCATGGCTTCGCTGGTTTCGGGGTTT
>QEVI01000407.1 GCA_003576855.1 Planctomycetota bacterium
GAGCCGTCCGGCATCGGGTTGGCCGAAGCCGGGGCCATAGCCGAAGCCGCGACGGCCATAGCCGGGCCAACCGCCGTAGCCGGGACCCACGGGACCATAGCCGCCGTAGGGGTACGGGTAGGCGCCGTAGCCCCAGGGAAACGCGGCGAAGTCGCCGCCGCCCAGGGTCGAGCCGCGCCAGGCGTCGTGGAAGCGCTCCCACTCGGCATCGAGCCCGCCGCGGCCGTTGCCATAACTTTGGACTCGATAGTGCGTGTCCACCGAGCCATCGGCGCCGCGGAGCACGACCCGCGAACGGGAGTAGCCGCTGGTCACCAGCCGCGGGTCATCGAGCGGTTCGATCGGCGGCTTCATCGCATACTGCGCGACCCGCGCCCCGGAGTCGGGGTCGTGCGTGTAGCGACTGCGCATGAAGACCCAGCTATCGGCG
The DNA here is from genome assembly GCA_003576855.1 of Planctomycetota bacterium. Classification (GTDB taxonomy): domain Bacteria; phylum Planctomycetota; class Planctomycetia; order Pirellulales; family Lacipirellulaceae; genus Lacipirellula. The sequence goes on from QEVI01000407.1 coordinate 431, forward strand.
GGTTGCTGGAAGGCGATCAACGCGGGCTTGGGCGGCAGGGGCGGCGTACACGTGCAGTCGGCAGCCTGGGCGCGGGTCGCCAGAAAGATGGCAGCGATCGCGGCCGCCAGGATGAGCCGCCAGACGAACATCGGCAGTCCCAGCGGCGTCGAGGAGTCGTGATTCATACCGGCACGGGAGGTGAGCGACGAGGTGGGTTGCGTCCGTGCGGTGAATCATGGCGAAGGCGGGAGGCGTTACATCTTTCAGTTTGATTGGGGGCGGGTGGAGTGCAAGTCGACGCGGTGTTGCTGAGCTGTTTGCGGGAGGCGTCGCTGACGCGATTGGACACGGCTGGCCCGGGGGGCCGAATGGATCGCGAAATCGGCGTCGAAGACGCCTCGCGGCGGGGCGCGGCGGGGCGCGGTGGAGCGGAAACCGTATCAGGCGGGAAACTTGAGCGGGAATCTGCGTTTCGGAGAAACGCAGCTACTTTTAGCAGCCGCATTTATTCGAGGCCGCCGACGGGAACCAGGCCGCCGGGGGCCAAGCCGTGCTTCTCGACTTCTTCGTTCCGCTGGTCGCCGAGTTGGCCGGCCCGCGTTCGGATATCGGGCGAGGGTTCCTCGGCGGCCGCTTCGTCGGCCGGCGGCTGCTGGCCGTCGGCGCCTTCGGCGGGCGGCGCAGCTTCCCCTGCCCCGCCCGGCTTGAGGCGAATCTGCAGGCCCATTTCAGGCTGTTCGGGTACATAAATGTACTCGTGCTGCGGCTCGATCTCCGGCAAGACGATGTTGTTGGCCTGGATGATCTTCTGCATGAATTCTTCGTGTGATTTGGGGAACTCCCCATGCTCGGCGTTGTAAAGCTGAAGGGCGTGATCGATGTTGTTGATGATGGTCTGGTACTCGGCGTGGAAGCGGGCGCCGCCGACCGCTCCCAGGTAGCCGCCGGCCCGGCGCGAGCGGCGGCCTTTAATCGGATCGTGCGAAGTGAACTTCCGCGGCGTGGCGGTGACGGGAGTCTCGATCTCCGGCAGCGGCTCGCCAGGAGCGCCGGCGACCATCGGCCGTTCGGGCTCGGCTTCGGGGGCCGCTACGGGGGTCGCGGTCGGCGGCGCGGTGGGCAGCTTCGGCGTATCGCAGCCCGCCGCCGCAATCAGCAGTGCGAGCCCGGCGAGTTGCGACCGAGTGAAGGCGTTCATGCCGTTACTCCTTTGGGCAGCGGATGTGTGGCGGTGGGTTTGGCGGTTTCTCCGCCGAGCGTCCAGCGCCGCATGGCGGCGATCTTGTCGCGGCGGGTCATGTCGAAGTCCAGCGGCGTCAGCGTGATATGGCCGGCCCGCAGTTCGGCCAGGTCGGTGCCGGCGTCGCTGGGCGGGATGGGCGACTTCCCCGTGGCCCAGTAATAGGCCCGGCCGCGGGGATCGCTGCGTTTCTCGAAGCTCTCGCCCCAGGGTTCGATGCTCATGGGCACGACGCGGACTTCCGCCGGCCGCTCCAGTGCGGCCAGCGGGATGTTCAGGTTATAAAGCTGCGGCTCGTCGTCTTTTTGGGCCAGGATTTGCGCGATGATGGGGACCGCCAGCCTGGCGGCAATGTCGTAA
>QEVI01000098.1 GCA_003576855.1 Planctomycetota bacterium
GCACCGTCGCCGCCGTCGCCGCCGTCGCCGCCGCTGCCGGCGGCTGCACCGGCGACGTTTCCGGCGCCGCCGTTGCCGCCGTTGCCGCCGGCGCCGCCAGTGGCCGTGGCGGTGTTCGAGGCGTCGGCGGTGGAGGCGTTGGCCGTGGCGTCGGCGCCGTCGGTTCCGTCGCCGCCGTTACCGCCGGGGTTGCCTGCTGCGCCATTGGCTCCATTGGTTCCGTTGGTTCCCGTCTGCGTGTCGGTGGCTGCGGGGGCGCCGCCGACGAGCGCCAGGTCGACGGCGAGCACTACCAAGGCATTGCGCAGCCAGTGATTCAGCGAGCGAGTCATCACACCCCCCTTGATCCCGCACGAGATCCAAGCGAAGAAGAGCGAAAACGCGGCGACTGAGCAACTTCGCCGAGCGACGGGTACGTCTGGGGTGGATTTTCCCCGCGGAGGGGGAGAATTGGCTATGCGGCGGATAAAAGGCCGCATTTGAGGGCGATTGAACGCGGGAGGGCGGCGCCCCGGCGGCTCGTTGAGCCGCGGCTACTGGCCGAAAGCATGGCGGCGACGAGGCGGGCGTCGTGGGCCCGTTTGCCGAGAATGGCGTGCTGAGCGACGATTGCGCGCCAATCGGCGAATAGACCGGCATCGTCATTGAGCAGGCAGAATTTCTGCAGATACTTCGCCACGCATTCATCCGCAGAGTCGGTAGTTAATCCCAGGCCGTTGCTTGGAGCGGTACGAGTTGCCACGACCCAGAACTCGTAAATCACCTGCGGTACTATGCAGGGAACATGTCGCCTCTGAATCGCCGTATCGATGGCATCCAGCGCCGCCTGACACTGCGGGTCGGCAGGATTCGCGATGCGAACCAGGATGTTCGTGTCCAACAGGATCATCCACCGCGGCTTTCATAGATGCTCTCGCGGCTGTCATCGACGAAGCGATGGACTCGCGGACGACTTGCCGACCATGCCCGCAGGTCTTCCATCCAGTCGTCCCGAAGCTCCGCTCGTGCGACATCAGAGCATGCGCCTGCCGCACAGGTATTGCGCAGCGCCTGCACTGCCTTGTTCAGCGCCTCTTCGCGGCTGGCAAAAACCCCTGTCGCGAGAGCTTGCTCAAGAAACTGCTCGTTATCGGGCGTAAAGTTAATGGGCATTGACGCTACTCCTTAATGATATCGCGGACGGTCATGCCGCCGGGGATCATGGGGAGTACGTGTTCCTGGTAGGGGGTCGCCACGTCGAGGACGTAGGGCCCGTCGTAGGCGAGCATGTCGCGAATCGCCGCGTCGAGGTCTTCCTTCTTGTCCACGTAGGCGGCGCCGCAGCCGAAGCCCTTGGCGATGCCGACGAAGTCCGGGTAGCGGCAACTGCGGTCCATCGGGCCGATGCCGTCGCCCTTGCCGCACCATTCGGGGTTGTCGATCGGGCCGAGATAGGTGTGGGCGCGGTTGCCTTGCATGAAGCGGTCTTCCCACTGCACGACCATGCCGAGGTGCTGGTTGTTGAGCAGCAGCACCTTGACCGGCAGTTTCTCGCAGACGCAGGTCGCCAGTTCCTGGATGTTCATGAGGAAGCTGCCGTCGCCGTCGATGTCGATGCACAACCGTCCGGGATGAGCGGCTTGAGCGCCCATGGCGGCGGGCAGTCCGAAGCCCATCGTCCCCAAGCCGCTGGAGGAAAGCCACCGGCGGGGCTTATCGAACTTGTAGAACTGGGCGGCCCACATTTGATGCTGGCCGACGCCGACCGACACGATCGGATCGCGCTCGCGAGCGATCTTCCACAGCGTGTGGATGGCATGCTGCTGCAAGATGCCGGAGTACTGCTGGTTGTACTTGAACGGCTCGTCGGCCTTCCACTTCTGGCAGCGCTCGACCCACTCGGAGACGTCATCCGGGGCTTCGACGATCTTGTTCAGCTCGTCGAGGGCGTATTTCACGTCGCTGCAGACGGGGATATGGGCGGGCTTGTTCTTGTTCAGCTCCGAGGCGTCGATATCGACGTGGATGATCTTGCCGTGCTTGCAGAACTCTTCGACCTTGCCGGTGACGCGATCGTCGAACCGTACGCCCAAGGCGATGAGCAGGTCGGCCTCGTCGACGGCGTAGTTGGCGTAAACCGAGCCGTGCATGCCGAGCATGTCGAGCGACAACGGATCGGTGGCGGGGTAGGCGCCCAGGCCCATTACCGTGGTGGTGATGGGGATGCCGGTCTTCTTTACGAGCGTGCGGAGGGCGCCGCTGGCCTCGGCCGTGATGATGCCGCCGCCGGCGTAGATGACCGGTCGGCGAGCCCGCTTGATGGCCGCGGCCATCTGATTGATTTGCTCGGGCTTGGCGCGGGGGGCCTCGGCCTTGTAACCGGGAATACAGAGCGGGGCGTCGTAATCGGGCGCGCACTTGTCGAGCTGGACGTTCTTCGGCACGTCGATGAGCACGGGGCCCGGCCGGCCGGTGGTGGCGATGATGAACGCCTCGCGCACCACGCGGGCGACGTCGTTGACGTCGGTCACGAGGTAATGGTGCTTGGTGATGCCGCGGCAGACTTCGACGATCGGCGTTTCCTGAAACGCGTCGGACCCGATCACGCGGGTGGCCACTTGCCCGGTGATGGCCAGCAGCGGGACGCTGTCGAGCTTGGCGTCGGCGATGGCGGTCACGAGATTAGTGGCGCCGGGACCGCTGGTGGCCATGCAGACGCCGACCTTGCCGGTGCTGCGGGCGAGGCCCTGCGCGGCGAAGCCGCCGCCCTGTTCGTGGCGCGGCAGTATCGTGCGGAGCCGATCGCCAAATCGCGTGAGGGCCTGGTGGAGCGGCATGCTCGCGCCGCCGGGATAAGCGAAAATGATCTCGACCCCATGATTCACCAGCGACTCGACGAGGATGTCGGCGCCGGAAATCACGTCGGTCTTGCTGCGGGGTTTTTCTACTGTCGCCATCGAAAGGGCCTATGCGGGAACGGTAGGGGAGGTCAGGCGCCGAAGCGGCGACCAGGATTGATAAACCAGGGTTTAATAAATGGCGGGTGGATGTCCGCGGAGAGCAGGGACAAGCCCGGGCACGCGGCAGGGCCGTGCTACCTAAACCCGTTTATGGTAGGCGGTTGAGGGGCCGGAAACAACCTGGTGGGTGGCGGTAGCGCGCTTGGAGTGGCGTTGCGCGAAGGGTGCGGGGCGAGCCCCGCGGCTAAATATTGGTTTTTTTGCGAGGGACGATTGGGGGGACGGGGGGGCGGGTCGCGAGGTTCGGACCCGGTGCGGGAAACCGAGCTTATCCGTTCATTCGCTTGGGGATGGTGAAGGAGTAGATCACCACCACGGCGCCGGCGCCCAACAGGCTCCAAGGCGCCCAGTCGGGCGGGGCGACGACCTTCTGCGAAGCGGTCGGCTGGCCTTCCGGCCTTTTCAGGACGGCCTGGTCGATGGCAATGGCCTCGACGCCCAGGATACAACTGTAGACCCCCAGCGCAAGGAATAGGGATCGGAACATGTCGGGTGCGGCTCCTGGGGAGGGGTGGGTTGAGGCGCGGGACCGGCGATACCATCGCCGGCTTTATGCGGGACCGGCGATACCATCGCCGGCTTTATGCGGGACCGGCGATGGCATCGCCGGCTTTATGTCGGGGATGGGGTTATTTTTCTTATCGACTGGCGGTGCTGGCATGCTGCACGCGGCGCCGGTCGAACCGGGCGCGGATGCCACGGGCGACGGGGGGCGTGATGCGGGTCGAGGCGTTTTTGCGGGGAATGCGGGCACGCGCCTGGGGACGTGGTTTTCCCCTTGAGCCGGCGGTAGGCTTCGCGTAGCATGCCGCCCGCCCCGAGCGCCGCCTCACCTCGTCCGAGCTTTGATCATGCCCGGCAAGCTCACTCTGCTGGTCACCTGCAAAAACGAGCGGAGCAACATTGGTCCGTGCATCGACTCGGTGCGGCGGATCGTGGACGAGGTGCTCGTGGCCGACTCGGGTTCCACCGATGGCACGCTGGAGTACCTGCGGGCTCGCGGGGACTGCCGGATTATCCAGCGGGAGTACCGATTCGCCGGCGACTTCAAGAACTGGGCGATCCCGCAGGCCCGCCACGAGTGGGTGCTGATCCTCGACGCCGATGAGCGGGCGCCGGCGGCGCTGGTGCGGGAGATTCAGCAGTTGCTAGCCGACGGGCCGGCGCACGACGGCTACTACATCACTCGCGCCAATCACCTGATGGGGCGCCGGGTGCACTATACGGACTGGGCGCGGGACCGGCTGATGCGGCTGTTTCGCCGCGACCTGGGCCGGTACGAGGGCCCTGCCGACCATGGCGACGTGCGGGTCTCGTCGAACAACGAGGGAACGCTCAAGTCGCCGCTGTTGCACTACACCACGTGGTGCTGGTCGCAGTACATGAGGAAGTTCGATCGCTACACCCGCGTGCAGGCGGAGCAGTGGTACGCGGCGGGGCGAAGGCCGAGCTATCGGCGAATGCTGTTGCAACCGCCGCTGCGGTTTCTGCGCGATTACGTCATGTTTCGCGGCTTCTTGGACGGGTACGTGGGACTGCAGATCTCGCTGATGAGCGCTTTTTACTCGTTCATGAAGCAGGCCCAGTTGTGGAATCTGCACTACGGTCTGCAGCAGCGGGACGTCGAGCCGGAGGCGATCGCCGCGGCGGAGGGGCGGATTGCGGGAGGCAGCGCGGCGTGAACGCCGCGGCTAAATGACGGCGGCGAGCCGCCGTCGCGGCGATCGACGGATAGCCGCCGATGACTGCCGCGTTGGATAGCCGCCGATCAACGATCGGCCGGTGCGGTTGGAGGCCTTCGGCGGGGCATCGCTCATTACCGCTCCGGCGGCTCGTTGAGCCGCGGCTGAGGCGGGGGGTGTTACAATGGGCGGCATGAGCGATTCGCCGCGACGTTGGTATCGACTCCGCCTGCGCACGCTGGTGTTGTTGACGCTGGCGGCGACCGTGGCATGGAGCGTGTACTCGTACTGGTCGGACTACCAGGAGCAGGCCGCGCGGCGCGAACGGGAACTGCTCTCGCCGCCCCGCGGGGCGACCTGCACGGTGGTCTTTCGCCGCGAGCTGATCGGGCTGGGCCAGATGGGGCCGACGCCGGCGACGGTCAACGGCATTGATAACTCGGTCCGCGGCCGGTTCATGCTGATGAACGACGACTGGATCGTCCTGGCGGGCCAGAGCGACAACGACTCGCGGCAGCACTGGATTCCGCGCGGCAACGTGCTCGTGCTGGAAGTGGATGCGTCGCGGTAGGGCGCAAAAAGCGGCCCGATCTGTAGGGCGAGCTCGCCTACTCAGCCAGGGCGGGCCGGCCTACAATCCTCTCGTGGCCATCGAAACGCCTGCGGCGGCGGACGCGAACGTCTTACGCGGCCTCGCCGCCCAACTGGAACGTCACGCCGGCTTTTCCGAGGTGCTGGCGAGCTTGGCGCAAGGCCAGGCCGGCACGCTCGGCGGAGTCTGGGGTTCTTCGCGCGCGCTGGTCGCCGCGGCGCTGGCGCGGCGATGCGGCGGCTGGCTCGTCGTGGTGCTGCCGCATGCCAACGAGGTCGACGCGCTCTGCGACGACCTGCGGTTGTTCACCGAGACGCGCGTCGAGTGGTTGCCGCTGTGGGAGAGCAGCGGCCGAGAGCGACTGGTCTACGACGAGACGTTTGGCCAGCGGCAGCGGCTGCTGAAGCGGCTGGCGGGCCGCGGCGGCGGGTCGGAAGCTGAATCCGCTGGCGCTGCCTCCGAGACTCGGAGCGACTGGGCCACAGCGCATGGGATCATCGTCACTTCGATTCAGTCGCTGTTGCAGCCGTTGCCCAGCCGCGAGGAGTTGGCGGCGGCGACGCGCCGGCTCGCCGTCGGCGAGCGATTGGAACTGCCGGCGTTCACCCGTTGGCTAGCCGAGCGGGGCTGCGCGGGGACGACCGCGGTGGAGCTGCCGGGAGAGTTTTCGCCGCGGGGCGGCATCCTCGACGTCTTTCCGCCGGACGCCGTCAATCCGTTGCGGGTGGAGTTGTTCGACGACGAAATCGAGTCGATCCGGACGTTCGACGTGGCGACGCAGCGGAGCCTCGAAAGCCTGCGGTCGGCCGATATCACGCTGCTGCCGCCGGAGGGGCGATATCGGGCGCACTTCACGAGCTATCTGCCGACGAGTAGTTGGTTCATGCTCGTCGAGCCGGCCGACCTCGAAGAAGAAGGGCGGCATTACCATAGCCGGCTGGAGCATCCAGAGGAGTTTTTCGCAACCTCGACCACGCTGCGCGAGATCTACCGGTTTCCGTCGGTGACGGCGTCCGGCGTGCCGGCCGGTTCGTACGAGACGACGGCCCATTTGCAATTCGAGGCGGTCGAGCAGTTCAGCGGCGACGTGGCGCGGGTCCGCAGCGAGCTGGACTCGGCCGCCAGCGGGCAAACTGTGTACTTGGTGTGCGACACCGAGGCGGAGATCGAACGGCTCGGCGAGGTGTTTAGCGAGACGCGGCTGGCCCGCGAGGGGCGGCTCCACTTCGTGCGCGGTCGGCTGGCGCATGGGTTCCGGGTACACGGGATTGATTGCCCGGCGATGCTGACCGGGCGGGGCGGAGTAGGGAAGAGCGGCAATGGAGCGCCGGCCAGGATGGCCGAGGCGGAGAGCGCGGCGGCGAGGATTGCCGGGCTATCTATTGTTAGTGCGGCGGAGTTGTTTCAGCGGCACGAGCTGGTGCGGCCGGCGCAGCGGGCGACGGGCCGGGCGATCGACAGCTTCTTGCAGCTTCGCGAGGGGGATTTGGTCGTCCACCTGGCCCATGGAATCGGCCGGTACCGGGGCATCAAGCTGCTGGAGAAGGAGGCGGGGGCCGAAGAGCACCTGGAATTGGAGTACGCCGAAGGAACGCGGATCTACGTTCCGGCGAGCAAGATCGAGCTGGTGCAGAAGTACGTCGGCGGACGGAAGGCGAAGCCGACGCTCGCGAAGATCGGCGGCACGGCGTGGCTGCGGCAGAAGCAGTCGGCCGAACGAGCGGTCGAGGACCTTGCGCTCGACATGCTGCAGTTGCAGGCGGCGCGGGAATCGCGGCCGGGCATCGCCTTTCCGGCGGATACGCCGTGGCAGCAGGAATTCGACGCGGCGTTTCCCTACCAGGAGACGCCGGACCAGCTTTCGGCCATCGCCGCCATCAAGAGCGACATGCAGGAGCATAAGCCGATGGATCGGCTGCTGTGCGGCGACGTCGGCTTCGGCAAGACGGAGCTGGCGATGCGGGCGGCGTTCAAGGCGATCGACGCGGGCTACCAGGTGGCGGTGCTCGTGCCGACGACGGTGCTCGCCGAGCAGCACCGCCGGACGTTCAGCCAACGGATGGCGGAGTTTCCTTTTCAAATCGCGTCGCTGTCGCGGTTCAATACGGCGCGGGAGGAGCGGGAGATCCTGGCGGACACGGCCAGGGGAAAGATCGACCTGTTGATCGGCACGCACCGGCTGGCTTCGCCCGATGTGCAGTTCCAGAACCTGGGGCTGGTGATCATCGACGAGGAGCAGCGCTTCGGCGTGGCGATCAAGGAACGGCTCAAGGCGCTGCGTTCGAGCGTGGACGTGCTGACGATGACGGCGACGCCGATTCCGCGGACGCTGCACATGTCGCTGCTGGGCGTGCGGAGCATCTCGAACCTGGAGACGGCCCCGAAGGACCGGCTCGCCGTGGAGACGCGGATCGCGCGGTTCGACGACGCGCTGGTGCGCCACGCGATTTTGCGGGAGTTGAATCGCGACGGGCAGGTGTACTTCGTCCATAACCGCGTGCAGGACATCCAGCAAGTGGCTCACGAGCTGCAGCGGATCGTGCCGGAGGCGACCATCGGCGTCGGCCACGGGCAAATGCCCGAAGGCGAACTGGAAGACGTGATGCTCGGATTCGTGCGGCACGAGTTCGACGTTCTGCTGGCGACGACCATCGTCGAAAGCGGGCTGGACATACCGAACGCGAACACGATTTTCATCGACGACGCCGATCGGTACGGGCTGGCCGACCTGCACCAATTGCGGGGCCGCGTGGGGCGGTACAAGCACCGGGCGTATTGCTATCTGTTGGTGGACCAGGATCGGCATCTTTCGCCCGAAGCGGCGCGGCGACTGCGGGCGATCGAGGAGTTCAGCCAGATGGGGGCCGGCTTCGCGCTGGCGATGCGCGACCTGGAGCTGCGCGGGGCGGGCAACCTGCTGGGCACGCAGCAGAGCGGGCACATCGCCGCGGTCGGTTACGAGCTGTACTGCGCGCTGCTGGAGAAAACGATTCGGGAGTTGAAGCATCTGCCGCCGCGGGAATCGGTCGACGTGACGATCGACTTGCCGGTGGCCGCTTATTTCCCGGATCGGTATTTACCGGACATGCGGACGAAGATCGACCTTTACCGGCGGTTGGCGCGGGTCGCCAGCGAGACGGAGCTGGACGACTTCCGGGCCGAGCTCGCCGACCGGTTCGGCCAGCCGCCGGCCGAGGCGGCTCAGCTTTTGGAATTGACCCGCTTGCGGATTTGGGCGCACCGGCGGAAGCTCGAAGCGGTGCATTTGGAAGGCAAGTACGCCGTGCTCACGTACACCAGCCGAGGCGAGTTGAACCAGCTTGTGACTCGCAGCGGGGGGAACCTGCGGATCGCCGATGCACGCAGCGCGTACCTGGTGCTCGACGGCGCCGCCAGCGATCCGGCGGCGGTGCTGGCCCGGCTGAAATCTCTCTTGCAGCCAGCGGCCCTGGCTTCCTAGAATCCCGCCGCTTCGGCTTGCGCGGATGCGCTAGGCATGCGCTGGCACGCGCGCAGCGCCGCAGGCGGACAGCGCGTATGGCGCGTTGCATTGCGGCGAGCACCTTCAATTCCGCAGCCTCCTCGTGCGGGACTAATCGACGACGTGCGGCTTTCACGGCTCATCCTGTTGGCTGGTGTACTGGCGCCTGGCTCGATGGCGATGAGCGCGTCGGCGCAATTGCCGCCGGCGGAGGCGGCCGCGCCGCCGGCGGACGCGAAGCTGATCGAAGGGGGCGAGATCATTGCCCGGGTGGGCGACCAGGTGATTCTGGCCAGCGACGTCATGTGGCAGGTCGATCGCATCCTGGAAATGCAACTGGCCAAGATGGGCAAGACGCTGGCGGACGTGCCCGCCGAGCAATTGGCCACGTACCGGCAGCAGATCATGCGCGGCATGGTAATGCAGCTTATCGACACGAAGCTGGTGTTCGCCGAATTTACGCGCACGGTTCCGCCGGAGAACATGGCGAAGATCGAAGAAGCCATCGCCGGGCCGTTTGAAGAATCGGAAATCCCGCGGCTGATGAAGATTTTCGGCGTCAGCGATCGGGCCCAACTTGAGGCGACGCTGAAGCGGGCCGGCATTTCGCTGAAGGACGTTCAGCGACAGTTCGTCGAACGGACCGTCGCGGGCGAATGGCTGCGGCAGCAGACGCCCAAGCCGCAGCCGATCAGCCATGAAGCGATGCTGGCCTACTACCAAGATCACTTGAAGGAGTATGAGTACCCCGCGCAGGTGCGGTGGGAAGAGCTGATGGTGCGGTTCGACCGGATGGGGGGGGACCGGACGGCGGCCTGGCAGGCACTGGGCGCGATGGGCAACGAGGTGTGGGGAAAGGCGGCGGCGAATCCGTCGCTGCGGGGGCCGGTGTTTGGTGAAATCGCCAAAGCGCGGTCGCACGGGTTTACGGCGTCGGAGGGGGGGCTGCACGATTGGACGACGCTGGGAGCGCTGAAGTGCGAGGAGCTCAACGCCGCTTTGGCCACCCTGGCCATCGGGCAGATGAGCAACCGGATTGAAAGCGAAACCGGTTTTCACATCGTGCGAGTGCTGGAGCGGAAGGCCGCCGGTCGCAAGCCGTTCACCGAGGCCCAAGCGGAGATCGTCGAGACGCTCCAAGCCGAACAGAAGGAAGCGCTGCACCAGGCCCAATTGGCGAAGATCCGCAGAAACGCGCGAGTCTGGACGATCTTCGACGGCGAGTTGTCCGGACCGCGGCTCGCCGAAGCCCTGGGCGACAAGAAGAAGGGCTAAGCCGCCGGGCGCGTCGCGGCATTTTGCGGTCGCCCCGGCGCACATCGCGTGGGAAATCCCATGGGCGCCGACCTGGGTAGTCGGGGGCCGCGGCGTAGGCCGCAACTTGGCGGGGAATTGGCCGTCTGCTGCTGCGTTGCGGCTGCCCGCGGGCGATTAGCGCCGATTGAAGGCCCGCAACAGGCTCGGTACACTTCATTGCCGCTGGCGAAGGGCGGGCGCGGCTTGGCGGAGGCGCTGCCGCCAGGGTCCGAGCCACGAGAGTTTCCCGCCGAGCACGCCGCAAAGGAACCGTATGCCCGAGGTAGCTAAGCTTAAGACTCCCGACGGAAAAGAGTACGAGCTGCCCATTGTCGAAGGGACCGAACACGAACGCGCGCTCGATATCAGCAAGTTGCTCGCCTCGACGGACCTGATCACGCTGGACGAGGGGTACGTCAACACCGGCTCGACCAAGAGCGGGATCACGTTCCTCGACGGCGACAAGGGGGTTCTTCGGTATCGCGGGTATCCGATCGAGCAGTTGGCCGAGAAGTGCGACTTCGTGGAAGTCGCCTACTTGCTGATTTACGGCGAGTTGCCGACCCGCGCGCAGTTCGAGCAGTTCAGCACGACGCTACGGCGTCACACGCTGCTGCACGAGGACATGCGGCTGTTCTACAACGGGTTTCCGCGCGACGCCCACCCGATGGCGATTCTCAGTTCGGTGGTGGGCGCGATGTCCACGTTCTACCAGGACTCGCTGGATCCGCACGACCACCAGCAGGTCGATATCTCGATCGTGCGGCTGTTGGCGAAGCTGCCGACGATCGCCGCGTTCGCCTACAAGAAGTCGATCGGGCAGGCGTACATTTATCCGCAAAACGATCTTTCTTACTGCGAGAATTTTCTGCGGATGATGTTCGCCGTGCCCAGCGAGCCGTACCTCGTCGACCCGGTGTTCGCCGACGCGCTGAATTTGCTCTTGATCGTGCACGCCGACCATGAGCAGAACTGCAGCACGTCGACGGTGCGGATGGTCGGGTCGTCGCTGGCGAATCTGTTCGCGTCGATTTCGGCGGGGATCAGCGCGCTGTGGGGCCCGCTGCACGGCGGCGCCAACGAGGCGTGCGTGCAAATGCTGGAGCAGATTCGCCGCGACGGATCGAACGTGAAGAAATACGTGGACATGGCCAAGGACAAGAACAACAACTTCCGGCTGATGGGCTTCGGCCACCGCGTCTACAAGAACTTCGATCCGCGGGCGGCGATCATCAAGGCGGCCTGCCATCGGGTGCTGGCCAAGCAGAAGATCAACGACCCGATCTTCGACATCGCGCTGCAATTGGAAGAGGTCGCGCTGAACGACCCGTACTTCATCGAGCGCAAGTTGTACCCGAACGTGGATTTTTATTCGGGCGTGATCTACCGGGCCATCGGCATTCCCCTGCAGATGTTCACGGTGCTGTTCGCCATTGGCCGGCTGCCGGGTTGGATCGCCCACTGGGTGGAGATGCACACCAGTCCTACGAAGAAGATCGCCCGCCCGCGGCAGATCTACACCGGGGCGACGGAGCGGCCGCTGCCGCCGATGGATCAGCGCTAGGGGGGCCGTGCCGGGCGTGGCCGCCGCCGCTGCCCGAAAGTAGAATTGCGGTATGGCCATTCAGATTGATGCGATCTACCAGGACGGCGTGTTGCGGCCCAGCGCACCGCTTGATCGGCCGGACAGCACGCCGGTGATTGTCACGGTGACGCCCGCCGTGGCGCTGCAAGGCGCGGACGGCAATCGCGGCTGCCAGCGCGGGAGGCGGATAACCGTCGATGAGTTTCGCCGGATTATGAAGGACTGTACGATCAAGGCGCCGCCGCTGCCGCCGGATTGGGACAGGCACGACGTCTACTCCGACCACGACTGATGGCCTATCTACTGGATACGGGCGTCCTGTTGCGGTTGGTCAACATGGACGATCCTGCGCACTCGATCGTTGAAACGGCAGTTCAACTGCTTATCGACCGAGGCGAGAAACTGACCACGTCTGTGCAGAATATTGCTGAATTCTACAACGTGGCCACTCGGCCAGCCGCCAGCAACGGGTTCGGACTCGCGCCGACTGAAGAGCTACTTGCGGTTCGCACCGCTATTTCGCCAATCTGTTGGATCCTGCACTTGAACCGCCGAATGTTCGGCGCGCTGCAGCGGCTCCTGGAAACCTACAGCGTGCAGGGCAAGCAAGGGCATGACGCGCGGCTGACGGCGACGATGCTGACGTGGCGGGTGTCGCATATTCTCACGTTAAACGAGCGTCACTTTGTGAGGTTCGTTCCTGAAGGGATTGTGCCCACTACGCCGTATGCGATTGCCTCTGGCGGCGCGCCCAGCGAGCAATTGCCCGAGTGAGTCGCGGCCGCTGCGCGTCCGTGGTACTCAACTCTGCCTGCGAGGGTCGGCCTGTGGCTGTGGCAGCAACTCACTCGCTCTCAAAATGCTACGGCCGCGTCGCGGCGTTGAGCGATTGCACCTTCGACGTGGCTCGCGGCGAGATACTCGGGCTGCTGGGGCCCAACGGCGCGGGGAAGACGACGCTGTTGCGGCTACTGTTGGGGTATCTCAAGCCAACGGGCGGGCAGGCGACGATCGACGGGCTGGATTGTTACCGCCGTTCGGTCGAGGTGCATCGGAGGCTCTCGTATTTGCCGGGCGAGGCGCGCTTGTTTCGGCGCTTGAATGGCCGGCAGACGCTCGAGTTTTTCGCGCGGCTGCGGTCGGAGTCGTCGCTCGAGCGATCGCTGCAGCTCGCCGAGCGGCTGGAGCTCGATCTCGCCCGGCGGGTGCGGCAGATGTCGACCGGCATGCGGCAGAAGCTGGCGCTCATCGTCGCGCTCGCCCCCGACGTGCCGCTGGTGATTCTCGACGAACCGACGTCCAATCTCGATCCCACCGTGCGGCGGGACGTGGCCGGGCTGCTTGACGAAGCTCGAGCCGAGGGAAAGACCGTCGTGTTTTCGTCCCATGTCCTTTCGGAGGTCGAAGACGTTTGCGACCGCGTGATCGTGCTGAGCTCGGGTCGGCTCGTGGAGCAGGTTCGCGTCGGCGACGTGCGCCGGCAGCACCGGATTCGTGCGGAGCTGCGCGGCACGCTCGGTCCGCCGCCGGCGGCGCTGGCCGAAGGTCTCGACGTATTGGTCAACGACCATGGTCGAGCCGAGATAGTTGCGCGCGGCGACCTGGCGCCGCTGTTGGGTTGGCTGGCTGAGCAGCCGCTGGCGAGCCTGCGAATCGAACCGATCGGCTTGCGATCGGTTTATGAGCGGCATCATCCTACGGGCGGCCGATGAAACGCGTTCTCCTGGTTCGATCGTTCCTCGATAGCTGGTTGCTGCTTGCGGGCTGCGCGGCGCTGGCGGCGGCGTTCACTTGTTTGCGGGTGTGGGTCTCGTCGCACATCGAGATCGGCGCGTTCATACGATTCTTTTCCGAAAACCTGAAGATGCTGAGCGGCCTGCTGCCGGCGCCGATCGAAGACCTCGCGACGCCGCTGGGGCGCGTCGCGTTCAGCTTTGAGGAATTCGGGCTGGTGCTGCTGCTGGGCCTGTGGAGCATTGCACGGGGAAGCGATTGCCTGGCCGGCCGCATCGGCGACGGGACGATGGAAATGCTGCTGGCGCAGCCGGTAGGCCGGCTGGCGGTGCTGAGCACGCATACGGCCGTGACGCTGCTGGGCGTGATCGCGATTGCGGGTGCCGCGTGGTGCGGCATCGGCGCCGGGTTGCATTTCAGCAAGTTCGCCGAGCCTCCGCCGCTGGGGGCCGTCACGCCGGGCATTCTGAACTTCTTGGGGCTCGGGGTGTTCGTCACGGGGGCGGCGACGCTGGTCTCTGCGCTCTGCCGAGCGCGAGCCACTGCCGTGGGCCTGGTGATCGGGTTCTACGTGATCGAGATCGCCGTCATGGTCGTGTCGCGGATGGTCGCGGGGCTCGATTGGATGAAATGGGTGACGATCCTCTCGGCCTATGAGCCGACGATGCTGACGCTGGCGATCGACCGCGACCCGGCGGAAAACTGGCCGATCTTGTGGCAGTACAACGGCTTGCTGCTGGGCTTGGGCTCGCTGTTGTGGGCAATCGCGGCGCGGGTTTTCTGTCGCCGCGACGTGCCGGCGCCGTTGTAGGAGCTGCTGAGGACGAAGTAGCAGAATGAGCTTGGTCGATAAGCAGCGGTAAGCGATCAGTTGTTAGACAGAGAGGATTCTGTTTCCCTGCACAGGGATTCAGTAGAAGAATCCAACACGGCGCCGCAGGGCTGCCGTTGACGCATCTTGTAGTCACTCGCAGGCTGCTTGATATGGATTTCCGAGAGATCATTACCATTGAGCCAGGCAAGCGGTCGGGCAAGCCTTGCGTCCGTGGCATGCGCATAACGGTCGGCGACGTGCTAAGCTACCTCGCCAGCGGCATGTCTGTTGAAGAAATCCTTGATGATTTTCCCGATCTTACCCGCGATGACATTCTGGCCTGCCTGGCGTACGCCGCCGATCGGGAGCAAGGCATACGGTGTGTCCCGCCCAAGGCATGAAGCTACTGTTCGATCAAAACCTGTCTCACAGACTCGTCAGTATGCTAGCCGATCAGTTCCCTGGCTCCCCGCACGTTCGGCATCTGGGAATGCGCGAGGCGGACGATGAGACAATCTGGCATTACGCGCGGGACAATGGCTTTACCCTGAAGACGAAGGACGAATACTTTCAGAGCGTGTCTTCAAATGAACTTTGCATTGGCCAAGCGTCGTGACATAAGGCTGATCATGGCGGCGTAGATCATGGCTTCGCTGGTTTCGGGGTTTC
>QEVI01000099.1 GCA_003576855.1 Planctomycetota bacterium
GCAGGCCGGCCTGCAGATGCTCGCCGACGTAAAGGCGGCGACCGGGCTGCCGATTACGACCGACATCCACGAATCGAACCAGGCGGCGCCTGCCGGCGAGGTGTGCGACCTGCTGCAAGTTCCCGCTTTTCTAGCGCGCCAGACCGACTTATTGCTCGCCGCCGCCGCCACGGGCCGGGCCGTGCATGTCAAGAAGGGCCAGTTCATGGCCCCAGGCGATATGCGGCATGTCGTCAAGAAGCTCGACGAAGGGGGCTGCCGCGACGTGTTGCTCGGCGAACGGGGCACTTTCTTCGGCTACGGGCGGTTGGTGAACGACATGCGTTCGATCCCGCAGATGCAGGCCCTCGGCTGCCCGGTGGCGTTCGACGCGACCCACAGCGTCCAGGAGCCGGGCGGGCTGGGCGACGCCACCGGCGGCAATCGGGCGATGGTCGAACCGCTGGCGCGGGCGGCCATGGCCGTCGGCGCCGACGCCCTGTTTACGGAAACACACCCGGAGCCCGACAAGTCCCCCAGCGACGGACCGAATATGATTCCCCTGGACGCCCTCGAAGGGCTGATGAGCCGCCTCGTCAGAATCCGAGCCGCCGCGCAAGCGTAATCTGCCGTCGCGGCTTAGCGTCCGCCCCAGTTGTCCCGCCCCGCCCCCATTTCGTTTGCCATGCCCATCACGCTTCGCCCCTGGCACTGGAAAGTCGCCGCCGCCGTCGCCGCTCTGGCGATCGTTGGTTTGCTTACTCGCGGCACGCCCGGGCCCTCCCGACCGGCCCGCACGCTCGCGACCACCGCCAGCGACCGCGGCGTGTACATCCGCAGCGTCGCCGCGACGCTCAACGACCTGGCTGGCAACGTCGATTTGGAGCTGCAACCGGCCCAGCCCATTTTGACCGCTTCGACCAGCGCCGACGGCAAAGAGGTGCGGGCCATCTGCATCGAGAACCCCAACAACCCCGACGGCGTCGTCAACTACCTGCGGGCGACCGACGGCAACGCGAACTTCTACAGCCAGGGCGTCGAGCCGGGCGACGTCGTGCGCTATTACGTGAATCTCGACGAGGAATCGGCCGAGCGCGGCATCGAGCAGCGGACGGCCATCGAACTGCGCGTGCGGCGTCTGGATTCGATGGATCCGGAAAACGCGCTCATTATCGAAGGAAATCTCTCCGGGCAGGTCGAGATCCCGCAACGGATCGAGATCTGGCGGTATTCAGACAAGCGGATGGACGCGATTCGCTCGGCGCTGAATCGTTACGTGGCCCGGCGCTTGCCGCCGTCTGGGTGGGAGCCGGCGCCCGACGTGGGAGCTTTGCAGCAAATCGTCGAGCGGGCCAACCAGTGGATTCGCAATCAGGGCCGAGCCGCCGACGATGCGTGGCGCCCGGAACCCCTGTTGGCGGAACTCCCCTCCGAGCTCCGCGAGGCGAAGGGGGTCGCCCAGGCCATCGATCCGGAGAACCAGCGAAACGGACTGCTGGCCGACTGGGAAGGTCGGCTGCTCGCCCAAGCCGTTTGGACCCGCGACATCGCCCAGTGGGCCCGCGGCAGCGCCGCGACCGACGCCGAGGTCGCGGCGGCGCTGTTCGACTGGACGGTTCGCAACATTCAGCTCGATGCCGCCAGGGAGTTGTTCGAGACGATACACCATCCCTGGCAAGTCCTGATCTACGGGCACGGCAGCGCGGACCATCGGGCCTGGGTGTTCCTTGAACTTTGCCGGCAGCAGGGCATCGACGCCGTGCTGCTGCAACCCCAAGCGGCCGCCGATGCCCCGCCGCCGCTGCTGGTCGGGGTGCTGGCCGCGGACGAGCTTTTGCTGTTCGACCCGAAGCTCGGCCTGCCGCTGCCGGGGCCGGACGGCGGCCCGGCTTCACTGGCGGAGGCCGCCGCCGACGATGCCCTGCTGCGGCAACTCGACCTGGAAGGCCAGCCGTATCCGCTGCGGGCTGCTCAACTGCAGGAGGTCGAACCGCTGGCGGTCGCCTCGCCGTTGCAGTTGGCGCGGCGCAGCCGGTTGATCGAACAAGCGCTCGAAGGGGAGGAGTTCGTCAAGCTGGCCGTCGACCTGCGGCCGCTCGCCGAGCGGTTGGCCAAGCACCCGCAGGTGCAGCCGCTCAAGCTGTGGCCGGGGGCGTTTCAAGCCATCGCCGATGAGCACTCCATCGGCATCGATGCCCGTCGCCGCGCCGCAAGCCAATTCGCCCCGTTCGCCGAGCGACCGCTCCTCTGGAAGGCCCGCGTGCTTCACTTTCAGGGGAACAAGGGGGTCCGCGCCGAGGAACGCAACGACCCGTTGGCCGAGCCCCGCGAAGGGCATGTCGAGGCCCTCAAGCTGTATCAGGCCCGCGAGGTGCGTCCTTCGGACGACGCCCTCGACAAGCTGGAACTGGAAAAGCGGATGACCTACGCGGCGGGCAAGGCGGCGGCGAGCTATTGGCTCGGCCTGTTGAGCTACGACCGGGGCAAGTACGACATCGCCGCGTCGTGGCTGGGCGACCGGACGCTCGACCGAGCCAGCCAGGGCCGATGGGCCCACGGCGCCAGATACAATCTGGCTCGCGCCTACGAGGCGCTGGGCAACTTCGAGGAGGCGGTGAAGCTGTTGCGCAGCGATCCGGCCGACGCCCCGCAGCGGCACGGGAATCTTGTCCGCGCCCGCCGCTTGGAACAAGCAGCCACGCCGCCCGCGGCCGCCGGCGGCTAACGCGGCCGGGCGACGAATGCCCGCGGCAAGCCGGTTCGGGCGCCCTTGTTGCGCCGGGGGGCTGCCGATAAAATTCCGGATTCCACTGGTTTTAGGAAGTTCCGCCATGCAAGCCGACATCCACCCCCAATACTTCACGACGCAGGTTCACTGCGGCTGCGGCAACACGTTCGTTACCCGCAGCACGCGCAAAGAACTGAAGGTTGACATCTGCAGCGCTTGTCATCCGTTCTACACCGGCAAGCTGAAGTTCGTCGACACCGCCGGGCGGATCGAGAAGTTTAAGACCAAGTTCGCCAAGGCCGGGTACGCCAGCCTGCAGTCCGCCGGCAAGAAGGGCAAGGCCGAGAAGTAGACGCGCGGCCGTAGTCGAGCCGCGCCGTCCAGCAGGGGCCCCATTTAGCCGCCGGGCTCGCCCGGCGCGGCCCGCGAGCGGGCCGGCTAAATGGTTGTGTGCATTCAACGCCGCATAGGAGTGCGGCTACGTCCCCTGATCCGTCTCCCATGCGCGAACTCCTCGAACAAAAACTCGGCCGTTTCGAGGAACTCGAGCGCCAACTGGCCGATCCGGCCATTTACGGCGATTCGACCAAGCTCGCCGCCGCGGCCCGCGAGCGGGGCTCGCTTCACCGCGTCGCCACGACGTATCGCCGCTTCAAGGAACTCAACGCCGAGATCGCCGACGCCCGCGAAATGGCCGCCGGCGACGACCTGGAGATGCGGGAGCTGGCCGAGGCCGAGCTGCCGTCGCTCATCGAAAAGCGGGAGGCGCTGTGGAACGAGCTGCTGTCGCTCACCGTGGGCGGGGCCGACGCCAACCGCACCCGCTGCGTGATGGAAATCCGCGCCGGCACCGGCGGCGACGAGGCGGCGCTGTTCGCCCGCGACTTGTACGAAATGTACAAGCACTATGCCGAGGCTAAAGGCTGGAAAGTCGAAGTGCTCGACCACAATCCCACGGAGCTGGGCGGCTTTAAGGAAGTCTCCCTTGCGCTCGAAGGCGAAGGCGTTTACCGCGAGTTGCAGTACGAGAGCGGCGGCCACCGCGTCCAGCGGGTCCCCGACACCGAGACGCAGGGCCGCATCCATACCTCCGCCGCCACCGTCGCCGTGATGCCCGAGCCGGAAGACGTCGAGGTGAACCTCAAGCCCGACGATTACCGCATCGACAAGTTCTGCGCCAGCGGCCCCGGCGGGCAGCACGTCAACAAGACCGAGTCGGCCATCCGGCTCACCCACTACGAGACGGGCATCGTCGTCTCCTGCCAGGACGAGAAGAGCCAGCACAAGAACCTCGCCAAGGCCCTCCGCGTGCTGAAAACCCGCGTCTACGAAGCCAAGCGCGAGGCCGAGGAGAAGAAACGCTCCGAAGAGCGCCGCACGCTGGTCGGCTCGGGCGACCGGAGCCAACGCATCCGCACGTACAACTTTCCCGATAACCGCGTGACCGACCACCGCATCGGCCTGACGCTCTACAAGCTCGACCAGATCATCGCCGGCAACCTGCAGCCGGTGACCGACGCCCTGATCGACTACGACCGCCAGCAACTTCGCGACGCGTTTGCGGCGGGGGAATGATGTTGGGAACCGTGGGACTATGGGACCGTGGGACTATGGGACCATAGGACCATAGGACCGTGGGACCATGGGACCGTGGGACCATGGGACCGTGGGACTGGATGGGTTCGTCTGCCGCTGTTCCGCCGCCCGCTTACTCGGCCGTCCTGGTCTCACCGCTATGCCCGACGAATCCTGGACGATCGGCCGGCTGCTGACGTGGACGACCGATTTCCTGCGCGACAAGGGCGCCGACAGCCCGCGGCTCGACGCCGAGGTGCTGCTGGCCCATGTCCGCGGCTGCCGGCGGATCGAGCTGTATACCGCGTTCGAGGAACCGGCGAGCGAGGAGCTCCGCACGCGGTTCCGTGAACTGGTGAAGCAGCGGGCCGCCGGCAAACCGGTCGCGTACCTGGTGGGGCAGCGGGAGTTCTTTTCGCTGCCGTTCGAGGTGACGCCCGACGTCTTGATTCCGCGGCCGGAGACGGAGTTGCTGGTGGTTCGGGCGCTGGATGTGGCCAAGCAATTGCCGCTCCGGCGGCTCGTTGAGCCGCGGCTACCGTCCGCCCAGCCGCCGCGCGACGACGCGCAGCCGCCGCTCAACGAGCGGCCGGAGCGGTCGCTCACAATCGCCGACGTCGGCGCCGGCTGCGGGATCCTCGCCGTCACGCTCGCCAAACGGCTGCCGACGGCCCACGTCACCGCCATCGACGTCAGCCCGGCCGCAATCGCCGTGGCCCAGCGAAACGCCCACCGCCACGCCGTCGCGGAGCGTATCGAGTGGGTCGAGAGCGACTTGTTCGACAAGCTCCCCGCGACGCCGCGGTTCGACCTCGTCGTCAGCAATCCACCGTACATCACCAGCGCCGAGATGAGCGAGCTGGCCGACGACGTGCGCCGCTTCGAACCGGCGCTGGCGCTTGACGGCGGGCCCGCCGGCACGGACGTCATCGAGCGGCTGATTCCCCAGGCCGCCGAGCGACTGCTGCCTGGCGGCTGGCTCCTCATGGAGGTCAGCCCCACGATTGTCCAGCGCGTCGAGCGGCTCCTGGAGGCCGAAGCGGGGCTCGAACGTGGGCCGACGCAGAAGGACCTCGCCGGCTTGCCCCGCGTCGTGCAAGCCCAGCGACCAACCTAGCCCGGCCATCCCGGCCGGCGCGCCTTACGAAACTGCCGATCAAACCGCTCGTTGCTCCGCCGGCCAGGATGGCCGGGCTTTGTGCGGAATCGTCGGCCTTAAAACACCATGAACCATCCCCTCCGCTGGTTGTCGCTGATTGCCCTGGACCGGCCGGTGCTGCCTGACTTTGCGGACGTGGCGGCCTGGCATGCGGAGCGCTTTCCGGAGGCGCCGCAGCCGGCGGCGTCGGCGTCCACTGACAAGTTGCTGACCTTTACCATCGGCGACTACACGGCCGCGGCCACGCTCGTGCCGCGGCCGATTCCGTGGACGCAGCTCGAAGGGCCGGCGGCAACCGCCTGGTACTGGCCCGACGCCGCCGAAGCGCTCCGCCGCCACCAGGCCCATCTGCTGGTGGCCGTGATCGACGAGGGGGGCCGCGCGGTGGAGAAGGCCGCCATTCTCACGCGACTTACCACGGCGCTGGTGGCCGCTTCGCCGAGCGTCGGCGTTTTTTGGGGACCGGGGCGGCTGGTCCACCACCCCGGCGCCTTCGTCGAGCAGGCCGTCCAGATGCGCGACGACAACTTGCCGCTCTTCCTGTGGATCGACTTCCGCATTGAACAAACCGAAGAGGACGGCCTGCGGCTTTACACGACCGGCCTGGAGGCCCTAGGCCAAACGGAGCTGGAAACCGCCGGCTACGCGGGCGAAGCGCAGGAGCTGTTGAACTACGCGTACAACATCGCCCACTACCAGATCGACCAGCGAAAGCTGATTCGCGACGGCGACACGATCGGCCTGGCCGACGAGGTGCAGGTGACGGCCCGCCGCGGCCCGTCGATGCTCGGCGGCGACCTGGAAGTGCTGCAACTGCAGTTCGAAATCAGCGGCCCGCGGGATACATAGCCGCGGCGTTTACGCCGCACGGATACTTGCGTCCCTGAGCCTGGAACAGGCGTGCGGGCGCGGGCTCACTCCGCCGCTGTCGTCGCATCATCGTCGCCGCCGACGCTTTCCGGGATCGTCAGCGGGCCGCGGTAGATCCGCTGTTTCAGCGGGTTGCGGTTGTCCGTCAGCGGCGACTTGCCGCCGTCCGAGGCGATCGCCGCCATCATCATTTGCAGCTTGGCGTCGAGGTCGTCGGCGTAGTGCACCAACAGCGCCTCGGGCGTCATCGGCGGCTTGGGGGCGCCCCATTCGGCCAGCCGCTGGTGGGCCACGATGATGTGCTCCAGCCGCAGCAGCTTTTCGGCGTCGATCGGATGCCGGGCGGCCGCCTCGCGAAGCATGTCGCGGCCCTGCAGGATGTGGCCGATGAGCGCCCCGGCGGGCGAGAACTGGGCGCCGCTGGCCGTGAGCTGCAGCTCGCGGAGCTTGCCGACATCGTGCAGCACGCCGCCGGCCACCACCAGGTCCTTATCGAGCGGCGGCTCCATCTCCGGGCACATCTCGGCGTACTTCTCGGCGAAATAAACGCACGTCTGGGCGACGCTCAGCACATGCTCGAGAAACCCGCCGGCGTACGCATGGTGATTGTACGTGGCGGCGGGCCATTTCAGCAGTTGCTCGCGGTGGTCGTCGAGCATCGCCGTCAGCAGCGTTCGCAACGCCTCGTCGCCGATCGTCTCCACGACCAGCTTCCGCAGCTCGTCGAACATCTCGGCCGCCTCGCGCCGCGACTTCGGCAGGCACATCGACGAGTCGAAGCCATGCGCGTGGTCCTCGTCGTTCACCGGGCGAATGCGGCGAATATCCAGTTGCGGGCCGTAGCTCGTCTCGCGATAGGCGGCCCGCAGCTTATAAAACGCGCCGACGATCCACTCATCGCGGCAAGCGGGCGCAAGCGGAGCATCGCCCCAGATCGGAAAGTTGACTTCCCGCCGCGCGTCGCGAAAGGTGACGCGGAAGTACGGCTTGCCCTCCTTGGTGCGCAGTTCGTCTTTCGAGGCGAGCAGGGCGAAGAAGTCGGCTTCTTGCCCGGGGGTGAGCTCGCAGAGCGCGGTCGTCGCCATGGTTGCAGCCCGATGAACGGTATTTCACGCGGCGAGGCGATTGTAGCAAGCGAAAACGCCCGTCTCAAATCCGCGGCGATTCGCTCGACAACGCCCGTAGCATGTCGGAAAGCTGCACGCGGATCCCCTCCATGACCGGGTCGGGGCCGCCGGCCCGTTCCCGCTTGCCGCTGATCGCGATGGCCTCGCCAACCTGGGCCACCGCATGGAGCGGTCCATGGACGCGCACCTTGTCGGTGAAATCCTCTTCGAATCGCTCGACCGTTTCCAGGATGTGCTCCGGAACGTTCTTCTCCGAGACGCGGACGTACTTTCGCGGGTAATGCGACATTTGCTGCACGTAATAGCAAGCGGCAAGCTGCTTGCGGCGCTCTTGCTTTTGCTCTTCCGTCAAGGCGCCCGACAGCAGCTCGGCCAGAATCGCCCCGCGGAGGTTCTTCACCCGCGCCACGACTCCCTCGGCGCCGTCCTTGATGTTCCACCGCTTTTCCAGCTTGGCGAGCAGGTCTTCGATGAGGTTGTACACTCGTTCGTAGAAGTCGCCGGTCCGGGCGGCGCCGAAGTATTCGATCTCCTTGAGCGAGAGCAGCGCCTGTCCAATCTGGCGGAGACGGTGAATCAGCGGCTTGTCCCGTTGGGGGAACCACGAAAAGTGGGACTCGATTTCCTCGAGCACCGGCGTCACGGCCGCCGCCAGATCGCCGCGGAAGAAATAGCGAATTGCCAGCGGGTGAATGACGACGCCCCCCGGCAGCCCCGCCTTTTCACGCCGCTTGGCCGCCGCACGGGCGATGAACGCGACGCCGTCCATCAGCGGCATCAACTCGTCGTTGTGCCGCGAGATGGCCCCCTCGGCGAAGACCACCAAGAGCCGGCGGCCATCGACGAGAATATCGACCGCCGTGTTGATGGCTTGCCGATCGACTCCCTCGCGATAGACGCTGAAGCCCCCCACGCGGCGGAGCATGAAGCACTCCAGCCGGCTTTGCTTGAACAGGTGCCACGATGCCATCGCGTGGACGTCGCGCTTCACGGCCTTGGAGACCTCGACCATCGTGAACGGGTCGGACAGCCGGCAATGATTGGGCGCAAGTAGCACGCTGTGCCCCGCGTCGAGCGACGCTTGCAGGCGTTCGACGCTGCGCAGCTCGACCGAGTCGAGGCCGTAAGTCTTCCGCCGCCAATGCGGTATGTATCGCCGCATGACGGCCTGCCAAAATCGCGAATAATACGGCGGCACGAACTCATAGGGTTCCTCGATGACGACGTCTTGCATGCGGCCGAGCTCGGATTTCCGGTAGCCAAGATTTACCTAATCGGACCAGGGAGAATGGCCCTCAAAGATAGCCTAGCCGTCGCCCTCCTGCCCAGGGCAGCGCCGCCGGGCCCGCGCCGGAACGACGGCCGATACGGTGAAGGGGATTATGGATGCTCCGCCGAGGATGAACCCTTTCCGGCTGAAAGTCGGCGGCTCCCTCGGTGGTCATCTCGCTTCGCGAGTTGATTGCCGCTCGCAGTCGGCGGCGCAGACGCCCTCCACGAATCGAAAACTCGACGCCTCGTGAAACCGCTCCGCAAGACCATCCGTCCGCGACGCGAGACGGCGCCGACCGACGCCGCCCAGTGGCAGGAGTCGTTCATCCGCTATTTGCGCACCGAGTGCCATCTTTCGGAAAACACCGTCGCCGCCTACCAGCGCGACGTGAAACGGCTCTTCGCCTGGCTCGGCAATCGGCGCCTCGGACAATTGACGGCCAGCGAGCTGGCCGGCTACTCCGCGTGGCTCGCCGAACAGAACCTGGCGCCCAAGAGCGTCGCGCGGCACGTCGCATCGCTCAAGGTCTTCTTCCGTTATTTGCAGCTTGAAGGCGCCATCACCGCCAACCAGGCGGAACTGGTCGGTTCGCCGAAGTTGTGGCAGCGCGTGCCGCTCGTGCTGTCCGCCGAGCAGGTGGACCGGCTATTGGCCGCGCCGCGGCGCTGCGACGGCTGGCCTCGCCGCGACCTGGCGCTGCTGGAGTTGCTGTATGCGACCGGTTGCCGAGTGTCGGAGGTCTCCCGCTTGCGGATGCGCGACCTCGATCTGGCCGAGCGGTATTGCCAGTGCCACGGCAAGGGAGACAAGCAGCGGATCGTGCCGCTCGGCGAGCGGGCGATCCAGGCCATCGGGCGCTACCTGCACGACGAGCGCGGAAAGCTCGCCGGCAAGCGAGCGCCCTCCCCGGAGTGGCTGCTGCTGTCGGCCCGCGGCGAGCGGCTGAGGCGCGAGCGCATCTGGGAACTGATCAAGCGCTACGCCGTGCGGGTCGGCGTGTCGCCGGACGTCAGCCCGCACACGCTGCGGCACAGT
The DNA here is from genome assembly GCA_003576855.1 of Planctomycetota bacterium. Lineage (GTDB taxonomy): Bacteria > Planctomycetota > Planctomycetia > Pirellulales > Lacipirellulaceae > Lacipirellula. The sequence goes on from QEVI01000099.1 coordinate 9,747, forward strand.
TTCGCGACGCACCTGCTCGCCGGCGGCGCCGACTTGCGGCAAGTGCAGGAACTGCTGGGCCACGCCAGCATCGCCACGACCCAGATTTACACGCACGTCGATCACACGCGGCTCAAGCGGGTTCACCAGGCGTTCCACCCCCGGGCGTGAAGCGCTGCGCGTGCGACTGTCCAAGCTACGCTGAAGCCGCGACCCAAAGCCAGGCCGCGGCTGACGCGGCATAAGCGCCGACTTCCAGCGCTGGCGGCGCACTTCCCGCGAGCCTCGTCACTCGTAGCCGAATTCCTCGAAATACTGGCGCCATTCGGTGCGAATCGTCGCGCTTGTCGCTTCGTCCATCGTGTGGCGATTAGTGCGGTAGTTCTTCACCTCGGTCAGGTGCGCGTCGAGGTGCGATTCCAGGCGGGCGACGTCGCCCAGTTCAAGCTGCTCGTAAATGGCGCGGACTGTTTCCTTGGGGTCGGCGACCAGGCCCTCGTAGCGCAGTTCGATGAGCTGGTCGTCGCGCAGCAGCGCGCGGTCCTCGAGGTACGCGTCGTACATCAGTCGCAGCGAGTCGAGCACGAAGCGGCGCAGCCACCGTTCGTCGCGGGAGATCTGCAGCCCTTCCTCGGCGATCAGCGAACGCCACAGGCCGATCGTCGAGCGGTACAGGGCATACGGATCGCGAGAAATGTGGACGAACTTCGCCTCGGGAAACATCTCCAGCAACGTCCGCACGCGGGCGGTGTGGGCCGGGGTCTTGATGACGATCCGCCGTGAATCGCGAAAGGTGAGCCGCTTGCAGAAGTTCAGCAATTGACGTTTCCAGGCCTCGCGGCTCTCGCGCGGGACGTTTCGCAGCGTGAGGTAGTCCATGAAGACGGCGCCGTGCTTGGGAAACATGATCGACAGGTACGGCGTCGGCACGCCCAGGCTCTGCAAGGCGAACTCGTCTTCGAAGGGGCGGTCCCAGCCGGTGGCCATGTTGTCCATGGGCCGCCGGTCGGGAATGAACATCCCGATTCGCGGCACGAGCCACCGCTCCGTCAGCACGAAATGGTGGGGCGTGAAGCACTGGTACGTGTTGAAGTGGGTGTGCTCGGGGTCGCGGATCAGCAGTTCGTGCAGGAACGTCGTCCCGGAGCGCCAATGGCCCAGGATGAATAGCGGCGGCCTGGTGATTTCCACCGCGTCGATTTGGCGGCCGTACGCCAGGCGATCAACGGCCGCCAGCACGCTGTTCATCGTCGCAAAGCCGCTGATGGCCAGGGCCATCGGCACGCGGCTGGGCGACACCGCCAGTCGGTTGCGCAGCAGCGCCATGGTCCACGTTCCCAGTCGCATGCCGTGCCAGAAGCGGGGCATGTACCACGGCATGGGATTCTTCACCGCCCGATCGTGATGCACGGCGTCGGGTGAATGGGCCAGTACGCTCATGGAGTTGTTCTGCGGCGCGTCGAGGAGCCGCAGCGGCGGCGCGTGCCAGGTAAAGAACCGTTGTGACCGATGGAACGCCGAATTGTAAGGGGCCGGCCCGGCCGATCGCAGCGCCGTTGCGCAGAGGCCCGTGCGGGGGATGTGGGCGACTCCCGCTGCGGCCGGCTGTTCTGGCGTTTACGGCAGACGCGCCAGGTCGTCCAGCGGTGCATCGTAACGCGCTCGCTGGCGGCGAGCCAACCGGTCGCGGCGCGCTCGCCGTGCGAAGAGCAGGCCGCTGACGCCGATCGCCACGAGCAGCATTGCACCGGCCCAAAGCCCGCGGCCCGCGTCGCCCGGAGCGGCGCGGGGAAGCCACACCGGCTCGGCTGCCAGGACCAGCGGCGGCGCCAGCCGCGCCGGCAGCCGGCGGTCGCTCGTTGAATCGGCGCCCGGCCGGCGGGCGTAGGCCCAGCGCTTGAAGAAAACGCCGGCGACCTGCACCGGCTCGCGAATGACATCCCCCGTGGGAAAACCTCGGGGCAATCGCGCAACGCAGCAGACGACCGGCAGGTTCTGCGAGTCGGGCGGAAATACGTCGAGCTCGTAGTAGTGCGTAAGGCCTGCAAGCGGCTGGTCGGCCAGAATGCGGACGGCTCGTCGAGCAACCCCCTCGATGACAAAGAACTGCCCGGCCGATTCCTCCGGCTCCAGAAACATCGGCCACACCGACGACAAACCGTGCTCGGCCCGCTCGGCGACGTTCGCGGCCATGGACTGCTCGCGGCGGAGCGCCGCCGCGCGCCGCTGCAACGCCTCGCGATCCTCGCCGGAACTGGTCTTCAACCGATCGGCGAGCCGGTCGGCTTCGCGGCCTGCGCTCTTTGCGCGGCTGGCCCAGTTTGCCGCAGCTTCGGCAACCGCCTCGCAGGCCAGGTGCGTCAGTTCCTTGGGCGAGGCGGCGGCCAATTCGTCGAGCATCCGATAAAACGCCGCCGCTTCGCGGCTTTCGTCTGGTTTGGCCAGCGGGCGTCCTTGCCGGACATCGTCCAGCAGGGCGGCGTCAAAACCGCGGCTTGCGAGCCAGAGCGTCCCGGCCGGCACGCCCTTGTTCGGGAACCATTGGAACCGGTTGGTGAGAACTACCGCTGGCTCCGAGGCGGCGTCACTGGCCGAACGCAGCAGTACGCCGCGGAGGGCGACCGGCTCGCTCATTTCCGCTGCCCGGTCGGCGGTCAACCAGGCCTTGGGCACGTCGGCGGAAAACACGACGAGGGGGCCGCCTGCCGCCATGTCGATGCGACACCGATAGAGCGTCGCCGGTTTAGGATCGGCCCCCGACGGCAGGGAGAGCTTTTCGGCGGAGATCGCCGTGCCGCGGTACCCCACGAGGGCGCCGGCCGGGAAGTCGCCGGTTTCGCCCGGCCGCTCTGCATGCTCGCCGCCGCTGCGCGAGGCCTGGACATCGAGCTGGTCGAGGTCGAGTTGCTCGAGGCGGTACAGGATGCGGCCGATCAGGGCGGCCTGCCGGGAATCGATGTCGGCTTCGATCGCGGCCAGGTCCGCCAGATCGTCGTCGGAGACGCCGATCATGCCCAGCAGCGAGGCGAAGTCCGGGCCGGCCTCCGCAGGGGGTGACGAATGGTCCTGCGACCGGCCGATGGCCGCAGCGGCAAGCAGGATGGCCAGTGACATGCATGCACGGGCGACCGCTCGAGGCAGGCATCGCCGGGCCCGTCGCGAGCGGCTCATGACTCGGTCTCCAGCCACGCGAAGTCGGGCGGCGTGGTGTGCGAGGGCCTCTGTCGGCCAGTTTGCCGCTTGACCCATGCGGCAAACAGCGTCGCCGCGGCGGCCGCGCCCAGTATTCCCGCCGCCACGGCTGGGCGGTCGGCGCCGGCCGGCTGCGGTCGGCTCGTTTTTGCGGGGCCTTGCCACTGAACGCCGCGGGCCAGGACGACCGGCGCCAGTCCCAGGCCGTCGTCGTGGGCGTATGACCAGACTTTGAAGAAGAGCCCGTCCACCTCCACCGGCTCGTTCAGCCGGGGCCCGCGCGGGAAATCGGCGGGCAGCGTCAGGGAGTAGACGATGATCGGCCAGGGGCCGCCGCCAGCGGGCGCCAAGACGAGCTGATGGCACGCGACCCCCGCGGCGTCGCCGCCCGCCGGCGCCTTGTGCGACTCGCGCAGGACCCGGCCCCGCACGCGAACGACCTGGCCGCGATAGCGCTCCGGTTGGCCGACGAGTTGTGCGTACGCTACTTCGCCGACGGACGTTTTGGAGAGCTCGGCGGCGGGCGTGGCACGGAGCCGCTCGATCAAGGCATCCCAGGCCGGCCGTTCCTCGGGCAGGAACATGGCATTGTCCTTGATGGCCGCCAGCGGACCGTCGTGCAGGCTTTGCTGGCCGGGGAGGGCGGCGGGCGTTTCCGGCAGCTTCGCGTCGGGCGGCGGCGTGAAGACGCGCCCCAACAGGTCAACGGCGGCCGGCTGCTGGAGCGCTCGCATGAGCAACAGCACTCCGCCCAGCATGACCAGCAGCATCCACACGCCCCTGGCCGACGGACTGACGAGCGACCGACGCGGCCGAGTCGTATGGGCGCCGAAGCGGAGCAATGCGTGTTCCTCGTGCGGGCAGGCGGCCCCGGGCCGCTTAAACCTGGGCCGCTTAAGGTCGACGCCGGAGCACTGAATCTTACACCGGCTCCAGGCGGCGAGGCAGTCCGGCGTTGCCGATTAAGGGCTTGCGGCAATTCTGCGGCTCGGCCCGTCCACGTGGCTGGCCGCTGCGCGGGCTTGCCCAATCGTCACAGAATGAAAATTCGTTGCGGTCCGCGCTCGCGGAACTGCTCCGCAGCGGCGCTGAAGGTGCGGAGCATTCTTGGTCGCCTTCCGCAAGGCCGCTAAGATGGAGATGGAACAGAGACCGCATCGCAGTCGTGGCGGCGTCGCGGTTCCTTCTCGCTGGCCAGTTCCCGTCTCGCTGCCCTTAGCCGGGTCCCTTGCGCCGTTGGTGGTTTTGGTGAATCGTCCCTGCTTCAACCGTGACACGACCCGCGGGGCGACGCACCGCTGGCTGCGGCGGTGTGCACTGGCGAGCCTGGCGGGGGCGCTGTCCGGCCCCGGCGCGTCGCTCTGCGCCGCCGACCGCAACGCCGATTTCGTCGCCGCCCTGCGGCAGCAGGGCTGGGACGATACGGCCGTGGACTACCTCGCCTGGGTCGAGCGGTCGCCGCTCATGACGCCCGCCTTCGCGGCGGAGTTGCCCTACCAGCGGGCGCTGAGCCTGGCGGCCCAGGCCGGGCAAGTCAAAAACGGCACGGAGCGCGAGCGATTGCAGTCCGAAGCGGCTGCCGCGTTCGAGCAGTATGCGAAGTCCCGGCCCGAGTCGCCGACGGCGCTGGAGGCGCAGCGCGAGGCCGCGAACCTGTACGCCAGCCAGGGGCTGGCGACGTTGGCGGCGGCAGAGCGCTTGCCGGAGCAGGCGGCGTCTCAGCGGCAGCAGTTGCGAGAAGAGGCCCGGCAGCAACTGGATCGCGCGGCGGCTGCCGTGCGACAGCTCGTCGACCAGTGCGCCGCGGGACTGGCGGGGCTGCCGAAAGAGGCCGCCGCGCAGGCCGACGCGGAAACGAAGGCTCGCCGCGACAAGTTGCGCGAGCGGCAGGTCGAGGCCCGCTTCTTGCAAGCGCGTATCGCGTTCGAGCGTCCCGCAGGTTCGGCGAATTGGTCGAAGAGTACCGGGGATCGGTGGTCGGCGACGCCAGCCGTTTTTACCAAGGGCGCTGCGCCCAGGAACTGGGCGCCTACGAGAAAGCGCTGGGATGCTACAAAGACGTGTTAGCGGCGCCATCGGCGAACGAAGAATTCCGCCGGCTAAAGGCCCGCGCCGCTGCCTGCAACGGAAGCGCGAAGGTAGGCACACTACAGCCATCCACCGCCACCGGAATACTTGCTGGCGCAACCTCGGCCAAGGCTGCCAGGTTTAGCAGGTTCAGTTGTTGTACAGGATGCTCTATGTCACGATAATCCTGTCCCAGCGCCCCCAGATACTTAGACAACGCCAACATGCCCGCATGTTTGCCCGAACAGTTATTATGGAGGGGTGTCGCGACCTCCCCGGCCTTGCGCATCGCGCTCGCCGTCGGCGCATGGACC
>QEVI01000408.1 GCA_003576855.1 Planctomycetota bacterium
GTCGCGCGAATCGCACTGCTGGACAAGCCAGCAGTGGCACCCACGCTAAAGTCAAGACGTGACAACGCACTACGCCAAATCGCGATCTTCGAACATCGCCAGGGCGAAGACGATGGCGGTCGCGCTGTAGAGGGTTGCGTAGACCGCGGACCAGGCCAGGTAGCTTGGCGGCACGTCCGCGTTTCCGACCACGGCGCCGGGTACGTCGAAGTGGTCGAGCACGGGCAGGATCGTGGCGATCAGTTGGCCCACGAAGTTTACGATGGGGAACTTTCCTTCGGACGATTGCACGACCAAGGGCGCCAGGTGCCCCAGGGCATACACGGAGACGCAGATCACGAGATTCGCGAGCATCGGGAGCCGCGTGGACAGCGCGACGCCGATGGCCGACAGCACGATCGTGCCGAATAAGCCCAGCAAGATCGCCGGCGCGGTGCGGGCCATTTCCGAATGGCACAATTGCCACGTCACCTCGACGTTTTCGGCCATGTCGCGCATGTCGTACACGACTTTGCTGGCGATCGTCCAGAGGAGGAGGCTTCCGAGGACGAGCGTCATCACGACCGTCGGCCAGACCACTCCCAGGAACTTTCCGAGGACGAATTGCCGGCGGCCGATCGGTTTCGAGAGCAGCGTCAGCGCGGTGCGGCCTTCAAGCTCTTCGGAGATCGACGTGCTCGCCGACCAGAGAGCGACGATCGTGGCCAGCACGGCGACGATCCGCACGCCGCCCTGCTTGAGCATCTTGATGTCTTCGCCGAACGTGTTGTACGGAATGTGCATCAGCGAAGGCACCGGCAGCAGCACGGGCTTGAGCAGCAGGACGCCGAAAACCAGCACCAGCCAGAACAGCCACTGCGACATCGTTTCCTGGGCGCTGGCCATCGCGATTGCCGAGACCTTGGGCATCGCGAGACGGATCGCCACGTAGGCGGCCACGACGACGAGGAGCGTCGCCGCGGCATAAAGCATCGTAAATGCCTCGGGGTATTCGACGCCGGCCTCTACGTCGATGGAGAGCGTGACTTCGCGGTCGGTGGTATTGCTGACGGTCCAAGCCGCGAGCCGGCGGTCGAGCGGATTGTTCGCCCGATCCCACTCGGCGGACCGCTGCGGCGAGACGAAGTAGACGTTTTCGGGCCCTTCGCCCTGGGCGACGGTGTTGTTCACGGAGAGCGGCCCGTCGCTCGTCATCTTCATCGACACGATGTCGGCGAGCGGGACGCGAATTTCGAGGGGCGTCCGGTCGACTCCCGGCGGCACGTTTACGTCCCAGGTTTGCGACTTCACCGTCGGGATTCGGACGAGCGACTCGAACACGCCGCGGGCGACGGGCGTGGGCACGAAGAACGCGCCGACGACGGCGACGACGCTCAGGCACACTGCCCAACCGAGGACCCACTGCATCGTCCGCTCGCAGGCGGTTGCCCACAGGACTTCGGCCGTGCTGCGCGAGATGAGGCGGACGATTCCGAACGCGGCCGCGAGGAGAATCAATCCGGCCGCCACGCCGACGCATAGGAGCCACGGTCCGGGGAGCCAAAGCTCCGGCTTTTCGACGAGAAAGGCGAGCGGCACGTGGGGCATGGGAGAGGATACGTGAGTCAGGAGTCAGGAGACGGGAGAGTTGGCGATCTAATTGTATCGGCGTTAGGTGCTAAAAACGAATCTCGAACGCGGTGAATTCGCCTGTCGGTGTTTCGCGTTGGGCGTCCACGTGACGGATATTTGGCGCCATCCGTGCGGCCAGTTCGGCGAGGAACGCTTCGACCTGGGAGTCGTTGCCCTCCACGACGAGTTGGACGCGGCCGTCGGGGAGGTTCCGGACAGAGCCCGTTACGGAAAAACCTTCGGCGGTTTGGCGGGCGCAATAGCGAAAGCCGACGCCCTGGACGCGGCCGGAATAGTGGACGATTCGCCGCTCTGCGTTCGGCGATGGTGCGTTGGGGTCAACGTGCGGATCGGGGTTCATCGTGCGAACGCGGCTCCATCCATGA
>QEVI01000100.1 GCA_003576855.1 Planctomycetota bacterium
GGTACGGCTCATCGGCGTTTCTCGATGAAGCTGCGACGACCATCGCCGCCGCCGCCGACGCCAACGACGTGTGGCGGCAGCATCAACTTTCGGCGGTCGCCCCGGCGGGGGCCGTGGAAGCCCGCCTGTCGTTCGTCTTTACGCAAGGGGCCGCGGGCGGGAACGGCGCCGTGCACATCGACGAAGTAACGTTCCAGAACCTCGCGCTGCCGTTGACGGCCGACGCCAACGGCGACGGGGTGGTCGATGGCGGCGACTTCCTGATTTGGCAACAGAACATGGGAACCAATCCGACCGGCGGCGCCGCGCAGGGCGACTTCGACCTCGACGGCTCGGTGGACGACGACGACCTGGACCTTTGGAAAAGCCAGTCGGCGCCGGCCGCTCCGGAATCAGAAAACCAGCAGGGCGCCGCCAGCGGCGTCCCCGAGCCGGCGGCCGGCGTGCTGTCGCTGACAAGCCTGGCCGGCTTGATGCACTTGCGCCGCCCGCGGCTCGCACACGGCTGAACAACGGCTCTTGCCCCTGCCATGGTTTTTGCACGGCAGATCGATTTTCTAAACGGCCAGGGCGGGCAATTAACGCATTGGCCTCGTTCCGCGGGCCGGCACTGACGGGCGCTGGCAGTCTGATTGGCATCTGGCCGCCCGCGCCAGAAGCGGCAGTGCGTCTCCACACACGGCGATTCAATGGTGAAAAGCATATTAATCCGGCCGGTTTCGATGTCGGCGTTGATCTTCGCGGCGATGCTGCTGCCGGCGATTGCCGTCGGGCAAGAGAACGCCGCATCACCGGCTTCTGTTGAGGCCCCTCCGGCGCCTAGCGGCGCCGTTCCAGCAAACCCTCGCTTCGCCCACACAGCGGCGGACGTCGAGTCGTCCATCAACGGTCTGGTAGCGGCGATGACGCTCGAGGAGAAAATCGGCCAGATGTGCCAGGTGGCGCCGCTCGACAAGACCGTTACGCCGGAGATGGCGGCGGCCATTGCCGCCGGACGGGTCGGGTCGATCATCAACGCGCCAAGCCCTGAGTACATTGAACAGGCCCAGCGCATTGCTCGCGAGGAGAGCCGATTGGGGATTCCGCTCTTGGTGGGTCGCGATGTGATCCACGGCTACCGCACCGTGTTTCCCATTCCGCTGGGGCAGGCGGCAAGCTGGAATCCGGAACTGGTCGAACAAGCCGCCCGCATTGCGGCTGGCGAAGCGCAAAGTGCGGGCGTGAATTGGACGTTCGCGCCCATGGTTGATGTGTCCCGCGACCCGCGCTGGGGAAGGATCGCCGAGTCGTTCGGCGAAGACCCCGTCCTCGGCAGCGAGCTGGCCGCGGCGATGGTCCGCGGATTCCAACAGGAAAAAGATGGTCGGCTGCAGGGCGTCGCGGCATGCGCCAAGCACTTCGCCGCTTACGGCCTCGCCGAAGGAGGACGCGACTACAATCGGGCTTCGCTGTCGGTCGCCGACCTGCACAACGTCTATCTGCCGACGTTCCACGCCGCCGTTAGGGCCGGTTGCCGAACTCTGATGACCACCTTTAGCGAAGTGAACGGCGTTCCGGGCACGGCCAACGAGTACCTGCTGAGGCGCGTGCTGCGCGACCAGTGGCGCTTCGACGGCCTCGTGGTCAGCGATTGGAACTCTGTGATCGAAATGGTGGACCACGGCTTCAGCGAAGACAAGTCGGATGCCGCGCGCCAGGCTGTAAACGCCGGCGTTGATATGGAAATGGCGAGCTCGTCGTTTCAGGAGCATCTCGCGAAGCTGGTCGCCGACGGCGCCGTGCCAGTGTCGAGAATTGATGAGGCAGTACGCGCGATTCTGCGCGTCAAAATGCAACTACCGCCGGAGGATGATCGCCCCCAGGCCGGCGCGCCGCTGCGGCCAAGGTCGCTGGAATCTGCGCGGCGGTTGGCTCGGCAGAGCGTGGTGCTCTTGAAGAACGACGACAACGTGCTGCCGCTCTCGGCCGACGCGCTCGAGCGAATCGCCGTCATCGGCGAAATGGCCGACGCGCCACGAGCGCAGCTCGGTTGCTGGGTCCCCGACGGCGACGCCAACGACGCAGTGACTCCGCTCCAGGCGATTCGCGACTTGTGCGGCGAAGGCATCGACGTGCAATACGCCCGCGGCGCGGCGGCCAATTTCTCCATGGACGACCGCGGCATCGACCAGGCCCTGCAGATCGCCCAGGCGGCAGACGTCGTCCTGCTGTTTCTCGGCGAAGATTCGCTCCTGAGCGGCGAAGCGCGATCCCGCGCCACCCTGGAGCTACCGGGAGCACAGCGAAAACTGCTGCAGGTCATTTCCCAAACCGGCAAACCGACTGTGCTTGTCGTCATGGCCGGCCGACCGCTTGCGATTGCCGCCGAGTGCCAGTCGGTTGGCGCGGCGTTGTACGCCTGGCATCCCGGCGTGATGGGGGGACCAGCGATTGCCGACGTCCTGTTCGGGTACGTCTCTCCCTCCGGCAAATTGCCCGTGACGTTTCCCAGGTCCGTTGGCCAGACGCCGTTGTACTATGCGCATCCAAACACTGGGCGGCCGGCCCCGGCCGACTATCAGCCCCAGGATTTCGCCGACGGCCAGGACCTGCCCGCGCTGTTCCAGTACAAATCACATTACATCGACAGCAACCCGCTTCCACTGTTTCCCTTCGGCTACGGGCTGTCGTACACGACGTTCGCGTTCGATCAGTTGGAACTGAGTGCCAAGACGTTAACCGCGGAACAGACGCTGGGCGTCCGCGTACGGCTGACTAACACGGGCAGCCGCGGGGGCACGGAAGTGGCGCAACTTTACATTCGCGACCTGGTTGCCAGCGTCGTTCGGCCCATCAGGGAACTCAAGGCGTTTCGACGCGTTTACCTTCGCCCCGGAGAATCGAAGCCGCTGGAGTTTGCGATTACCGCTGACGAACTTGCTTATTACGACAACGCGGGACGGCGCGTCCTCGAGCCAGGACGGTACCAGGTCTTCGTCGGCGAAGACTCGCGGGCCGAACTCGCCGGCGAGTTCGAATTGACCGCGACCAAGCCGTCGCCGCCGGAACCGGTATTGGAAAACCGGCAGCCCTCGGCAGCTCAATGAGCGCGATGACCTGCCGCCGCCACGTTATTGCCCCTGCGCAGAGAAAGCCCCCTTCTGGCTGAAAGCTGATCGCTGATAGCTGACGGCTGCCCGTCTGCTGCGCAGTTCTCTCCGGCGACCTGCTACATGCCGCCTTTGAGCGCGTCGAGCTGATAAATAGGCAAATGACGGTAGTACACTTCGAGCATATACGTCGCTAGGCAGGTCACGAACAGCCGGCCGCCGCCTCTGACGCCGTCGGTCTGGTCGATATTAGGGTCCCAACTGCCGCGCTCTTTGCCTTCGCGAACTTGCAGAGCGGGGACCACCTCCCGCATGGCCTGGTTCCAACTTCGCCAGGCGGACCCTTCCATGTGATGGCAAACCTGCGCCGCGTAGTACCAGTAGTAGGCGTGCGACTGGTTTTCTTCCGGGTTCGGAAGATTGCGGAGCAACACCTCCACGCCGCGCTGCAACCGTTTGTCGTTGCACTGCCAGCCGAGATACTGGCGGCACAGCAACCCTTCGGCCGTCATGCTCAGCTTTTTCGCCTGGCCCGGCAGATAGCTGTACTGGGCGCCGGCGTCCTGGGCGACCGCATCGAGAAACCCGCTAATCCGCTCGAGCGCCTGCTGGTCGACTTCGAGCCCGGCCATCCGCGCACTCTGCAGCGCCATGACGAACCAGCCGGTGACGGACAGATCGCTGTCGAAACCGGGCTGGTATCGCCAGCCTCCTTCCGGCGCCTGGGCTTTGATGCAGTAATTGACGGCCGCCTGAGCCGGCTCGCGGTAGCGCGATTCCTTGGTCATCGCATACAGCTCGCACAACGCGATCGTGGCCAAGGCTTGCGTATACAGCCGGCCGCTTGGACTGCCTTCGTGAAAGAACTCGCCGGACGGCTCCTGGCGCTTCAGCAGCGCGTTCCAACCACGCGTCACCGCCGGACTAAAGGGCGACTTCCGATCGCTGTGCGGCGTTATGCCGGCGCCCTGAAAAGCGAGCAGCGCCATGGCCGTCGCCGCGTCCGGGTTGTCGCTGTAGGCGCCGTCGGAGTATTTGCCCGCCAGGCTCCATAGCCCGTTGCTCCCTTGATTGCGGGCCAGCCAGCGGAGGGCCTCGGTAACCGCCGTTTCGGTGGACGACGTACCGCCGTAGGCCCGCAACAGCGATTCCTTCATCCCTTCGCTGCGTCCGGTCAGGGAGAACTGGATGGATGGGGCGTCGCTTACCGCCTCCAGCCCCAAGGCAGCGACCGCCGGCGGAGCGTCTGCCATCATTTCGCTGCTGTCGACGACAGCAACTGCCGCCGACTCCAGGGCGTCGCCCGGCGCCAGCGGCGGCTCGTCGAGATTGATCGGAACGTCCACGTCGCCGTCTTGGAAGTCCTCGCCCCCAGAATCCTGCAGGCTGAGACTAAGTACGAACTCGCCGACTCCATCGGTTCCTACCAGGCTTAGGCCCAGGATAATCAGCACCAGCAAGTGGACCGTGGCGCTGATCAACCACGCCGGCGCCGCGTCCAGATAATCCACTGGCCCGGCCAGCGGCGGCAGATCGTCGCCGCTCGATCGCAACGGCTTCGCCGCGCCGGCGCCCGCCTTTGGCTTCGCCGACGTACGTGCCGCTCGCATCGCCGCAAGGCCCCCTAGCGCCGAGGCGCCGGTCGGCGCCGGTAACGGCGGGTCGGCAAGATCCGACGCCATGAAGTCGGATTGTGACATGAATCGCTCTCTCCGTTCCGGCGGAGGGACGGCCGTAGACCTCGTATACAGCCCTGACTGGCGGCGAATCGCCGCAGCCAAACCTCCCACACCAGCGGCCCAGTGGCGATTAATCGGCTGGCCGTGCGGCCCTGCGACAGACGAGAGGTTAGTAACCGTCTTTTCCTCAGTTTAACCGTGGGCGATCCCGCGCACAAGGAAACCCAATCACCGCAACGACTTGCGGCAACCTCTGGACCTGCCGTCCTGGGACCGGCGCCGGGCATTCGCCCGCGGCGAGCCTCGCGGTCGTCTGACGTGGCAGGCTGTTGCCTGCCGATATAGGGCCATAGCAGCCCTCGTAACGCTCCGCGGCGACAGGTATCGGCAATGGCGTACATAGCCTTCGCGAATCGCTCGTTTCTTGGCTTGGCAGCATGGCTGGCCATTGTCGGCGGACTGCAGACGGCGACGGCCGCGCCAAAGCCGGCGCTGCAAGCTCCGCCCCCAGCGAATGCGTTTGTTCCCGGCACGGGGAGCTTCATCGAATATGCCAGCGACGACTTCGAGGACGACGTGTGGTCGTTTGACCACCGTTTCCCCAAGAGCTCGCGCGAGCAGGATGAGAACGTGCGCTACCCCATGGGGAAATCCGCCAACGGCCGCTGGCACGAAGGCCCTGAGCGGGGCCAGCCTGATGTGCTACAGCCAATCGCCACGCCGGCGGGCGGCCTGGATGGAAGTCGACGCGCGCTGTTGCTCCGCACGCTGAATTCCGGCATACCGGGTTTTACGACGCGAGACGTCCAGCAAGATGATCTGATCGCCAACTGCGTGGAGCGGCTTCGCGGCGGCATCCCGGTGGGCGAACGCCCCAGTGTTACGGTTCGCGTGTATCTGCCTCCGGCGGAGCAATGGGAGCGGCGTCAAGGCCCCCACTTCGGGTTCCGCACCAGTGCGTCGACCGTCAGTCCTGCCGGCGGCGGCCTGTTTAGCTCGCGCCAGGGCGAAGTGGAACCTTACTGGCCCGGCCTGTGGATCCATTTCCGTCCCGGCGCCAACGACGGTTCCAAGCCCGACTCGGCATGGATGACGGTGCGCGCCAATCGCATGGGCCACGACTACAACGCGAAGGAAATCACGCAGTTCGGCTGGTGGACGCTCGGCATGTCGTATTCCGCCGACGGCATGGTCCACTATTACGCCAGTCCCGGCGTCGACGATTTGACGCCGGCGGACTATATCGCCTCGCAGTATCCCTACGGTTTCCGGGCGCAGCAGTTTCGCACGTACTTTTTCGACGTCTGCAACCGCAACGACGGCCGCACCTGGTCTACGCCGTTCGTGATCGACGACCCGAAGCTGTACGTGGCGAGTCCCGACCGGGTCAATGCAATTGTTGAGCGTGCCGAGCGGCAGGCGGCTCAGCGGGAGGCACGCAAAGCCGCGGCCGCCCAAAGGTCCGCCGCCGCGCCACCGCGGTCGAACAACTCGTCGCGATCGGCTCGCCGGAAGTGATCGGCCGCCGCGATCTGCGGTGCGGTTCTTAGCTGCCGCGGTTGGCGCCGGCCAGGTCGCCGTCGGCGTCCTCGCACGGATAGGGGGTCGCCTCGCCGCGAAGCTGGCAAATCGCGTTATGGGCGGCCCGCTGCTCGGATTCTTTCTTGCTTCGGCCCCAAGCCGCGGCGAAACGCCGTTGTGCAATCTGCGCCGACGCCTTGAAGCACTTACTATGATCGGGGCCTTTTTCGTCCAGCATGAGATAGCTGGGCGTCACGCCGAACTCCCGTTGCGCAAGCTGCTGTAGTTGCGACTTGAAGTTCCCGCCGAATTCGCTGGAGACGGCCGCCTCGATCGCGGGCCCCATGTGCTGCAGCACGAACGCCTCAGCGGCCGGCATGCCGCCGTCCAGATAGATGGCCGCCACCAACGACTCGAAGCCGGCCGCAAGCACCGAGCGCGGAACGCTCGGATCGGCCGCCATGCCCTTGCCCAGGATGAGGTGGCTGTCCAGTCCGATCGCCTCGCTGATCTGCGCGCACGTGTCGCGGCTCACGACGACGGACTTGATCTTCGTCAGCTCTCCCTCGGAGTATTGCGGGTATAGGTGAAACAACCGCTCGCAGACCACCATGCCCAAAATAGCGTCGCCGAAAAACTCCATCCGCTCGTTCGAGGCGAGCCGGTGCTGAACGCCGGAAGCGTGCGTCAGCGCCGCCTCCAAGAGCTGCGGATCGCGAAAGGCATAGCCAATCTGGGCCTGGCAAGCCTCCAGGTCGCCGCGGCGCAGCTCCACTGCGCCAGGCACTGAATCGATGCTCATCGCTTTGCAACCATCGCGGAGGCTTCGCTGGTGCAGCTCTCTCGCGCCGGCTGCAGCGGCAAAGTCTTCGCCGAAGAAAACGACCGCTAAGGGTCCAACGGATACGTCAGCCGAGACTCCTTCACGATCAACAGGAAAACGAACCTGTAAACTAATCGAGCGGCGGCAGAGCGTCAACGGCGTTGCGGACTATGCACTATTTGTGAATCAGCAGCCGCACGCGGTCGCTGGTGCGGCGTCCGCGGCACGCGGATGGATCGAAAGCCCCACCGCCGCGCCAAGCCAAATCCCGCCGGCGCTCGCCCTGCCGCAAGCGCCGTCGGCCGAATACACTGGGCGGTTTAGCCTTCGCGGGAGCGTAACGCTCGAACCGAAACCATGATCAATACGCTGCTGCTTCCCGAACTTCGCGAGATGCTCGCGGAAAACGACGTCGCCGGCCTCGCAGACTTCTGCGAGGCCATGCATCCGGCCCGCGCCGCGGAGTTCATGGAAGGCTTGACGGCCGAGGAGACGTGGGGCGTCCTCAAAGCGGCCGATCCGGACCGCCGGGTGTCGATCTTCGAGTATCTCGATCAGCAGCGCCAGGTCGATATCCTCGAAACTGGCGACCCGGCCGAGACGAGCAAGCTCATCACGATCATGGCGCCGGACGACCGCGTCGACTTGCTCAAGCAAGTCGAGGACGACACGGTCGAGACGCTGCTGCCGCTGGTGCCGACCGAGGAACGACGCGACATCGCCCGGCTGAGCCAGTACCCGGAGGGGACCGCCGGCTCGCTCATGACGACTAGCGTCGCGCGGCTTCCCGAGTCGGTTACCGTGGGCGAGGCGATCGACGAGCTGGCGCGGCAGACGAAGAACCACGAGACGATCTACTACATTTATATCGTCGATGACGACAATCACCTCCGGGGCTTGATTTCAGCTAGGCAACTGCTGACCCACCTTGGCACGCCCGACGAGCGGGTCGCCGACATCATGGAACGCGACCTGGTAACGGTCGAAGCGACCGACGACCAGGAGGCCGTGGCGGCCAGGGTGGCCGACTACAACTTCCTCGCCATCCCGGTGGTGGACCATGAACACCATCTCGTCGGCATCATCACCCATGACGACGTCATCGACGTGCTCCGCGAAGAAGCCGAGGAAGACGCCTACCGCGCCGGCGGCATTGCGCCGCTGGAAGAGACGTACCTGAACACGCCGATTCATACGCTCTTGTGGAAGCGCGGCGTGTGGCTGGCGATTCTGCTCGCCGCGTCGTTTCTGACGGTCATTGCGCTGCAGTCATTCGACGAGATGTTGGCTGTCGTCAAATGGATCGCCTTTTTTCTGCCGTTAATCGTATCGTGCGGCGGCAATTCCGGCGGGCAGTCGGCGACGCTGATCATCACGTCCCTCACCAGCGGCGATCTGCAACTCAACGACTGGCCGCGCGTGCTGCTCCGCGAGCTTACCATGGGATTGGCGCTGGGCACGGCCCTGGGCGCCATCGCCTACTGCGGCGCGCTGTTCGGCGTGGAGGGGCCGACCGCCGTCGAGAAGCTGGTCGTCCCCATCACGCTCGTGTTCGTCGTGACCTGCGGCACGATTGTCGGCGGCGCGCTTCCGCTGATCTTTCGACGGATCGGACTTGATCCGGCGCTCATGAGCAACCCGTTCGTCGCGGGCATCATCGACATCACCGGCATTGTGATCTACATGACAGTCTGCGTCCTCATGTTGAAGCAACTGGCGGACCCCTTCAGCGGATAACGCCGCATAGCGGTCGCCCCGAGCCTCATACATCAAGCGCCGGCTGCCCGGCGTACAACTGCAGCACTTGGCTTTGCACCTTGATCGCGCGGATCAGTACCCAGACTTGCTCATGCGAGTACTTCGCCGGGTCCGAACCGGCCAGCGCCTCCAGTTCGTGCGTCATGGCGGCGTGCTGGTCGGCGGCGAATTGCAGCTTGAGACACGCGTCCCGCCATGCCGCCTGCAGGCGTTCGGCCTGATCGAGGGCGGCCAGATCAGGGTGGCTATTGGCGAGCATCAGGCACGCCCGTGCGACGTCCTGGGCGGAAGCCTGCGGCTCGAGCTGTTGGATCCGGTAGGCGAGGTCGTGGCACGTCATCGGGGCGCGGCGAGCGTGAGGGGGCCAACCTGGTTAGAAAACGGTAGGTCATGAACCCCTTCAGCCAAGCAAACCTCCGGCAGACGGCGGATTCCCGCTGTGCGGACGAGACGATCGGCCCGTCTGTACCCATTACGAGCGGCTGGACAGGCAACCGGTTGTGGCCCTAAAACCACATGTGCAGCGGTTGCTGCACGCGTGCGATGGCCGCTGTGGCCAGCACGCAACTTCGTGTGTCCCCTAGGTGAGCGTCTGCCATGGCGTATTTGGGCGTCAACATCGATCATGTCGCTACGGTGCGCGAAGCCCGCAAAACCAACGAGCCCGACCCGGTGTGGGCGGCCTCGCTCGCTGAACTCGGCGGCGCCGACGGCATTACGCTCCACCTGCGAGAGGACCGGCGGCACATCCAGGAGCGAGACCTCCACCTGCTGCGGCAGACCGTCACGGTCAAGCTGAACCTGGAACTAGCGTGCGACGATGAAGTGCTCGCCATCGCCTGCCAGGCCAAACCGCACCAGGCGACGCTCGTCCCCGAGCGACGTGAAGAGGTGACGACCGAGGGCGGACTCAACGTCGTAGCACAGCGCTCGCGCGTCGCCGAGGCCGTTAAGCGGTTGCGCGACGCCGGCATCGCCGTGAGCCTGTTTCTCGATCCGGACGCCCGCCAGATCGACGCCGCAGCCGACGTCGGCGCCGAGGCCGTCGAGCTGCACACCGGCGCCTACGCCCATGCCTCCGCTAGGTTCGCAGGCCAGGAGGAGCTCGCGGCGCTTGCGCGGGCCGGCGAGCACGTGGCGGCGGCCGGGTTGCTTTTGCATGCCGGACACGGACTCACCTATCGCAACGTGCAACCGGTCGCCGCGATTCCACGTATGTGCGAGCTGAATATCGGCCATAGCATTATCGCCCGGGCGATCATGGTCGGCTTGGAGCAGGCCGTGCGGGACATGAAGCGGCTGATCAACTGACGGGGCGAGCTGGCGGGCCGGCCAGGCGCCCGATTGCACAGCCGGCCAAATCGCCGTATCATTTGCCCCTCGGCGTGACATGGGCGCGCCTTACTGCACCCGGTGTCGCGCAAATCCAGGAGACACGCGCACGATGACCACCAAGGGAGAAGCTTTCGCCGGACTGTCGGTCGCGCTGGTTACGCCGTTTCGCAACGGCGAGGTCGACTACGAGGCGTTTCGCCGGCAGATCGAATTCCAGATCGCCGCCGGGACCACCTGCATCTGCCCCGTAGGAACGACCGGCGAATCGCCCACGCTGACGCACCCGGAGCACGAGCGCGTCATCGCCTTCGTCTGCGAAGTCGCCGCTCGGCGGATAAAGGTCATGCCGGGCGTCGGCTCCAACAGCACGGCCGAGGCCTTGCGGCTCACCAAAGTAGCCGAGGCGGCCGGCGCCGATGCCGCTCTCCAAGTCGCCCCCTATTACAACAAGCCCACGCAGCAAGGTTTCTACGAACACTTCAAACGCATCGCCGAGGAATCGGCGCTGCCGCAGTGCATCTACAATATCCCAGGGCGAACCGGCAAGAACGTGGAGCCGGAGACGATCGCCCGGCTCGCCGAATTGCCGAATGTCACCATGGTGAAGGAGGCGACCGGATCGCTCGATCAGGCCTCGGCCATACTGTGCTCGACGAATTTGACGGTGCTCAGCGGCGACGACAGCCTTACGCTCCCGCTCATGGCGGTCGGCGCCCGGGGCGTGATTTCGGTGGTCGGCAACGTCGTTCCGCAGGACATGATCGCGCTGTGCCAGGCGGCCGACCGTGGCGATTTCGCCGAAGCGCTCAAGTGGCATCGCAAGCTGTTCCAGCTTTGCCGCGACATGCTCGGCTTGGCCACTAATCCGATTCCCATCAAGGCTGCGATGAAGATCCTGGGCCGAGATTCCGGGGAACTGCGATTGCCCATGACGCCGCTTGAGCCGCAGCAAGAGGCGCAGCTCCGCAGAACGCTTTCACAGTACGGCCTGCTGTAGGGCATCGGCCCCCTCGCGGACGCCCGGTTACACGGTCGCGCCGATGTTATCCGGCGATGTGATGCGGATGTCGTATTCAGCCATTCTCAGTTTCCGCTTCAATTGCATTGCGGCCCAGCGCGCCTCCTCGCTCCCTTCGACGCAGGCGAACACTGTCGGGCCCCACGACGATTGCCCGACGCCCGCCACGCCCAGTTGGCGAAGCGCCGCCACGCAATCGGCAACCTGCGGCGAAGCGTAAGCGCCATGCTGCACGGATGCAAAGCACTCCCCGGCTAAGCGCCCATAGAGGTACACGGCCTCGCCGAAGCGACGGCAATCCGCCGCACGGGCGGCTGGCAGGATCTCCTTCTCGGCCAAGTCGATCAGTTCGCTGGTGGTCCGCGGGGAGACGGGAGGCAGCCGGCGAAAAGCCTCGCGTTCGGATTGGCCGCTCAGTCCGGCTGGCCCGCGCGGTGCGACAAGCAGAATCCGCCAGCCGTCGGGAACCGCCACGCGCTCGACAAGTCGTCCCAGCGACTGGCCCGGCAGTCGGCCCGACTCCCAGATCAACCCGCCGTGCACGAACCCATGGCTGCCGACGGCGCTCCGCTGTCCGCGGTGGACCATGTCGGCCAGCTCGCCGGCGGTTCCTGGCGGCATCCCCGCGAGCCGGCGAACGCCCGCGGCGACGGCCAATGCCAACTGCGTACCGCTGCCCAATCCACGATGCGGCGGGACCTCCTCGACGATCGTTATCGACAGGGCGTCGAGCGCCCGGCGATCCGCGACGGAAAGAATCGCCTGCTGAGCCAGACGCAACGCCGCTTCGGCACAAGCGCCCCGCGCGGACCATCGGCCGGCCGCCTGCATCTGCACGGTCCACCGCGGCTGGCGAATCATCATGCCCAACCCCCCAAAGCTGGGGCCGTCGTGCTGCTCGAAGCGGAGCAGTCCGCAGTGGAGTCGGCTCGGCGTTGATACGACGATACTCACGGCCCAGCTACCAGGTTCAGTCGCTCGCCGACTGCTCAACGTATCTCCGCAACAGAGCCAGCGCGCGATGCTCCGCCGCTGCGCCAGTCTTCTGGACGAGCAGGGCGAGGCGGTCGAATTCGGCTAGCACGTCGCCGCGTTTGACGAGATGCAATCGCGTCGCCAGAATCGCCGCCTCGACCACGGCATGCTTGGCACGGTTGAAGCCGAAAAACTCGCGGTTGACGCCGCGCTGGACGGCGCGCGCTGCAACGGCCACGCGCTCCGCCGAGTCATCGATCGATTCTACACGAAAGGCGTACCAGCGGCAGGCGTCCGCGAGGATCGCGCCTTCGACGCCTTCGGCGGAGGCGACGCTCGGCATGGGGCTGACGCGGTTGATAGCCGCCTGTGCCAGCAGTTCGACGTCGTCGGTTACGTGAAAAACGCCGACCCCGGTCCGCTTGAGGTTTTGATAGGTGGTGGAAGTCGCAAACGGGCGAAGGAGCATGTGATCGAGCGATTCGTCCACAATCGGCCCCATGGGCGCGATGTTGACGCTGCCGTCGACGTTGAGCGTCGTGACAATGCCCTCCAGCACCCGTCCGGCGCCGTCCAACGCCGGAACGTCGAAGGAGTCCGCGATGGTCGATTTATCAGGCAAGCGGTTGCCCCGGATGGTAAGCGTCTCAGGCCAGTCAGCCGCGGATTAGAATGTTACCGGTCCCATGGGCGCCGCGGCCGCCGGTTCTGCGGCTACGCGGACTTCCCGCGCAGCCAAAACCGCTGGCTCCCCCCGCACGGCACAACCCGCAATGCGCAGGAAGTTGGCCAATAGCTGAAACCCACGCTGCGTCAACGTCGCTTCCGGATGGAACTGCACGCCACAGATCGGCAAGCGCTTATGCTGCACGGCCATGACTGATCCGTCGTCGGCCAGCGCCGTAGCCACTAGCTCCGCCGGTAGCGAACCAGGTTCGACGACCAGCGAATGGTAGCGGCAGACCGTCAACGGCGAGGGCAGGCCTGCGAACAACCCGTCGCCGTCGTGGCTTATGAGCGAAGTTCGGCCATGCCGTGGTTCGGCGGCCCGCACGACAGTTCCGCCCAGCGCCGCGGCAATCGTCTGGTGCCCCAGGCAGACGCCGAGCATCGGCAGTTCACGATGCAAGCTCACGACGATGTCGAGCGAACTGCCTGCTTCCGCTGGCGTGCAGGGGCCCGGGGAGAGGACGACGGCCTGCGGCTGCAACTGGCGTACCTGAGCTGGCGTAACGGCGTCGTTCCGCACGACCAGCGTATCCTGGCCCAATAGTGCGAAGTAACGCGCCAGGTTGTGCACGAAGCTGTCGTAGTTGTCGATCAGGAGGATCATGTATCGGCGATTGGTGATCCGGTCGGTTGGGCTTGCCCGCTTTCCGCTTTCGGTCTTCCGTTTTCCGCGACGCTCACAGCACAGCGCTCAGCATGCCTCGTGCCTTGTGCCAGGTCTCGCGGTACTCGTCGTCGGGATCGCTCTGCGCGACGATGCCGCCCCCTACAGGGAGTTGCCACCAGCCGTGCCCGGCCGTTATGGTCCTTATCAAGATACTGGCGTCCATCCGCCCATCAAAGCCGAGATACGCCAGCGAGCCGCAATAGGCGCCACGCGCCGTCGGCTCCAATTCGGCGATGATCTCCATGGCGCGGACCTTCGGCGCCCCGGTGATCGAGCCGCCCGGAAAGCTCGCGCGCAGCAGGTCGAAGGACGTGCACTCCGGCTTCAGCCTGCCGCGAATCACCGACACGAGGTGCTTGACATAAGCGTAGGTTTCCAATCGGCAAAGCTGCTCGACGTGAACGCTCTCCGGCGTGCAGACCCGCGACAGGTCGTTGCGCATCAAGTCGACGATCATCACGTTTTCGGCCCGGTCCTTTTCGCTCGCCGCCAGCTCGTCGCCAGCGAATAGATCGGCCTCCGGCCACGGCGAGCGACCGCGCGTTCCCTTGATCGGCCGTGTTTCGACTTCGCCGTTGCGAACCGTGAGAAAGCACTCGGGCGATGCGCTACAGAGCTGCCAGGGTCCGAGATCGAAATAACCGGCGTAGGGCGCCGGGTTTCGTTCCCTCAGCCGCAAGTACAAATCCTCCGACGAAGCGCAAGCCGGGTACAGCAGCCGTTGCGCAAGGTTCACCTGAAAGACGTCTCCCGCGTAGATGTACTCCACGGCGCGCTGCACGGCTTGCCGATACTGCTCGCTGGAGAAACTGCTGGTTAGACCCACGGTGGGCGTGTCGAATTGCGGGGCCAGATCCTCGCGGCGTGCGTGCCTGTGCAGCGATTGCCCCGGCATACCGGGCGCCGCCGCTTCGGTTAGCCACTGCTTGAACTGGCCGATTCGCGCCGCTGCCCGCCCCCGGCGCGCCTGCCGGTCGATCTCCGGAAAACCCTGTGAAATGATCCAACCTCGCTCGGCGGCGTGGTCGAACGCCAGCACCACGTCGTAGCCGCCGATCGCTAGCGCGGGAAACTGCATGTCGTCGCAGCGCGGCCGAGCGATACGCTCCAAGCTGCGATTCAGATCGTACGAAAACACCCCGGCCAGCCCG
>QEVI01000101.1 GCA_003576855.1 Planctomycetota bacterium
ACTTCCTTGCCGGCGTCGCTGACGGCGAAATAGACTTCGCCAAATCCGCCGCGGCCGACGCCGCGCTTGATCGTGTACCCCTCGAGCGGCCGCGAACCGCTGGCGTAGGTGAATCGCATGGGCGATTTCGCCTGGGGCGCCTGCTCGTGTTCCGCGGGCGAGGTGTTCATTTCCAAAAGAGCGGCCATGGGAAGTAGCGGTCAGCGGTCTGCAATCAGCGTTCAGCGGTCGGCGGTCGGCGGCGCCCACTCCAGGCGAGCGGACTAGGAGGCCGCGTCGAGCTTGACGACGAAGGCTGACAGCATGCGTTTGACCTCCTGAATGTGGGTTTAAGAGCGGTCAGCCGTCAGCGATCAGCCAGAAACAGCGAGCGTGGTTAGCACTCCGCGCTCAGTTCGGCGATGAAGGCTGCAAGCATTCGCTTGACTTCCTGAATGCTGTGGGTATGTCGATTATGGATTGGCTCGGCCAGATGGCCGAGGTCGTGGGCAAGGAGCAAGTGTGGCTGATCGCTGACCGCTTATTCGCTCCATTGTAGCCGGGATTGCCGGCCGCTTTCATATCTCCTCGAGACTTAGGGCGAACTCGTCGCACTCAATTCGGCAGGGGGGCGCCACCGAGGCCTGGCCGACGCACGTTTGTCCGTCGATTTCCAGCGGCGACTGCGTGCGGCACATCAGGTGCTCGCCGCGACGGAACAGGACCAGGTCGCCCGGCCAATCGCGGCAGCGGATATGGCTGTGCGAATGCGGCCCCAAAATGCAGCTCTCGCTCATCAGCACGACGCCGTCGACGGCCGGATCGGTCCGGTGGCGGGACGCCAGGTCCAGCACGGCGGTCGCGCTCAGGGCGTGCGGCTTGCGGAAGCGAAGCTCGACCCCTTCGCCGAGCTTGATCAGCGACTTGTCTCGGAGCACCGTCGGCTCGGCGACGGGGCGGCCATCGACGCTGGTGCGGTGCAGCGGCGTGAGGACGTACGCCTCGCGATCGCGGCGGATGACCGCGTGCCGGCGCGAGAGATCGCCCAGGATCGGCACATCGACGCCCCCCTCGGCCGAGGGCTGGCCGAGCACGATTTCATCACCGGAGCAGATCAAAAAGCCCCCCACCGCGTCGATCCAGGCCACGATTCGCTGCCCCGCGGATGGCTCGCTCACGGTCTCGACCTTGGCATGTTTCGGGTGGCGGGTGCTAGCGGCGGCCTGGGCGGGAAGGGGACTTGGCTTCCAGCGCCGGGCCCTCGCGGCCGGCGAGGGATAGTGCGCAATCGTGACCTCCATGCCGACGGCTTGCCAGGCTTTGTGGCGGGCCTGCTGCGCGGCCGAGTGCATCGGAGCCAATTCTAACACCGCCTCGGCCGCCGAGAGCACCTCGGTCCAGTTCGAAGCCGCCAGGGCCGCGTGCAGCCGCGCGTCGAGGGCGTGCAGTTTCTCGGCGCTGGCGCGCAAGGCGGCCCGCCGATCGGCGAGGTAGCGCCGCACCCCTTCCGGGGCGGCGACGGGCAGCAATTGCTCGGCCCGCTCGACCGATTGGAGCGCCAGCGGAAGATTGCCCTTGCGGGCGCTGGCGTCGGCCAATTCGAGCTGCTGGGCCATTGTTTGCCAGACGTTTCGCTCGGCGCCGCCCAAATGCCGGCGTTCCATCTGCTGGAGAATCGCCAAGGCGGCCGTTGCCTCGCCGCGGGCCAGCAGGGCGAGGGCCTCGTCGAGTCGGCGCTGGGCCTCGTCGTGGCGGAAGTCGCCCAGCGCCGCCTCGCCGGCGCCTAAGCTGGCCGCCCGCTCCAGATCGCACCAGCCGGCGCTGCTTTGACCCTGTTCTATCCGCTGGCGAGCCCGCTCCAGCAGCCTGGCGGCAAGTTCCTGCGACAACTTCTTCGCCGGCCAGAACTCACGGAGCGAATCCTGCGTGAGCAGGCGAGTCGCCTCGTCCCACTTTCCTTCCTCGACGGCGAGACGCGCCTTCCACAGTTGAAGTCGCCAGGCAGGAAACATGGGAATAACCTGTGCGTCCAGTGCAGTGCAAGGAACTTTACTTGGGGCGACCGGCGTGGGGAGGGCTCGCCGAGGCCGATGCCGGCGTTGCGCGAGCGAAGTCGACGCCAAAGACGCCTCCCACAGCGCCCTACCCCGCGTCTCGTTGAAAAAGCGTGTTAGCCAGCAGCGTGTGGCTGCCGCGCCGCTACGGCTTTTCGCCGCATCGACGCCGCGCCGCGCTTGGCGCCGGCTAACACAGGCATCCGCACCGGGAGCGAGGGGCCGCTCCCGGTGCAGCGGGTGGTTGTCAGTCGGAGTAACTGGCCGTTTGGACGGGCGTCTCCGCGGTCGGCGCGTCCTTGGCGCCCTCGAGGCCGAAGTATTCGGCGACCTGCTCGGTGACGTCGCCCGACTCGGCCTGGTCAAGCGGAATTTCCTGCTGGAAGTTCGTGTCGGCGTTGGCCAGCTTGGCGGCCACGTCGAGCCGCGTGCGAATGTCGGTCATCAACTGCTTGGCGCGGGCCAGTTGGCTGTCGTCAAACTGGAAGTCGCTCGAAGCTTCGGCGACCTGCACGAGCTTCAGCTTGGCCTCGAGGTTTTCCACGTCAACCTGCAACTGCCGTTGGGCGCTCATCATCGCCGTGAGCTTCTCGCGGGCGGCGTCGAGGTTGCGCTGGCGGGCATCCCGCATCTGCCGCATGCTTTCGATGGTGCCGTCCACCGACTTGTAGCGGTTGAACCGGCGGGCCAGGTCTTCCTTCACCTGCTCCTTCGAGTAGGCGTGGCCGGCGTAATGGAATACGCGATCGCCGGTCTTCAGGTCCGACTGGAGCCGCATGATCTCGGACTTGTCCTTTTCGGCGTTGGCCTCGGCCTGTTCGAGGCGGCGCTCCAATTCCGCGACTTCAACCTCTTCCTTGGCGATGACGTGCATCGACCGGCGAATTTCCGGCTCCAGGTCGCGGACCATGTTCCGCGCCCGGTCGATCTGGAACTCCAGCGGCACGCTCTCCTGCACCGTGCCGGCAGCGCGGCGATAGGTCGTGGACACGTAGCTGCCGAGGTTGGTGTTCGCTACGATAACCCCCACCCCCAAGATGCCCAGACTCAATAAGACGAGTTTTTTGATCATGGCTTACGCCCTCCGAGATTGGCCCGAGGCGCCCCGGGCGGAACTGTGATGTCGGCCTTTTCCGGCGGCGGCGGGCCCCACGGGACTCGCCGCTACCAAGGATTTCGCGGCCCGCGCAACGATCTTGGCGGGGCGCGGGAAAAATCCGACAATCGCCGGCGCCAGGCGGGTGGAACGGGCAATTCGCCCCGCGGCGAGGAATATTGCTCGGAGGCGAACCGGCCGGGCCCCGTGTGCGTAGCAACGGCTGCATTCCGCGCCTGGGGAGCTGCGGCCCGCCACACGTCTACACAGAGCACCTAAACCACCGAGACTTACATGAATCGCCTGTTTCTTGCCTACATTGCCAGCGGATTGGCCCTTGCCTCCCTGGGGTGCAATCAGCCGGCGGCCGTCGATCCGGCCCTGGTCGAACAGTACCGGGCCAAGCTGGTGATGCCCGACGAGCCGGAGGGGGCTCGAACCGTCGTCGAGGTCCGCAACGCCATGTACGGCGTCGAGGACGCCGCCGAAGGGCACGACCACGAACATGAAGGCGAAGCCGCCACGGCCGAAGCAACGGCCGACGCGAGCCAGGCGGCCAACGAGCATGCCGACCATGAGCACGCTGAGGGCGAGGAAGGCCACGAGCATGACCATGAGCACGCCGAAGGCGAGGCAGCCCACGAGCATGAACATGAGCACGTCCACGGCGCCGCCACCGCGGGCAAAGAACCGGTGATCGACGAAATGGAAGTGGTGCTCGTGGGCGCTGTGGGCGGCGTTCCGAACCCGTCGGAGCAGAGCCACCCGGAGTTCCCGTTCGCGAAGAATCAGGCGGTGTTCTTCCTGGCCGACCCGGAAGCGGTGGCCGAAATCGAGGAACATGCGCATCAGCACGCCCCCGGGGAGGAATGCTCGTTTTGCGCCTCGCACGCGGCCGACGCGGCCAGCCTGATTGCGGTTGTGCAATTCGCGGAAAACGGCAAGCCGATTCCGGTAGACGCCCGCCAGTTGTTTGATCTCAAAGAAAAAGAAACCGTCGTCGTCAAAGGGACGGCCAAGATCGCCGGCGGCATTCTCACGGTCGACGCCGAC
The DNA here is from genome assembly GCA_003576855.1 of Planctomycetota bacterium. Taxonomy (GTDB): domain Bacteria; phylum Planctomycetota; class Planctomycetia; order Pirellulales; family Lacipirellulaceae; genus Lacipirellula. The sequence goes on from QEVI01000101.1 coordinate 4,183, forward strand.
GGGCTGTACGTTCGCCGCTAACGGCGAGCGCCGTGGCGGTCATCCTCGGATTTGCCCGGACGGCCCGTACGACTGCCTTGGGCGCCCAGAACAGAGCTTCCCTCCCATTTGCCGTTTTCTCGCTCAAAGGAGTAGGCATGCGACGCTTCGTTACGCTGGCCGTGGTCGCCCTTTCGGTACTCTCGCTCGCCGCGGCTGCGGGCTTCGCCGCTGACGCAGGCTCGGCGGCGCCCGCGGCGGAGACGAGCAAGAGCGCCGCCAAACTCGGCCCCAGCGAGGTGGCCATCTACATCGGCGACATGCACTGCAACAACTGCGCGAAGAAGATCGCGGCCAAGCTGTACCGCGTCAAAGGCGTGGTGAAGGTACGCACGAGCGTCAAGGAGAACCTGGCCGTGGTCACGCCCCAGGCGAAGAAGCAGATCGACGCGAAAGCCGCTTGGACCGCGGTGACCAAAGCCGGGTTCGAGCCGACGAAGATGGTCTCGCCGCAAGGAACGTTTGTGGCCGACGAAAAAACCAAGGAGCCGCAACTGGTCGCCGAGTCCAAGCCGTCGGCCCAATCCTGATACGCCCCAGTCGGCGCCCGCCCGTCCCTCAGCCGCTCGCGGCTTAGCGCCCCGCTCACTCCACCAGCCGGATGGCCAGTTCCTTCAACTGGCGGGCGTCCACGGCGCCGGGCGCTTCGGTCATCAGGTCGCTGGCCTTCTGCGTCTTGGGGAACGCGATGCAGTCGCGGATGCTGTCCAGCCGGCCGAAGAGCATCACCCACCGGTCGATGCCCAGGGCGATGCCGCCGTGCGGCGGAGCGCCGTACTGCAGGGCGTCGAGCAAGAAGCCGAACCGCTCCTTTTGCCGCTGCTCGTCGATGCCCAGCAGGTTGAACACTTGCGCCTGCACCGCCGAGTCGTGGATACGAATCGTGCCGCCGCCCGCCTCGCTGCCGTTGATCACCAGGTCGTAGGCCTTGGCCCGCATTTTGCCTGGGTCGCTCGCCAGCAGCGGCACGTGTTCGTCGAGCGGCGCTGTGAACGGGTGGTGCATCGCGGCCCAGCCCCCTTCCTCCGCGTCGTAGGCGAACATCGGGAACTCGACCACCCACGAAAAATGCATCGCCTGCGGATCGTAAAGATTCATTTCACGGCCGATTTTCGTCCGCAGTGCGTGCAGCACCTTGCAGGTCATCTCCCACTTGTCGGCCGAGAAGAGAATAAGGTCGCCCGGCTCGGCGCTTAGTCGCTCGGCGAACCGCTTGAGGAGCGGTTCATCGAAGAACTTGGCGATCGTCGAGTTGAGCTTGCCGTCGGCTTCGCACTTGAACCAGGCGAGTCCCTTGGCGCCGACGCCGCGGACGAAGTCCGTCAGCGCGTCGATGCCGCGGCGGGAATAGAACTCGCCGCCTCGCTTGGCGTTGATCGCGCGGACGAATCCCCCTTCGGCGACCACGCTCTTGAAGACGCCGAAGTTGCTCTCCGGGGCGAGGTCCGAAAGGTCCGCGATTTCCAGGCCGAAGCGCAAGTCGGGCGCGTCGTGGCCGAAGCGCCGCATCGCCTCGTCGTAGCTCATTCGCGGCAGCGGCAGTTCCAGTTCGAGCCCCAGTTCTTCCTTGGCGAGCTTCTTGCACAGGCCGTCGATGACGCCCATCACGTCGTCGGCGTCGACGAACGACATCTCCAGGTCGAGCTGCGTGAACTCCGGCTGGCGGTCGGCTCGCAGGTCTTCGTCGCGGAAACAGCGGGCCACCTGCACGTAGCGGTCGTAGCCGGCGACCATGAGAATCTGCTTGTAAAGCTGCGGCGACTGCGGCAACGCGTAGAACGAACCGTGGTGAACGCGGCTGGGCACGAGGTAGTCGCGGGCGCCCTCCGGCGTGCTGCGGCCCAGGCAGGGCGTTTCCACGTCGATGAACTTCAATTCCGCGAAGTAGTCCCGCATGCTCTTGACCATGCGATCGCGCAGGAGCATCACCCGCTGCAGCTCAGGGCGCCGCAGGTCCAGGTACCGGTACTTCAAGCGGAGGTCCTCGCCCGGCAGGTCCTGGGCGTTGGCGTTGGGCGAGACCGGCGGCGTGAGGCTGCGGTTGAGCAGTTCCATCGCCGTGGCCCGCAGCTCGATCTTGCCGGTGGAAAGCTTCGGGTTCTCCATCCCCTCAGGCCGGTCGGCGACCACGCCGGTGACTTTGATGACGTACTCGGCCCGTAGCGTCTTGCTCTGCTCGATGAGCCCCGGCGAGCTGTCGGGCGGATTGAACACCACCTGCGTCATGCCGTAACGGTCGCGGAGGTCGACGAAGAGGCCGCCGCCGTGGTCGCGGTAGGAGTCCACCCAGCCGCAGAGGGTCGCGACTTGGCCGACGTCGAGGTGAGTAAGTTCGCCGCAGGTGTGAGTCCGGAGCACGTGGGAACGCCTTTGTCCTTGTCGAAATGCCGCAAATGGCGATGGCTAGAACCGCTGATTGTAGTTAGGCCGCGAAAACCCGCCTAGGCGGCCGAGGGGTGCGGACTTACTCTTGCGTTCGGTTTGAGTTGAACGCGTGTACCAAGGCCGCCCCGACCTAGCTAGGTCGGGGCTGCGGCGGGCACACGCGCGGCCCGTTCTTTGTAGACCGCAGCCATGCGGCCAGCCGCTGCATCCCCTCGGCGGTGGAAATCCGCGGTTCGTAGCCGAAATCCCGCCGCGCCGCCGAGACGTCGAACCAGTGGGAGCGGGCGAGCTGCTCCGCGAGGAATCGGGTCATCGGCGGCTCCTGCTTGAGGCCCAAGGCGGCGTAAACGATTTCGCAGGCGGCGCCGATCGCGCGGGCGGCTCTCAGCGAGATTCGTTTGCGGACCGGCGGCAGGTCCGCGAGGGCGAGGATCTGATCGATCCACTCCCAGCAATTCACCGGCTCGCCCTGGCTGAGGAAATACGCCCGGCCAGCGACCGGCGAATCCGGCACGGCCAGCGCGTCGGCCGCCTGCAGGTGGGCGGCTGCTGCGTTTTCGACATAGACGACGTCGACCAGGTTCGCGCCGTCGCCCACTCGCCGCAGCCGGCCCGAGCGAGCGCGGGCGATCAGCCGCGGGATGAGGTGATTGTCTCGCGGGCCCCAGATGAGATGCGGGCGGAGAGCGCACGTTTTCAAGCTGGCGTCGCTGGCGGCCAGCACCGCTTGCTCGGCCAGCGCCTTGCTGCGGGAGTAGTGGGCACGGTGGCGCTCCATCCAAGCGAAGTCATAGGGCGCCGTCTCGTCGACGCCATGCTGGTCGCGGCCGTTGAAGACGACGCTCGGGCTGCTGGTGTAAACGAGCCGCGACACGCCGTGTGCGTGGCAGCCGCGGAGCACGTTTTCCGTGCCGCGGAGGTTGACTTGTTCATACGGTCGCCAGTCCATGCCGATGCCCGGCAAGGCGGCGACGTGGAAGACGCCGTCGATGCCGGCGCAGGCAGCCTTCACCGCCGCCGCATCGGTGATATCGCCGCGAACGACTTCAACGCCGAGTGCTTCGAGGGCCGGATAACGGCCGCGGCCGAAGCAGCGCAGGCGGTCCCCCCGCGCGGCGAGTTGCTCGACGATGTAGCGACCCAGGAACCCGCCGCCGCCGGTGACCAGCGCGTGCATGTCGGTTTACCCCCCGCTGGCCGAACCGAGATGGCATCCGCCAGGTTGCTGCGTGAGTTGCTCTGCGGCCCAAGCGGCGAGTTGCTCGCGGTTGATCTTCGAGTTGTGGCGGACGTCGACCGGCAGTTCCGGGTGGCGGAGGAACGTCTCAATACCAGAGGTAAGCGCCCGCTGGGCCGCCAACGCGACTAATTCCTGCGGGATCGTCTCCGCCAATTGCGGCGTCGTGTGCACTGCGTCAGGGCTCGCCGCCGCATCGCTCGCGCGGGGCGAAGCGGTCTCATACACGATGGCGGGAACATCGCACCGAGGTCCTACGCCCACGAGCGCGCAGCGTCGAACCCGCGGATGGCGATTGAAAACCGCCTCCACGCACTCGGTGAACAGATCGCCCTCAGCAGTGCGCACGCGTTGCGACTTCCGGCCGCAGTACCAGAAGCGGCCCTGATCGTCGAGGTAGCCGACGTCGCCCATGCGGTGCCAGACCGTGGCGGCGTCGCCGACTTTCGAGTGGGCGTTGGCGTCGGCGCCCGCCCAGTTCGCGGTCCCCCCCACGACGGACGGGTCGCTTAAGCGACCGGTCCAACCCGGGTTCACGTACCGCGGCGAAACCTGCGGGCCGCGGACGATGAGCTCGCCGATTTCGCCGGCCGGCAGTTCCTCGACGTCGTCGATCGTCGCGATCGGCTCGTCGCTGATGCGAACGACCCGCCAGTCGATCGTGTCAAATCTTCGGCCCACGCAGACGCCGGCGCCATCGCTGGTCTTGGCGGCCGTCTCGCTGAGAACTTCGCGGGCCGCGATCGTGGCGATCGGCAGGGCCTCGGTCGCGCCGTAGGGGGTGTGCATCTCGGCTTCGGGATGGACCATGGCGAGCGTCCGCTCCAGCACGCTGGACGGCACCGGGGCGCCGCAGGAAAACACTTTGCGTAACGTAGAGATTCGCTCGCTGGTCCGCTGGCAATGGCGGCTGAGTTTGTCCCACACCGCCGGCGAGGCGAACGCCTGCGTCACCTGCCAATCCTTCGCGACCGCCAGCAGCTTTGCAGGATCGGCCGACGCCGGGCGCGAGAAGTCCATTTCCGGAAATACGGTCGTCACGCCCCATACCGAGTTGAACAGCCCGAACAACGCGAAGCAGGCCAGATCGACGCCGCCTGGGCCGAGCTGGTACGCCCGCTGGATTTCGCTCGCCTGCGTGTCGAACATCCGGTGCGTGTAGAGCACCCCCTTCGGCGGCCCGGTGCTGCCGGAGGTGAAGATGATCGCCGCGGCGCCGTCGGCTTCTGTCAGCGGCAACTCCGCATGGCTTGATCGCCCTTGGCGAAGCAGTTTCGGGTAGGCGGCGCCGCCCCAAAACCAGCGGCGGCCAACCGTCACATTCATCCGGGCGTTTGGAAATCGCCGCCGCAGGAGCGTCCGCACCGCCTGAGCTGGACTGACCGCGATAAAGCCGTCCGGATTCGTCGCGGCCAGGCAGTTGACCAAATGCCGCCGGCCCATGCCTGGGTCGACGAGCACGGCCGTCGCCCCGCTGCGGAGCAGGGCGAAGACGAGCTTTACGAACTCGATTCCCGGCTTCACCAACAGCACGAGCCGGTCGCCGGGCTTCACGCCGCGATCGGCGAGCCCGCGGGCCAGCGCGGTCGCGTCGTCGTTGAGTTCCCGGAACGTGCAGGTTCGATAGCGTCCGCCACGGGCGCTGACGACCGCCGTGGCGTCTGACATTTGCGCTGCGACGGCGGCGAGGCGATCGGCGACGTTGGTGCGGGCGGACATTCCCAAATTGTGGCAATGTGAGCCACACTCAGATAGCCCGGCCATCCTGGCCGGCGCGCTTGGCAAGGCATCTTCGCGTTCACGACGCCGTTACGCCGGGCTGGCCAGGATGGCCCGGCGATATGAGGTGCAGCACGCGCTTCGCGACGTCGATGTCGGTTACTTCCGCCAGCGCCCGCCAGCCGGGGACGGCGTTCACTTCCAGCGCGTACAGGCGTCCGTCGCGTGCCGGCAGTAGGTCGACGCCGGCGACGGTAGCGCCCACCGCGGCGGCCGCCTGGCGCGCCAAGCTCGCCAGTTCGACCGTTACGTCCAGCGGGGCAGGGCGGGCCCCGAGGCTGATGTTCGTCCGCCAGTCGTCATGGTTGATCCGTTGCATGCCGAACACCTCGTCGCCGACGACCAGCAGCCGCCAATCGACGCCGTCGTGCGGAACGAACTGCTGCAGGTAGAGCACGGCGCCGATCTGTTCCAACGCCATGAACACCCGCCGAGCCACGGCGGCGTCGCTCACCCGCGTGATGCCGCGGCCTTCGCCGCCGAACAAGGGCTTCACGACCACGTCGCCATCGAGCGTCTCGAACGCTTCCAGGGCATCGGTCGCTGTCTGACAGACGATCGTTGGCGGCACGAGGAAGCCGGCCGCCTGCAATCGCGCGGCGGCGAGGTACTTGTCCACGGCCGTCTCAATGGCCTTGGCGGGGTTCACTACGGCTAGGCCGCGGGCTTGAAGCTGAGCGAGGGCGTCCATGCGGAAGACGACCTGCTCCAGGCTTCCCGGCGGCATCGATCGAACCAGGATCGCGTCGAAGTCGCCGAGCATCGCGCCGGCGGCGGTAACGTTTAGTTCGCCGCCGCGAAGCCACGAACCGAGCGACTTGTACGATGCCGCCGCCAGTTCGTGGGCGCCGCCTGCGGCGCGCACCAGGTCGGCGAAGTACCAACTGTCGCGAGCGGCAAGGACGGCAATTCGCATCGGCGGCGCAGCGCTCACGCTAACCCCGCCCTCGCTAGGTCGGGGCGAGCGTGGAGGTCAAGTGAGCTTACTCAAGACTAACGGTCGGTCATGCCAAACGACTTGACGAGCACCGGCCGGTTGATCCGTCCAAAAACGAAAGCGTTGCCGGTGTCGAGGTTCACAAACGTAATCGCCGCGGGGCTGAACAGCAGCGGATCGACCTGGTAGAAGTCGTGGTTCGCCGCGGCGAGAACCTCAGCGAACGGGCGGCCGTAGTCCTTCGACGCGCTGCTCGGCGCGTGCGGCCCGACGGCCTCGAGCGACTGGTCGTCGCCGCGGACATAGAGCGTCGCGCATCCGCCGTAAAGAATCGCGTCGTTGGTGCGGCCGATGGCGGCCAGGTCGTTGTCCGCCGGCGGCGGCAACGGCGCCGCGCCCCAGGCGCTCTCGATTCGCCGCAGATCGAACTTCAGCTCATGCAGCTTGTGGAGGGCCGTCTCCACGCTCCGCGCGGTCACTTGAAGCGTCCCGGCGAGGCTGCGCGTCGGCGCAACCAGCAGCGTGAGATCGCGCGGCTCGATACGGCACTTCTCGGCGATATCGCGGCAGACCGCGTCGGGCGGGAGCTTTCCCGCTTCCAAGACGCCGACGCACTGCGTCGCCTGTTCGCTGTAAGCCAGGTCGTCGAACAACGGCTCGCGAGCGGCCGCCGCCCGCATGGGGCCGGATCCCATGGCGAAGAACCGCTCGCCCTTCACCTCCCAGCCGGCGTACTGCGACGCCATGCAAGCCAACACCGGCTGATCGGAGTAAACCTGCACGGCCGGCGACAAGCCGCCGTCGGCCGGCAGAAGCGCCACACGGCCGAGATCGGCCAGGCACACACGGGCGACCAGCAGCCCGGCCTCCAATCCCCCTGGCGCCGTCACGCCGCAATCGACGACGGTGGCGCCGCACTGGAGCTGATGCACTTCCACGCGCAACCGCGCCGCGTCGTGGGCGAGGCTCCTGCACAATGCGGCAGCGCGGGCGTTGAGGTTCACGGGAGGGAAGCGTGATTTTTGATGTATGATTTGTTTTATGATGTGTACTTCGCGGTTGGCGGCCGCACCGTGCTGCATGCCGGCTTCTGACATCATAAATCATAAATCTGACGTCATACATCCGTCACCGCGTCAGCTTATCTTTTGGAATGAGTTTCCCAAGCTGCGGCACGCTCACCGGCGGCATCGACACTTGCGGCAGGCCGCCCGTCGTCACGGGCAGTTGGCCCTGCAGGAGAGCGGCAATCTGGCTGATCAGCTTCTGGTCCTGGCCGAGCTTGGCCAGCAGCTCCTTTTCCGCTTCCCGGCGCTTGGCCTCCAGCTTCGCCAGTTGTTGAACCGCTTTGTCCTGCACCTTGGCCAATAGCCGCTCTTGGCGATCGGCGAGGTACTTGGCAACGGCGCCTTTCACGCCGCCGGCAAGCTGCGGGCCGACGTTAGACTCGATTCGCACGCTCGGACGCTTCAGAGCGCCAGATAGATGCACCGTCGCCTCCAGGCGATCGACGCCGGCAAGCGATTCGTGAAGGACCTGGGCGATGCGGTCGTCGCGGAGCATGGGCGTCGCGGCCGCGAGTTTTGAGCTTTGCCGTAGCGAAATGACGCCGCTGATCGACTCGCCGTCCACCCGCACGTCGGCTTGAAGGCTCGCCTCGCCAGGCGATACGGTGACGGCGAGTTTGCTCGCGTTGCCCAGCGTTCGGTCGGAAAGCATGAGCTTCGGCACGTCGATGCGAACCCAATCGTGCGGGATATCGCCGCGACGATCGAGGATGGCGACGATCGTCGCGTCCAGCGCTCCGCTACCGGCAAGGCGAAGCCGCAGCGGGCGATCGTGCAGCTCGGGCTCCGACGCCGCGTCGGTGAGCTCGCCGGTAAAGGCAAGCGGCTGGCCGTCGAACCGCGCATGGCCGTCGAGCCGGACCCGCTCGATGAGGCACGCCGGCTGCTTTCGCGCCATGAACAGCACGTTCGTGCCGCGCGCGCGTGCCGGCGGTGCGATCTTTTTCTTGGGAATGAATTTTTGGGCTTGCTCGATCCAGTACGCGGTCTGCGTTAGGTAACCGTGCGCCGCTTCGCCGAGCAGATAGCGGTTGAGTTCCTCGGCGTCGACGTTGCCGAACTTTAGCTGCTCGCGGAGAAACTGCTCGTCCTGTTTGCGAGCCGCATCGACAGCTAGGCGATCGGCCTTGGCCTGGCTGGGCAGGGCCTGGATTTCGGCTACGGCCGTTCGCAGTTCGGCTTCGGCCGCGGCTAGCTCTTTGCGCAACTGGTCGATTTGCGCCAGATTCCGCAGCGGGTTCTTCTTCGCCTCGCGGAAGGCCGCTTCGATTTGCTTCGACTTATGCCGCAGGCCTTCGGCGCGGGCTTTGAGCGCGTCGTATTGCTGCGGCCAACGGGTTTCCAGTTCGTCCACTAGCCGCGGCGTCGCTAGCGAGCCCAGCAGGTCGTGCTGCATGCGGCCAGCCAGGTCGTCGAACCAGGCTAACGCCTTTTCTTCCGCGACGGCGACCACCGGCTCCAGCGGCGAGGGGGACGCCTGATCGGTCGGCGCGTCGGGCAGCGCCCCGGACGTAGTTCGCGGCGAATCGAACGACAAGCCGGATATGCCGCCGTCGCGAATCACCAGGCGCTTGCGGAATAGTTGTTTTACGTCGAATTGAAAACGGAATTCGTCGGCTTCGATCAGGTTTCGCAGCGGTTTCTGGGGGTTGGCGGCGGCGAGATTCGTCACGACCAGCTCGCCGCCCTTCAGCGACGTCCGCAGTTCGCCCAGTTCCACTTTCGCGCCCAGCGCGGCCTGTCCAGTCGTCACAATCGCCCACCGCAGCAGCGGGTCGAGCCCAAATCGCACGACCAACACCACGGCCACGACGATGGCCGCTCGAGGCGCGACATACCGCCACCGCAATACGCCGCGAAGTCGCGCGATTTGGCGCAGTCCCGTCAGCTTCATGATTCCAATCCCCACTGGGCGCCGACCTCTGCGCCTTTCAGCCAACGAATTACGCGGTATTTCATCAGGCGATCCCTCAGCCGCGGCTGAAGGTAAGCCGCCGCGGCTAGCGAGAGCCGGTATACGGGGTAGAACAGGTAGAGGCCGACCAGTAGTTGGCCCACGACCACGGTGTTAGTCAGGCCCCAGAACGGTCCTAAAGGCTGGTCGTAAATCCAGGCAAAGGCGGGTTGCGCCGACGGCCACGTGAGCATCATCGAACCGAGCCGATGGGCGAACCCATCCAGCGCCGCGCCAGCAAAGGAAAACAGGCCCATGGCCAGCAGACCGGCGGCCCGGTTGACCTGCAGCGCGAACAACGACGTTGCCAGCAGCAGGGCAAGCAGACTTCCTTTGGGTAGCAACCCGGCCAGCATGCCGAGGGCGACGGCCCAGGCCGTCTGCCGCGGCGAATCATTGCCGATCAGCGACTGGGCGAGGAACCGCAACGGGCGAAGCAAGAAATTGAGCATGGGCGCCGTTCCCTGCGCACGGGCGAGCAACAAGTCGCCGGCCAGCGATGCTGCTACCAAAGACGCTGATAAGACGGATGACGAGCGCAAACCTTGCCGGCGCCGTCAAATGTATCGGCATCGAGCGACCGCATTCTCCAGGGGCGCCGGTCGCTGGCGCTGCTAGCAACTGCCGACCGGCGGGGCGAGCGGCGGCGTTACCGCCCGCCGGCGCCGTAAAGCGCATGATCCCGCTGGCCGCCCGAGCGGAGAAACGCCATCAAGTCGAGTATTTCGCTTTCGGATAGCGTGTTGAGCAGCCCGGCGGGCATCACCGAGACGTCCGACGGATACTGGTTGTCGAGCTCGTCGCGCTTGATGGTTTCCGTCTTCTTGGGATCGAGCATATTGGTGCTCACCATGATTTCGTCGCCGGCGATGTTCGACACCCGGCCAACGATCATTCGCCCGTTGGTCTCAAACACCATCTGCTGGTACTGATCCGAGATGGTGTGGCTCGGTTCCACGATCGACCGAACCAGGTCGCGAACGCCGAAGCGGCCGCCCACCCCCGTGAGGTCCGGGCCGATGGCCGACCCGCTGCCGGCAACGCGGTGGCAGTTATAACAGCCGGCGTCGGAGAACAGCTTGCGTCCTTGCTCGAAGTTCCGCGGGCCCTGGTCCCGCTCGACCAACGCCGCCACTTCCTCC
>QEVI01000102.1 GCA_003576855.1 Planctomycetota bacterium
TGATTGCCGTGCGGCAATCGATCAACCGCCACACGCGCAGGTCGCCCGCCCTGGCCCTGGAGCCCCACTCGCTGGAAGGCTTCGACGGTCAACACGAACTGCCGCTCAGCTCGCTGCTGGCGCGGGAACGGGCGGACCAGCTCCATGAGGGCCTCGACCGGCTCGCAACGCTCGACCGCAGCACGCTCGTGGCGTTTTACCTCGAAGGCCAGTCGCTGATCGAAATGAGCGATGAATTCGCAGCGCCGGTCGGCACGATCAAGCGGCGGCTGCACGTGGCTCGCAAACGGCTGGCCAAGGAACTGGAATGCCTCCAAGCGGTGTAGACGCCCAGGGCCCGCCGGCAAGAAACCGTACTGCGGACTGGCCGCTTAAGCGGCCAGTCCGCCGCGGCGTGCGGCCCGATCAGCCGGCGTGGACGCCGCCGCATTCAGCTTCGCCAGGCGGCGACGGCGGCGCATAGCCACCCGGCGATGAAGGCGGCGCCTCCCAGCGGCGTAACCATGCCGAGCTTTCGCCAGGCGTCGCCGGCGAAGGTCATCGTCAGTAGCGACCCGCTGAACAGGGCGATGCCGAGCATGAACAAGACGCCGGCCGCGCGATGCCATGCGTTGCCGCTGGCGCCGGCCAAGGCCGCCACGGCGATCATGCCCAGCGCGTGGTACAACTCGTACTTGACGGCCGTCTCGAACCAGTGGGCGCGTTTGGCCAGCGAGGTTTCGCGCCCCAGTTGGCGTAGCATCTCTTCCAGCCCATGGGCGCCAAACGCGCCCAGCGCCACGCCGGCCGCCGCCAACGCCGCGCCCACGATCGCCAACCATTTCAAATCCACGCCGCTGCTCTCCGAAGGTGTTTGCCGGCGCCGTCCCGGCGGCGGTGCGCCGCCGGCTAGTGGGGGCGTTAGCCAAAGGTAGTAGGGGCGTTAGCCAAAGGAAAGCGTTCGCTCGAGCTGAACGGCGGCTGCGCCTTGCCGTTGCGGACGCCGGACGCCGCAAGCATAACGCGGCGCGGGCAAATAAAAAACCGCCTCGCCGAACCATGGAGCGAATCCTCCATGCCCCGGCAAGGCGGCCAATTATCCGCTGATTTTAGGCGGCTCCGCCCCGCGGGCGCTAAGCCGGCGCTCTTACGGCCCCTCGTTCTGCACGACGCCGAGCCGTTCCTCTTCTTCCTCCTGGATGATGATATGCGGCGTCACCATCATCATCAGGCTGTCGGCTTCGCGGCCGATGCCCACGTTCCGGAACAGCCGATCGACGTACGGCACCTTGCTCAACAGCGGGATGCCGAATTCGTTGCGGCCCTCGCGGAGCCGTTTAATGCCGCCCAGCAGCACCGTGCCGCCGTCGGGGACGCTGACGGTCGTGGCCACGGAAATCACCTCGAACGTCGGTAGCTGCACCGTCGTGCCGCTGCGCGTGACCTCCTCGGCCTCTTCACTCGACTCGTCGTCGCCGCTCTCGGAGTTGGCTTCGGAAGTCGATGTCGTTTCCGAGCCTTCGAAGGTGAACTCCTGCACGTCGCCCACCTGGCTGAAGAACGGCACCAGCGTCAGTCGGACGTAGCGCCGGTCGTCGGAGACGACGGCCTGCACGGTGAGCATCGTCCCCTCGGAGAGGACCACGATTACCGGCTGCTGCGCCGCGGCGAACTCGCCCACCACCGGAATCACGCTGATCACGAACGGCCGGAAGGCCGAGTCCACGACAAACGCCTGCTGGCCGTTGAACAACGTCACCTTCGGGGCTTGCAGCACATTGCCGCGCTGGTCGCCCTGGGAGGCGTTGATGACGAAGAACGCTTCGATGTCGCTCAGGATCGCGAAGCCGAACGAGCCGACGTCGTTCGGGCTGCCGAATTGCGGCGCCGACAACGCAAAGCTGCCTTGGCGGAACGGCAGGTCGAGGTCCACCGTGTAGTTGGGATTGAGCGTTTCGTCAGGCGCCGCGCCGGCAAGACCCACGACGGAACTGGGCGAGTTGTTCGGCACGACGCCCGGCGTGGCGACGCCGCCCGGGAACGAGCCGAGGATCGCCTGGGAGTCTTTGTTGCGGATGTTGAAGTCGAAGTCCACGCCGATTCGCTCGAAGAAGTTGTCCGTGAGCCGGATGAACCGCACTTCGATCGTCACCTGAAGGTCCTGCAGGCGGCGGAGCTGGTCCAGCAGGTCGGCGATTTGCTCGTGGACCCGCTGCGTCTGGCTGATGACCAGGCTGAGATTGGTGGGGAACGGCTGGATCTCGCCCTCGCCGGTGCCGTTTTCCATCCAGCTATCGTGTTCGACGGTCGAGACGATCAGGTCGATCAACGAGTCGAAGTCGGCCGAGGCGGCCCCGCCCAAGCCGCCGGGACCGCTGTTGAGCGGCACGCTGCTGGGCTGCTTGGCGCCCATGCCCATTTGCTGCCCCATGACGTTCTCCGGCAGCGCCACGCCGCGCTGCCCCTCGCGCCCATTGGCCACCACGGCGATCGGTCCGGGCGCCCCGGCGCCGGGGCCATAGGCGCCAAGCGACGCGTAGGCGTCGTTGATCAGCCCCTGGAGGCCCATGTTGTTACTGGGGACGAAGTTAGGAATCGGCACCACCAGGTCGCCCACCGGGTACGTGCGGATGTACACCTCGCCGTCGCGAATCTGCTCGCTGGTGATCTTCAGCACCTCGTCCTGGATCGTGTAAGTCAGGTGGAGCGGTTCGAGAATGAGCGTCAGGGCGCTCTTCAGCGAAATCTCCTGCGGCAGGTTGAGCGTGATGGGCGTGTCGCTGCGGACGCCTTCCTCGCTCAGCCCGCGCGGATCGAGGTGAATGTTCACGCCGGCAAGCTGCGAAAGCTGCTCGACGACCATCGTCAGCGGCGTCTCGCTGTACTTGGGCAGCACCGGCGTCTTGAGCTTTTGCTCGATCTCCAGCTCCTTGACATTGCGCGACGAGCCAATGTCGCTGGACCGCTTGCGATCCTTAAAGCTTTCCCAATTGGCGCCGTAGGCGATGTCGCTGGTTTGATCATCGAGGGCCTCGGCGGCGTCCTGCTGCAAAGTAAGCAGCGTGTTGGCCACGCCGTTTTCCGATTCTTCGCGGATGTCGCGGCTCCAACGCTCGCGGCGGATCATCTTCGCCTGCTTGTTGATCTGCTGCGCGACCAGCTCGTCGGGCGCCATCTCGTACAGCCGATTGGCTACCACCTCCGCTTCGGCGAACCGTTGCTCATCGACCAGCTTGTTGAACTGGTCCACCAGCTCGGCCATCTTCGTCTGCGTCTGGGCCTTGACGGCCCGCTCGCGCTCGATGTCGGCCATGATTTCGCGGTTGGTCGCCTCGAGATCGAGCTCCGACTTATGGGCCTTGATGTAGGCCTCGGTCTCGCTGACGCTCAGTTCGATCCGCTTGATGAGCTGGCCCTTGACCGTCTCGTTGAGCTCCGAATCCTCGACCATCGCGCGGGCTTCCGCGAGCAGCTTGAGCGACTGGTTCGGGTCCGACTCGCGGACCTTCGCCGCCTCGGACTGGCGTTTGCCGACGTCGGCCGAGATTTGCCGTACGAGCACCGATTGGCCGGCGGCGGCCGAGTCGAGCAACTCGCCGTCCGGCGTCGCTTGGGCGCCTTCGCTGGCCGAGAGCATCTGCAAATGGCCCTGGAGCCGTTGCTGGCTGAGCAAGTCCAGTTCAGCGCGCTTTTCATACGCCGCGCGGAACGAATCGAGCGCGGCCTTGCGGTCGCCCGACTTGAGGGCCTGCTCCCCCGCTTCGAGCATGTTGAACGCCTCGCTGGGGGGCGCCGCGCCTTCCTCGCCCGCGCCGGGCAAGGGGAGGGGCGCCGCTTCCGGAGCCTGAGCCAGGTGCATTACGGCGCTGGTATCCGAAGCGGACGCGGCCTTCACGAGATCGCCGGCCTGAGGCGTCGCCGTGGTCGCCAGCCCGCCGGCCAATTGCACCACCGATCCCTCGGCCATGGCCTTTTGCAGGTCCAGCGCAAGGCGACCGGGCCGGTCTTCGTCGGGGCCGAACTGCGAATCGGGCACGTTCAAGGCGCTGGCTTTGCCGGCGAGGGCTTGCGCCTCGGCCAGCTTGCCGGCGGCGAGCGCGGCGCGGGCCTGGGCCAGTAGCTGGAGGGTTTGCGCCTTGGCGTCGCCTGCCGGCTGGCTGGGCGCTACGGCGAGCGTCGTCGATTCCTTGCGGATCTGCTCCACGCGACGCAGCACGTCGTCGGGAGTCGTGCCGGCGCCGTTCCACTGCGGCAGGAGCTGTTTAGCTTCGGTCGCCGCGCGGCCGGCGGTTTCTAAATCGCGGTACGCCACGAGGGCGTCGGCTTGTTTTACCAGGAACTTCGCGTAACCCATTCGCCAGGCCTTGCCGCCCGTGGCCCGGAGCGTGGAAATCTCCTGGAATTCGCGAATCGACTCGGCGACGCTTTGCGGCGAGTCGCCGGGACCTTCGTAAACGACCTTAAGCTGCTGGGCCCGATCCAGGAACTGCAGCGCTCGCGGCAAGTCGCCGACCGATAGCGCCCGCCGGGCGTCGAGCAGCGCCTGGTCACACTGGGCCTTGGCGGCGTCGGCGGGCGCCGCTGAGACAGGGGCCGCGGCGTAGCGATTGCCGCCGGGGCGGAACGGATTGCCGGCCGGCGCCGCAGCTCCGGCCGCCGCGGCGAACGGATCCTTGGCCGATTCGGGTCGGGCGGACTCGGCGCCATGTACCGTCGCCAGGCACGCGAACGTCGCCAGTGCGAAGATCGTGCAGGCGTTTCTTGTGGTCCGGTTCAAAGCAATTCTCCTTACGAGGTACAGCGGCCGGGCGCTGTAGGCTCCCCTGGGTTCGACGCCGTTTAGCTTGCTCGTTTTCCCGGGCATGGTCGACATATGGCTGACTGAACTGAGTGTGCTGTTCGCAGCGGCGCGGCCGTGCACCACGGTCGCCGCGCGCAGGCCGTGCGCGCCACGCGGTGCTAGCAGCGGCGTCGGGTTGTGATGAAAAGCGGGGCGTTAAATACTGGCCCCGCAAATGCCAGTCAAGGCCAGTCGTGAAAAGTTTTTCAGATTCCGGCTTGCAGGGGCGCCGGCTTGGCCGCGCCATGCGCATGAAAAAAAAAGCCGCGAGGCGAGCCTCGCGGCTAAATGACGAGCACTTTGGTTATACGGGGTTGCCGGGGGCTACCGGCCGCCGCGGCGCGAGCGCCCCCCCTCGTCGCCCATTTCGCGCTCGCGGGCCGCCGCTTGCTTGGCCGCCTGCATGATCATGTCGTACTGGCGGACGTCCTTGGCGTCTTCCAGCTCGTTCTGCGTGCGCATGCGTCCCGCAGAATCCATGACGAGCATGCGCGCCGGCGCCAACAGGTCGCGGTTCTTCGACGCCAACTGCTCGCCCCCCTCGAAGTCCAGCACTGTCAGCCCCGACAGGAAGTCGAACGTCGGCGATTCCTCAGGCTTCTCCGGGTCGGGCTTGTAGACCGACGACCAGATGATCTGCGCCTTCCGCTGCTGGTTGAGAACGCTGCCGCGGGGGAAGGAGTCGCTGATGGCCATTTCAGCGGCGATCTCGGCGTCGAGCGATTTGACCACGACGCGGGCTTCCGGCTCGGAATTGGCCGTGCCCGGCTTGACGCTCGCCACATACACCAGGCCGGGTTGCGGCACGACCGCCACCGGGCTGGGTTCGCTCCAATCGGTAAGGCGATACCCGTCCGGCTTTCCTTTGTGCTTGGGGTTTTCCTTTTCGTCGGCGAGTCGCTCCGAAACCGCGCGATCGAGCAGGCGTTCCTCTTTGAGGGCGTTGACGTCGAACAAGGCCAGTCGCACGCGGTAGCGGTAGCGGCGGCCCGGCTCGACCGTGTCGTCGAAGTAACGGAACAGCCAGTACTTGGTTTTCCCGTCCCAGTCCTTGGGCGGCAATTCGGTGAGGCCGGCGCCCATGCCCATGCTGTAGCCGCCCATCATCATGCCTTCGCCGCGGCCGTAGCCGCCGCGGCCCATCATCATCCCTCCGCCGCCGTAGCCGTATCCGCCGGGCCGGCCGACGCCGCCGCCGTATTCGCCGCCACGGCCCATCATCATCCCCTCGCCGCCGCGGCCATAGCCGTAGCCGCCGTAGCCGCCGCGGCCCATCATCATCCCTTCGCCGCCGAAGCCGGCGCCTGGCTGGGCCCGCTTCAAGACTTCGCCGAACGGAGAATCCGGGTCGACCGTCTCTTCTTCCTCTTTGGGCTTCGACTCCTCTTCAGCGAGTTCCGACCCGCCCATCATTTCTTCGGGAGTCGGCAGCGGAAGGTCCGAGTGGGTCGCCTCCTTGCCCCACGAGCGCATCACCATCGGCGGCAACGGATACGTAAGCAGCGGATGGGTGTACTTCGGGTTGGCGACTTCCGGCGTTTGCACCGGCCACCGCTGCATCGTGTTAATAAGGGCCTTGTCGTTCACCGGCTTCAATTGCACCCACGGGCCCATGCCCGCGTCGGTGACCTCGGCCCGTTCCACCAGGTAGCCGACGTATCGCGGCATATCATTGGAGGGCTCGAATCCGCGGGCCGTGGCCAGCGCGTCTTCGTACATTTCGAACTGCTGCTTGATGGGAACCTTGGCCAGCACGGTGACCCAGGACTCGTTGCGAATGTCTTCGAACCCTTGCATCTGGGCGCCGCCGGGCGGAGTCAGCACAATCGCGCCATCGCGGGTCTTGACGCCGCCGAGATTGGACATGTCGTAGCCGCCGCCGTAGGCGCCGCGGCCTTCGCCGAAGGCTCCGCCGCGTGGCATCGGCACGGCTTCGCGGCCATAACCGCCGCCGGGACCTTCTTCGCCCTCGCGGGCCATCCGTTCGGCCTCCTCGGCCTGCTCGCGGGCCTCGGCTTCGGCTTCCTTGGCCGCTTCGATCATCTTCTGCTTGATGACCTCGGGGTCGCCCGACAGCCAGAGGCCCGAACCGGCGTTCACTTCGACTTCTTCCACGCCCAACAGCACGGGATCGGTGCGAAGCTTCGCCGGCGGAATCGCCGGCTCGTCCAGCGACCATTCCGGATTGGGGAAGTCGTCGGGCGCCACCGGCGTCATCGCGGTCTTGTCCGGCGTGGCGGCGACGTTGGCCGCAATCGTCCGCTCCGGGCCCAGCTCTTCCCACGAAATGTCCCGGACCTTTCGATCGACCGCCTCGGCGGCCCGCCGGAGCGGCTCGGGCTGCTGGTCGGGGCCTAGCTTTTCGCGGCCGAGCGCCTTGAAGATGAGCAGGCCGGCCACGACGAGAACCGCCGCCATGCCGATCTTTTCCCCGTGCTGCAGCAACAGCCGAACCGCGGGATTAGCGTTTTTGAGCTTTGCTTTCATGGCCCGCTTCTCCGTTTTTCACAGGGGATGAACGCGGCTCCGTGCGTTCGATGAGTGGCGTTCAGTTAGCAGCGGCTCGCCGGGGCGTTGCTGGCCGGCTAGCGAGCCACTTGCTTATCGCGTTGATTGCAATGTACCGGACTCCACTACGGCGCGGCGGCCAGCTCTTCGGAGCCTGCCGCGGCATCGCCGCCGCTGCCGCCGAGCGCCGCGTCGTCAGGGACGTTGTAAATGTACACCAGGCCTTGGACTTCGACCGTCGCCATGGCGCCCAATCGCTCGAGATCCGTCAGCGGCACGCTCATGGACTCGCCGCCGTAGCCGCCGCCGTAACCGCCGCGGCCATACCCCCCCTCCATGCCGATCGGTCGGCCCATGCCCGCGCCGCCGTATTCGCCGCGGCCGTACATCGACCCGCCCACGCCGCCGCCGCCGGACGGGGCGCCGGGCATGTCGAACGCCTGACCGGTCTTGTCGACGCCCGATTTGGCGGCGTTGATCTTCAGCCGCTGCACTTCGATCGGCAAGGCCGCGTTAGCGCATTCGATCAACACGCGGGGAATCCATTTCTGGTCCATCATGAGCACCATGCGGACGGGCAGGCGACGGTATTCGCCGGTCGGCGTCGTGGCGCCGTCGGTGATCGGCTTGCCTTCCTCATTGACGTAGCGATTCATCAGCAGCGTCGCGTCGATGCTCTCGGCGCCGAGGCTCGGATCGCCGTAGCCTTCGCCGCCCGGCCGGCCCATTCGCAGGGCCTCGCCGCCCAGGGCCTCGATGCCCCCCTCGCCGCCGTCGGCCGTGCCGGCGGGCATCAAAATGACCGACTCCGCCGCCATGGCGGCTGCGGCTTCGGGTCCCACTTCAAGCGACTGGATCACCTTGATCGCCGCGTTATCAATGCGGGTGGCCTTCTTTTCGGCGTTGGTGTTGTGAATGACGCCCAGCAGCGTCCGGTAGACCCACAGGTCTTCTTGCGTGACCCAGATCTGCCGCGAGGTCACTTGCGACGGCAGCGTCAGCTTTTGACGCACCTTTCCCTGGTCGGCCCAGACGACCGTGAAGTCCTCGGCAGGCATGCTTGGGTCGAGCCCCATCGGCGGCATGTAGCCCTCGCCGCCACGGCCTTCGCCCGGTCCGCCCATCGCCGCCGTATCGTCGCGCATCTTTTGTGCGTCAACGATCTCGACCAACGCATCGAATTGCGTCTTGATGTAGTTGAGATACCGGTCGCGCCACTTGGCTTCGATCGGCGCGTCGAACTTGAGCGTCTCGATGTACTGGACGAAGTCCTTGCCGAGCTCCTCGGGCCACTTCAGCACCGATTCGCGCTGGTAGTCGTACAGGCGTTGCCACAGGTCGCGGACGGCCTTGGCGATCTTGTCCGCCTCGGCCCGTTCCATGGCGTTGACGGCCTCGTTGCCATGCACGGATTTCTGCTGGATGGTGCTGATTTCGCCGAATTTGCCCTTGATCGTGGCGGTGTTGGCCGTGAATTCCGCATCCAGCTTGCTGGCTGCCATCGTCCAGCAGATCACGGCGGCCAGCGTGCCGACCACGCTCAGCACCCAGAATCGCTGCTGCCACATGACCCTCAAAAAGGCCCTGACTTTATCCATTTCCGCTGCTCCGGCTCCCGTCGTTCCGCTTCGTGCCGGCTGGCGCCAGCCGCTGGGCCGAGGAGAGATTCATCAATATCGTTAATATCTTTGCGATGTGTTCTGTCGGTGCTATCAGGAAGGAATTATTGCGTCGCCGCGTCGCCGGTCATGGCGACTTCGGGAGACGCCTCGCCGGCGGCCTCCGTACCCGCCTTGCGGGCCTCGGCAATCTCACGGCGCTGCGAACGCTTCTTCGGCTGCCAGCAGAACTGGACGACGAAATCGTAACGGCGGACCTTGAACGCTTTCGACTTCGGCTCGGCGCCGGCCTCGCCTTCCCCCTCGCGCCCGGCGATCGGCGCTGAGGGCTGCAGCATCTCGCGGAAGCCTTGGCCGGTAGTACCCTCGGCCAGCAGCTCCGCATCGGGGTCGATCCATTCGTCGACCAGCGGCTTGAACTGCACGATCCACGGGCGGCTGACGCCGAGGTCCTTGATCGGCACTTCCACCATCTCGCCGTTCGGCTGGCCGGTTTGCGGATCGTAGCCGTCCGGCAGCATTACCGTCCCCTGCTCCAGGTTTTTCAACAGCGTCTCCTGCACGAACCGGGCGGTTTGGTTCGTTTGGTCGGCGTTGTGGTAATGGTAGCCGGTGAGCTGGATGACAAACCCCGGTCCCGTGAGCGGCTCGTCCACGGTTGCCGTAGCGACGGCGTCGGCGGGCGCCGCGCCGTCCTCGGCGGCGGGCTCGGCCGCATCGGCGGCAGCCGGCTCCGCGGCAGCGTCGGGTGCGGCGGCGGTCTCGGTCGTCGTCGCGGCGGCGTCGGCCGAATCGCCTTCGGCGGCCTCGCCCGGCTTGCCCCCCTTGGAGTCCCAGTACAGCGGCTCGACCGTCGTGAAGTACTCCGCCGCCAGGTCCGTGAAATACCGCTCGTCGAGCGCCGTGATGTGCAACTCGTTGCGGCTCATCACATGCTCGGCCGTCTCCTCGCGTTTCCGGTCGTCACGAGGCATAGCCGCATGGAGCGCCTTGATGAGCTCCAGCCACACCAGCCGGCCCTCGACGTTGCTAACGAGCCGATCCTGCACCGCCCGGAGGCTCGCGGCTTGCTCCTTGATGCTCGACCGCTCGGATTCCCAGCCGTCGAGCGTGTTTTTCGTGGTCGTGGCGAAGCCGATGGCGTCTTTAAAGTCCTGGCGCTCGACATTCGCCGAGGTCCACGCCGAAACGTGCGTAAAGTAATTGATGGTCAGCCCCGCCAGTACGGCCGCAACGCCCGCGACCGCCCACGGCTTCTTGGCACGGACCATCCGGCGACGGACGATCTCCTCAGGAAGCAGGTTCGTCTTCAGCTCGCTCTTGCCCAGCGCCTGCACGCACAGGCCGTAGGCCGTGCCGAAGCTCAGCACGTTTTCCTTGAACTGGGCGTTGCCGCTGGCGCTGCCGAGGGTGAGGCGGTTGAATTCCTCGATCGGGCGAACATCCTGCTCCAGGTTTTGAGCCAGATAGCGCTGTAGGCCGGGCAGCTTCATGGCGTTGCCCAGCGCGATGACTTCGCCGATATGAGCGGCCTTGTCGAGGCTCTGGAAATAGCCGAGCGAACGCTGGATTTCCGCCAGCAGATCGCTGAACACCGGCCGCATCGCCTGGAACACGGCCTTCGGGTCGTCGGCCTGCGTGGCATTGCGCTTGAGATGTTCGGCCTTGACGAACGTGAGCTTGAGTTCCTTGCTAAGCGCGCGGGTGAAGTGGTTGCCGCCGATGGGGATGTTGCGTTGCCAGACGCGGTAGCCGTTGGTGACCACCAGGTCGGTCGTGTCCGTGCCCAGCGAAATGACGACGGTCGAGGCGGGCGGCTTCGCCGGGTCGTACGGCTTCGAGCGGAGGTCGTCGAACCGATCGAAGCAGACGTAGTTGTAGACGGCCAGCGGGGCGAGCTGGATAATGTCCACCTCGATGCCGGCTTCCTCCAGGGGCGCCAGGGCCCGGGCGACCTGGTCCCGCTTCATGGCAAACAAGCCGACTTCCGGCTCCAGCGCAAAACCGTCTTCCTCGCTGCCGCCGGTAAGCTGCTGGTAGTCCCAGACCACGTCGTCGAGCGAGAAGGGAATCTGCTGCCGGGCCTCGTACTTGACGATGTCGGGGATCTTTTTGGCTTCGACCGGCGGAAGCTTGATGAACCGCGCCAGGCCGCTCTGCCCCGAGACGGAAATCGCCACCGTGTCGCCGGAGAGATCGTTGCGCGAGAGGAACGTCTGGAGGGTCTCGCGGATGAGCTCCGCCGGCTCGGCCTCCGGCTGCGTGAGAATCTTGGGGTACTCGATGAAGTCGAACGCCTCGACGACGAGCCGCTGCTCCTTTTCATGCGGGCGACATTGGAGCGCCTTCAGCGCGCACTGGCCAATATCGATTCCCCATACGGCTCCACCCTTGGCCATATCAGAAACCTCTGTTCCGTAAATTGTTGATGCGCCAGCGGCGGCTATTGCGAAGCGCGCCGCGGCGAAGTCCATCCATCTGCTCGATGAGCTGCCACCTTACAAGTCAGCCGAGGAGCGCCGCCTGGCAGGCGGCGTTTGACGGTCGATCGAGCAGCGCCTCTGTTCTCTAAAAGCAATCTATCGAAGCGTGCTCGCGAAAGTCAAATTTTCCACGAGAGTTCGCGGCAATTCCCCTGCAACCGCGACCACAGCCGCCGCTTGCGGCCAGTCGCGGCGCGACGCCGGTTGCGAGTCCCCCTAGCCCTTTTATTCTAGTCGGACTGGGCCGGATGTATAGCCGCGACGACCGGGCCGGACGGGGCCGAAAACCTGTGGGAAATCGGCGTATCCGCAGTCGCTTCCGCCGCCATCGTTGGGCCGCCAGTTGCAAGCCTGGCCGATGCTCCCGATAACAGGGTGACTAAGTGCGCCAGTCGAGGCCCGCCGCGTGGCCGCCGGCGCCGGCGAACTGGCCGCGACCGCTGCAAGCCGCCGCACTCAACGGTCCGCAATTCACGGTCACCCCCGCATGATTGTCACGATCGACGGCCCCGCCGGGGCGGGAAAATCGAGCGCTGCCCGCCGGCTGGCCCGCCGGCTCGGGTTTTCGTTTTTAGACACCGGCGCCATGTACCGAGCGGTCGCGCTGGCCGGTCGCCGCCAGGGCGTCGACTGGGAGAATCCGCCGGAGCTTTCGGCACTTGCGGCCGGTTTGCGGCTGGAGTTGACCGACGACCGCATCTTCATGAACGGCGAGGACGTCACCGAGGCGATCCGCACCCTGGAGATCACAACGCTCACGCAGTTCGCCGCCGACAACGAAGCGGTCCGCCGTCGGCTGATCGACCAGCAGCGGAAGTTCGCCGAGGGGCGCAACATCGTCACCGAGGGGCGCGACCAGGCGACGGTCGTTTTCCCACATGCCGAGTGCAAAATCTTCCTCACCGCCAGCGAAGAGGAGCGGGCCCGGCGGCGCTTTCAGGACCTGCTCGCCCGCGGCGAGGAGGTCGATCTGGAAGAGGTCCTCAAGAAACAGCGGGTACGGGACCAGCGGGACGTCGAGCGCCAGTTCGGCGGATTGGCCAAGGCGGCCGATTCGATCGAGATGGTGACCGACGGCCTGAGTCCCGAGCAGGTAGTGGATCGGCTGGAAGAAATCGTCCGCGCCCACCAGCACTAACTTTAGCTCGTCTCGACTTGCCTCAAACCGCGGCCCGTGCGTAGCACTCGCCCGCGTGCGCGCGGCGAGCCTGGCCGGGATGACCTTGTGCGAGCCGCTTCCCATGGGTCCCTGGGCGCCGCGTGCCATACGGTCCAGATGGCGTGCGACGCGACTGGCGATGTTCGGCACTGTATTCGCCTTGCGGCGGCCTGCGACCCAACGCTTGCGGCTTAGTCCGCCGAGGCCGATCTTTGATCGACGGACATCGGCGCGGCCTGGGCCCAAACGCCGCCTTCAATAACGCCAAGATGCCAGGCATGCGGATTGTCGGCCGGGCCGGATTTAGCTAGGATTACGGACTTGTCCCTTAAGCTTTTACCCTTGGCGGCGCCGGCTGTTCGGCGCCCGGCGGCGGGGACGCGTCAATCTGTTTTGGCAGAGGCGACTAGCCGCTCCGCGCCGTCCGGTCGCCGGGCTCTGCTGCGATAGCTATTATTCTTTATGGTCAACCGTAACCTGATTCGCGAGTTCGATGTTTCCGAGGACGATTGGAACGCCGCCATTGGCGAGCTGGCCCCAGATGACGTGAGCTGGCTGGGGAGCCAGGACGTCGACGTCAACCAGATCGTCGAGGGCAAGATCATCCGCATCGACGACGAGTTCGTCCTGGTCGACGTCGGCTACAAGAGCGAGGGGATGAGCCCCCGCAACGAGTGGGAGCCCGAAGACCCCGACCAGCCCGAGGTGGGGCAGGTCATCCGTGTGCTCGTGGAAGACGTCGAGGACTCGCACGGTTCGCTCGATGAGCGCGGCATGATCGTGCTCAGCAAGCGCAAGGCCGAGAAGATCGAAAAGTGGATGAAGGTCATGGAGACCGTCCACGAGGGGGACGTCGTCTCGGGCCTGGTCACCCGCAAGATCAAGGGCGGCCTGCTGGTCGACATCGGCGTCAACGTCTTCCTGCCGGCCAGCCAGGTCGATATCCGCCGCCCGCACGACATCGGCGAATACATCGGCAAGACCATCGAGTGCATGGTGCTGAAGATCGACGAAGCCCGCAGGAACATCGTCGTTAGCCGCCGCAGCCTGATCGAGTCGCAACGGGCCGAGAAGAAGGCTGAACTGCTCAAGCAGCTCGAAGTGGGCCAAACCCGCAAGGGCGTCGTGAAGAACATCGCCGACTTCGGCGCGTTCGTCGACCTGGGCGGCATCGACGGCCTGCTCCACATCACCGACATGAGCTGGGGCCGCATCAGCCATCCCAGCGAGATGGTCAAAATCGACGACGAGCTGGAGGTGATGGTCCTCCACATCGACTACGAGAAGGAAAAGATCGCCCTGGGGCTCAAGCAGAAGCAGCCCAGCCCGTGGCAGAACGTGGCCGTGAAGTACCCGGTCGGCTCGACCGTCAAGGGGACGGTGGTGAACGTGATGAGCTACGGCGCCTTCGTAAAGCTCGAGGACGGCATCGAGGGCCTGGTTCATATCAGCGAGATGTCCTGGACGAAGCGGATCAGCCACCCGTCGGAGTTGGTGAACATCGACGACGTGATCGACGTGGTCGTGTTGCGGATCGACGAGCAGAAGCAGGAAATCTCGCTCGGCATGAAGCAGACTCAGTCCAATCCGTGGGAAAAGGTGTCCGAAAAGTACCCGACCGGCAGCCTGGTCAAGGGCAAGGTTCGCAACCTCACCAACTACGGCGCCTTCATTGAGATTGAGGAAGGCATCGACGGCCTGCTGCACGTCAGCGACATGTCCTGGACACGCAAGATCAGCCACCCCTCGGAAATGGTCGAAAAGGGCCAGGAAATCGAGTGCAAGGTGCTGTCGGTCGACCAGGAGCGCCGCCGCATTGCCCTGGGACGGAAGCAACTCGACGAAGATCCGTGGTCGACCGACATCCCCAACCGCTACCAGCAAGGTCAGCTCGTCAAGGGCAAGGTCACCAAGATCACGAACTTCGGCGTGTTCGTCGGCCTGGAGGACGGGCTCGAGGGCTTGCTCCACATCTCCGAACTGGCCGACCACAAGGTCGAAAATCCGCAGGACGTGGTGAATGTCGGCGACGAGCTGGAGGTGAAGATTCTCCGCGTCGATACCGAGGAGCGGAAGATTGGCCTGTCGCGCAAGCGGGTTGAATGGGCCGCC
>QEVI01000103.1 GCA_003576855.1 Planctomycetota bacterium
GCTATGCCCGAGCCTTGTCGCTGTCGCAAGCCCGGCAGGGGGTTTACGCTTGTCGAGCTGCTGGTCGTGATCGCCATCATCGGCGTGCTGGTCGCGCTGCTGTTGCCCGCCGTGCAATCCGCCCGCGAGGCGGCTCGCCGCGCACAATGCCAGAATAATTTGAAGAACGTCGCCCTGGCGATGCTCGCCTACCACGACGCCCGCGGCGCGTTCCCGGCCCCGGTCCATCGCATGAAAGTCGGCGCCGTCGTCAGCGTGCCGAACATCCTGCAGACCGACGGACGGCTCTATAAGACCTGGACCACCGAGATCCTGCCGCAGCTTGAACTGGCGAACCTGGCTCGCCAGTTTCAATGGGTGACTGGCACGACGGTCAACCTGCTCCCGTCGGCGTCGACCGGCGGCGCGAGCGTCAATGCAGCGGCCGTGTCGGCGACGATTCCCGTGTTCTTGTGCCCCAGCGATCCGAACAACGCCCAGCCGTTCGAGAACGGCCCGGCCGACAACCCGGCGCGCTGGGGCCGGCTGAACTACGGCTACAACTTCGCCCAGTTTTACCCCGCGGCGGACCGGCTCAGCGAGTTGTCCGGCCTGGCGAGCCCGCCGACGAGCGGCTCGGGAGCGGGCTTCCATCAGATGCTCGATTACAACGTGGGCATCGGCGTCGTCGAGGGCTATTCGCGCAGCATTTCGCAACTCGCCGACGGCACGAGCAACACGCTCATGCTGGGCGAAATGCGGGCCGGCCTCACGGCGCGCGACCGCCGCGGCGTGTGGGCGATGGGCATGTGCGCGTCGAACTTTCATTGTCGCCATGCGTTCAACGGCACGCAGGGCGTCAACAGTTGCGGCGGCGAGGAAGACGACTTCGTCGGCAAGGATCTCGTCCAGCAAGACGTCGGCGAGGCGACGATGCGAGCCGAATGCATGTGGGCCAACGGCTGGGCCAGCGCCCAATCCGTGGTCCGCAGCGTTCACGCCGGCGGCGCCTTCGGCGCGATGGCCGACGGCAGCGTACGGTTCTTGAGCAACTTCATCGACGCCGGCGCCGTGGGCACCGGCGAGTACCTGGGCAGCCTGGCGTCCGGCGGCGTGCCGCCGGACATCGCCGATCAGAATTTTGGCGTCTGGCAGCGGCTGAACGTCTCGTCGGACGGAAAGCCGCTGGCGCTGGCCGACTAATCAGCGGCGGCCGCTGCACCGCACCGCCCGTACCGGGGGAGGTTTAACTTGGGGTCGCTCCGCATCGAGGGATGGAAGTGCTGCCAACTGCTGGCGGCCGCCGTGGCGCTGGCCGGCGCCGGCGGGTGCGGCGACGAGGGGCCGTTCGACTACATGCCTGTCCACGGCAAAGTAACGTACGAGGACGGCGCGCCGATTCCCGCCGCGGGCATCATGCTGCAATTCCAATCGCAGGATGCACAGCCGGTGGGCGACATGCATCCCCGCCCGGCCACGGCCAGCGTGGGCGCCGACGGCTCGTTCGCCAACGCCACCAGCCTGAAGTACGGCGACGGCCTGATTCCCGGAAAACACAAAGTAGCGCTTCAGTACGCCACCGACGCGCAGGGCAAGCTGCTGGTGCCCCGCGAGTACGCCCACCTGGGGACGACGCCCTTGGTCGTAGACACCGGCGACGGAAGCATCGAGATCAAGGTGCCTCGCCCGTGATCGCATCGCCGCCGCCGAACGCACGCGTCATCCCGACCGGCTGGACGGCCGCCCGCCGCTCATCGTTGGTCGCTCTGCTGCTGTCGATCGCGGCGCCGCTCTCTGCGCAGAATCTCCGCTACGAGCTGGAAAGCGGCCAGCGGTTCGGTACGGTGGCGTCCAGTTCCGTGTCCGGCTTTTCCGGCAGCGGCTACGTCACCGGCTTCGATAGCCAGTCGAACGCCGACTACGTGCGGCTGGAGGTCGACGTGCCCGATGGGCTGTACGAGATGTGGGTCGGCTACCGCTCGCCGTACGGGCCGAAAGGGTACTACTACCGCGTGGACGGCGAGAACGGCAGCGGCATGTTTGATCAATCGAGCAGCTTTTCCGCCGACCGTGCGGGGCTGTTCAACGTCCGCGGCGGCGTGAACACGCTGGAGATTCGCGAGTACTGGGGCTACTACGACGTCGATTACCTGGAGTTCCGCCCGTTCGCGCCGCCGGCGGTGCTGCCGGTCGCGCCGCAGTTGGTCGATGACCAGGCCGACGCCCATGCCCGCGCGCTGATGGGCTACCTCGCCGACCTGTACGGCGAAAAGACGCTGGCCGGCCAGCAGCATGTCGAGGGCGCCAATTTACCGTTTCCCGGCAACACCTACCTGGCCAAGTCGGGGGGACTGGTCCCGGCGATTCGGGCGTCGGATCTCATCGACTATTCGCCTTCGCGGCGCCAGTTCGGCGAGAACCCCCGCAACGAAACCGAGCAGTCCGTGGCTTGGGCGAAACAGACCGGCGGCATCGTCTCGATGTGCTGGCATTGGAACGCCCCGGCGAACCTCGTGAACGCCGGCGACTGGCCCTGGTGGCGCGGATTCTATACGCAAGGGACGACGTTCAACCTCCCCGGCGCCCTGGCCAGCCCCGGCGGCGGCGACTACCAGTTGCTGCTCCGCGACATCGACGCCATTGCGGCCGAACTGCAAAAGTTCGAGGACGCCGGCGTGCCCGTCATCTGGCGGCCGCTGCACGAAGCGCAGGGCGGCTGGTTCTGGTGGGGCGCCCACGGCCCCGGGCCCTTCAAGCAGCTTTGGCGGTTGATGTACGACCGGCTGACCAACCATCACGGCCTCCATAATCTCATCTGGGAGTTCACCAGCTCGGCGGCCGAGGGCAACCACCTCGATTGGTACCCCGGCGACGACGTCGTCGACATGATCGGCCTGGACGTCTACACCGACCCCTCGTCCAGCATGAGCGGCCAGTGGTTCGACGTGCTCGAGCACTACAACGGGCGGAAGATGATTGCATTGTCGGAGACCGGCACGCTTCCCGACCCGGATGTGATGGAGCAATGGGGCATCGCGTGGAGCTACTTCTCGCCGTGGAATGGCTCGTTCGTCGATGCGTTTACCCCGGAGGCGCTGCAGCACACGCTGGGCCATGAAAACGTGGTGACCTTGGACGAGCTGCCGACGATGCCGTGGAGCCTGCAGGCCCCGCCCAGCGGGGATTTCAACGCCGACGGCGCCATCGACGGCGCCGACCTGCTGACCTGGCAAACCGAACTCGGGCTGCGGGGCGCCCGGTCGGCCGACGGCAATAACGACGGCGTCGTCGACGCCGCGGATTTGCAACTTTGGCGGCAGCAGTTCGGCTCGCCGCCGCCCGGCGCCGCCAAGCCGGTTCCCGAGCCAGCGGCGCTGCTGCTGGCGGCAATCGCCTCGCTGCTGGCAACGATGCGCCGCGGTCAAGAGCCGCCAGCGTGACGCGCGATTCCGGCGACGATGCTAACGACGGCCAGCGGCGCGGCTGGCCCTCCAGCCTCCAGCCTCCAGCCTGTATCCCTCCCCTCAGCTAGCGCCGAATCGCTATTGACCGGATTGGATAACTGGGACACATTCGCGACTGCCGCGTGGCCAGCCGGGCCGCGCGCGCTTCGAACCCACCCGCTTTTGGCAAGGGAGTGCCGACATGAAGCGTGACCTGGACCTGGCCCGCCAGTTGTTGCTGGACATCGAAAACCGCGGCGCCGACTGCTCGGTGAGCGTGCTTCGCTCCGGACCCAATCACGATGCGGAAGAGCGTATCCGCTATCACCTGCGGCTGCTCATCGACGCCGGGCTCTTGAAGGAAGTGGACCGCACGGCCAGCGGCGTTCCGTGCGTCCGTCTGACCGACGCCGGCCACGAGATCATCGAACTGGCGCGCAACGAGTCCCGCTGGCGCGACGCCAAGCTGGCCTGCCAGGAACGCACCGGCGGGCTGTCGTTGGCGGTGGTCCGTGAAATCCTTTGGCAATGGGCGGTCGACGGGCCGCGCTTGCGAACCCGCCGCTATGTCACGGCGGCGCCGATGGCCTCCGACGGCCCGTATGTCGGCCGGCGCGTCGCCTACCGGTTCGAGCCGTACGTCGAGACGTCCCTCGATGAGGCGCCGGACGAAGAGGTCCGCTACGTCCGCGTCCGCCCGGCGTATCGCAACGCCTGGCGATTGGATCGCATCGAAGGGCAGCGTCCCCTCAACGGCGACCATGTCGATGCTGTGTTGCCCGAACACCTGATCTGATCGCCTAAATAGCCCGGCCGTCCCGGCCGGCGATGATTGCGATTGGCGCCGATTGGCGGCCCGGCCGGGACGGCCGGGCTATGTTTTTCGGCGTCGGGCCG
This sequence comes from Planctomycetota bacterium, assembly GCA_003576855.1. Classification (GTDB taxonomy): domain Bacteria; phylum Planctomycetota; class Planctomycetia; order Pirellulales; family Lacipirellulaceae; genus Lacipirellula. The sequence goes on from QEVI01000103.1 coordinate 4,320, forward strand.
CCTTGGTTCTCATTCAACGGTCACGCGGAGGACCGGTGATACAGCGCATGAACGTCATACGCCTGGTCGCTGCGGCGATGTTCTCTGGGCTTCCGGCCGCGTGCCTGGCACAGCCAAACGCCGAGTCTTCGTCCCCTGCCCTTGAAGAAGGCCCCGCCCTCGTCGAACGCCCTGCGGCCGCAAGCTTTTGCAGGGCGCCGTCCGGCGCCGACGAACCGTCGCGTTTGACGCCGGAGCTACGTTGCATCCAGCAGGCCGTCGGCGGATCGGTGGTGGAGCGGTTTGACGAGTATTCGCCGCCGCTGGCCGGCCCGCACGCCATGTTCGCGGCTCGGCCGCCTGCTGCGTCGCAGTTGCCCGGCGGTCAGGCTGTCCAGGCGCTTCGAGAAGCCGCCTGGCAACTTGAAGCCGCCGCTCACCGCCTTGAATTGCTCGACCTTTATCGACAGGCAGACGCCCTCCGCGAGCAGGCGCGGCAACTGCGGCTTGACGCGCGGCATATGATTGAACGGCGATTGCCGAGCCGGCCAGAGGGGCATCTCGCGACGCCGACGCCAGTTCCGGAGTTGCTCTCCCCGGAGCCGGCTGCAAGAGCGCCATTGCCGCACGGTGCGCAGCCCAACCTGGCCGAACTGAATCCGCCGCCCACCGACGGCTAGCGACGGCGGCGTCTGGCCGGCTCGTCGGCGGCGGCGAAACGCGGCTACGTCCATGTCGTCCAGGGCGGGCGGGCCTGTTGTTTCATGGCGCCGCCAAAACAGCCCGGGCACGCGGCGGGGCCGCTGATTGACAGTCCCTAGCACCGCCATTAGCCTAACAGTAGCAGGCCCCTAAACGGGCCTAAGTTCTGAGTGCACTAAGAGTTGGGGCGCGTGCACTGGCTTGTCCGCCGCCGGCGTACATCGGCTCGACGCCGCTTCGAGGCGCCCGCGCTCGACCGGAACAACTCGAAACAGAAGAAGAACGCAGCCATGGCTGATCGATTCGGGGATTTTCTTATCAAGCGGGGCATCATCGGCCCGGAGCAGCTCCAAGAGGCCGAGACGGTCGCCAAGTCCCGCCGCCTGAAGCTGCAGGACGCCATCGTGCAGCTCGGCTACGCCAATAGCGAGCAGATCGCCAAGTCCCTAGCGAAGCTGTACGGCTACGAGTACTTCGACCTGAACAACGTCCCCATTCCGCCGGCCGTCGTCGAACTGGTGCCCGAATCGGTCGCCCGCGAGAACGCCGTCATTCCGTTTTCCGAGGAGAACGGTGCGCTGAAGGTGTTGGTGAGCGACCCGCAGGATTTCGAGACCTTTGACAAGCTGCAGTTCATCCTCAACCGGAAGATCGAGATCGGCATCTCGACCCGCGAGAGCATCCTCGAAGCCATCAACCGCAACTACGGCCAGGTCGACGGCGAATCGGCCGACTCGATGTTGCAGGAATTCACCGACACGGCCATCGACTTCACCGAAACCGAAGACGACGCCGCAGCCGATTCCGACGACGTGGTCGATGAAACCAGCGCCCCGATCGTCCGGCTCGTGCAGCTCATGATCACCGAGGCGGTGCAGCTTCGGGCCTCGGACATCCACGTCGAGCCGTTTGAGGACCGGGTGCGGATTCGCTACCGCATCGACGGCATCCTCATCGAGCGCGACAGCCCTCCGCGGCGTCTGCTGGGGGCGTTGCTCAGCCGCATCAAGATTCTCGCCAAGATGGACATTGCCGAGCGGCGGCGCTGCCAGGACGGCCGGATCAAAATCACCGCCGGCGGCAAGGAGCTCGACCTGCGGGTGAGCATGTTGCCGACCAACCACGGCCAGTCCTGCGTCATGCGGCTGCTGGACAAGGACAACATCAAGATCGGCGTCCGCCAGCTTGGGCTTTCCGACAAGGACTTCCGCACGTTCCGGCAGCTCATTCGGCGACCCAACGGCATTCTGCTCGTGACCGGGCCCACCGGCTCCGGCAAGACGACGACCCTCTACGCCGCGATGAACGAGCTCAACCGGCCGGACCGCAAGATCATCACGGCCGAGGACCCGGTCGAGTACTACTTGCCGGGCATCAACCAGGTCGAGGTGAAACACTCCATCGGGCTGGACTTCGCCAAGATCATCCGGGCGATGCTGCGGCAGGCGCCCAACGTGATTCTCGTGGGCGAAATGCGCGACCACGAGACCGCGTCGATGGGCATCCAGGCCTCGCTCACCGGGCACTTGGTCTTCAGCACGCTCCATACCAACGACGCCCCGGGGGCGATTACCCGCATGGTCGATATCGGCGTGCCGGCGTACCTGGTGGCCGGCAGCGTCATCGGCGTGATGGCCCAGCGGCTGGTTCGCGTCGTATGTTCCAAGTGCAAACAACCGTTCACGCCGACCGAAGCGCAACTGGACGCGGCCGGCATCACGCCGGAGCAGGCCGCCAGCGCCACGTTCATGAAAGGCGTCGGCTGCTCGCATTGCGGCAAGAGCGGTTATCGGGGTCGCATCGGCATTTACGAGCTGATGACGATGACCTCCAAGGTCCGCGAGCTGGCGTTTGCCGGGGCCCCGACGCAGGAAATCCGCAAGGCCGCCATCCGCGGCGGCATGACGACGCTCTACCAGGACGGCGTCAACAAGGCGATGGCCGGGATCACGACGCTGGAAGAAGTGTTCCGCGTCGCCAAGCGCGAGGTCGTCGACTGAGGCCCCGTCCAACGGCCGGCAGCCGAGCCAAGATGGTTCGGCCATCTTGGCCGGCGATCCGGCCCGGCCATCCTGGCCGGCGATTGCGGTTATCCTCTTGAAACTCTTGAGTTTACCCACCCCCAGCGCCATAATGGGGACACGGCGGGTAGCGTCCGAACAATGCCCTCAGGGACGCCTGGCAGCCGCGCCGGAAGCGCTTCGGTCCGGAACACCGAGTGCGCCAAACCGCGCCGCCTACAGCCGCCCTCTCCTCCCCTACTGAAGAGGCTCCCGGCTGCCTGCGGCCAGTGCCGACGCGGCGGACGCCGCGCGCCGTTGGTGAGAACAAGCGCATGGGAACAATCCTGATCGACAAGTTGCTCTCTGCTCAGGTGAAGCAGGGCGCCAGCGACCTCCACATCTCCGTCGGGCAGCCGCCGGTGCTCCGCCTCCACGGCCGGCTGCAAAAACTCAAGACGAAGGTCCTCGAGCCGGCCGACACGATGGCGCTGATGAAAAGCATCACGCCCGACCGCTGCCAGCAGGAATTCCAGGAGACCGGCAGCACCGACTTCGGCTTCGCCTTCGGCGATCAGGCCCGCTTTCGCGTGTCGGTCTTCCGGCAAAAGGGGAACGTCTCGATCGTGTTGCGGCAGATTCCCGTCAAGCTCATGTCAATGGACGACCTGGGCCTGCCGTCGGTCTTCAAGGAGCTGATCAAGCGGCCCCGCGGCCTGATCCTCGTCACCGGTCCGACCGGCTCGGGCAAGAGCACGTCGCTGGCCGCCATGGTGGACGAGATCAACAACACGATGGACCACCACATCATCACCATCGAGGACCCGATCGAGTTCTACCACAATCACAAGAAGTCCACGGTCAATCAGCGGGAAGTGGGCGTGGACGTCACGTCGTTCGCCGAGGCCATTCGCCGGGCCCTGCGGCAGGACCCGGACGTGATCCTCGTCGGCGAAATGCGCGACCTGGAGACGATCGAAGCCGCCATCACCGCCGCCGAGACGGGCCACGTCGTGTTCGCCACGCTCCACACCTCTAGCGCCGCCGGCACGATCAACCGCATCATCGACGTGTTCCCCAGCCATCAGCAGGACCAGATTCGCACGCAGCTTGCCACGGCGATCATCGGCATTCTCGCCCAGCAACTGCTGCCCCGCATCGGCGGCGGCCGCGTCGCCAGCTTCGAAACGCTCGTGGTCACGCCAGGCATCGCCAACCTGATCCGCGAGAACAAGATCTTCCGCATCACTAGCGCGATTCAGACCGGTTCGAAGTACGGCATGCAGCTTTTGGACGATCACTTGTTCCACCACTGGCGGCGGGAAGTCGTCACCAAGGAGGACGCGATCGCCAAGGCCAACAGTCCCGACGATCTCGCCAAGCGCATCGCCGCGGCCGAGCGCGGGATCTTCGACGAACCGCAGGCGCCCAACGAGGGCGCCGCCTGACCGGGCCGAGACGGCTCGGCCATATAGCCCGGCCATCCCGGCTAGCGAACGAATACCCAGGCCCACCCGGCCGGCAATTGCCCCGCCCCCTGCTTCCCGACGCTCCCACCTATGCCCCAACGCCGTATCGGACAAATCCTGGTTGATCTCGGGTACATCTCCGACGACCAGCTTGAACTGCTGCTGGAGGAGCAGCACCAGCGCTCTGGCCAGATGCTGGGCCAGGTCGCGATGGACATGGGCCTGATCAACGACGAGCAGCTCGCGCAGGCCCTCGGCGAACAGCTCCACCTGCGGGTGGTCACGCTCGGCGATCTGCACATCGACCCAAAGGTGCTCGAAATGGTCACCGAGCCGATGGCGCAGATGTACCGCATCATTCCTACGGAGTTCGACGGCCATACGCTCACCGTCGCCATGTGCGACCCGCAGAACCTGGCCGTCCAGGACGAGCTGCGCACCTTCCTGGGCTACAACATCCGCGTCGTCGTCGCCACCGAGCCGGCCGTGCTGCAGGCCCTGGAACGCTACTACGGCGAGAACACCGAAAGCGTCGAGAGCATCGTCACCCAGATGGCCGAGGACGAGGAGCTGGCCGCCGCGGCCGCCCAAGCCGCCTCAAACTCGCTGGACCTCACCAGCGTCGAGGCGTTGGCCGACAGCGCCCCGGTCCGCAAGCTGCTGAACATGGTGCTGCTCTTGGCGATCAAGGACCACGCCAGCGACTTGCACTTCGAGCCGTTCGAGGACGAGTTCCGCATCCGCATCAAGGCCGACGGCGTGCTGTACGAAATGGTGCCGCCGCCGCGGCATCTGGCGTTCGCCATCACCACCCGCATCAAGGTGATGGCCAATCTCGACATCGCCGAACGCCGCCTGCCGCAGGACGGGCGGATCGAGCTGACCGTCGGCGGCCACCCGGTCGACCTACGGGTCAGCGTCCTGCCGACGATGTTCGGCGAGAGCGTCGTCATGCGGGTGCTCGATCGCTCGGTGGTGTCGCTCGACCTGAAGAACGTCGGCATGGACGCCAAGACGCTCGCCGATTTCCGCGTCGCCATCGGCAAGCCCAACGGCATCGTGCTGGTGACCGGGCCCACCGGCTCCGGCAAGACGACCACCCTCTACTCGGCCCTCAACGAGCTGAACAAGATCGAGGACAAGCTCATCACGACCGAGGATCCGGTCGAGTACGACATGGAGGGGATCATCCAGGTACCCATCGACGCCTCGATCGGCAACACGTTCGCCCACTGCCTGCGGTCGATCCTCCGCCAGGACCCGGACAAGATCCTGGTGGGCGAAATCCGCGACCTGGAGACGGCCGAAATCGCGGTCCAGGCCTCGCTGACCGGGCACATGGTGTTCAGCACCCTGCACACCAACGACGCTCCCAGCACGATTACGCGTCTCAAGGACATGGGCGTCCCGACGTTCCTCATCACGGCGACGGTCGAGGCGATCCTGGCCCAGCGGCTGGTCCGCAAGGTCTGCCTGAAGTGCCGCGAGGAGTACGTCCCCAGCAAGGAACTGCTGGACGACCTGGAACTGACGGCCGCGGACCTGAAGGGCAAACGCTTTTTCCGTGGCTCTGGGTGCGAAACTTGCAACAATACTGGGTACAAGGGTCGCGTCGGCCTGTTCGAGCTGATGATCATGAACAACGAGATTCGGGATATGATTATGCGGAACGCCTCGACCGACGAGCTGCGGACCGCGGCCGAAAGGGCCGGCATGGTCACGCTCCGGCGGGCCGGCCTGAAGGCCTGTTTCGAGGGCGTCACCACCGCCGAGGAGGTCGTCCGCGAGACGATTTTGGAAGCGTAGTAGTAGGAGGGTGCTCGATGCTAGTTGCTGGATGCTGGAGGCACAGGTCGTCGTGAATCCATTCCAGCAGCCAGCAGCCAGCATCCAGCATCTTTAGGGGCCACAGGCGCCGAACCAGGACCACGGCTATGCCAACTTTTCAATTCGAGGCGATGGACTCCACCGGCGCCGAGATCAAGGACGTGATCGAGGCGGCCACCGAGGAAGATGCGCAGGCGACCATCCGGCAGATGGGGTACTTCGTCACGAAGATCTCCGTCAAGAAAAGCCGGAAGAAAGCCGAAGCCGCCGCCGGCAAGAAGCGGCGCGGGTTCGTCTTCGGCGGCGTTAAAAGCAAGCAGCTTACCGCCTTTACCCGCCAGCTTTCCATCCTGCAGGACGCGGGGCTGCCCATCTTGCGCTCGCTGCGGATCCTGGCCGAGCAATCGCGGCCTGGCCGCCTGAAATACTCGCTGGAAGACACCTGCGAGCACATCGAGGCCGGCGATACCCTGTCGGAGGCGATGGCCAAGTCGCCCAAGTGCTTCGACCGGCTCTACGTCAACATGATCAAGGCCGGCGAGGCCGGCGGCGCCCTCGAAGTCATTCTGCAGCGCCTGGCCGACTTCAAGGAACGGGCCGAGTCTTTGAAGCGCAAGGTCAAGTCGGCGATGATCTACCCGATCGTCGTCGTCACCGTCGCCGTCGGCATCTTGACGTTCATCATGATCAAGATCGTCCCGGCGTTTCAGGACATTTTCGAGGACTTCGAGCTGGAGCTGCCCGCGGCGACGTTGATGCTGATCGCCATCGCCGAGTGGTGCCAGGAATACTGGTACCTCATCCCCGGCATCCCGGTGCTCATCTGGCTCACAGTCAAGCTCATCCGAAAATTCCGCGCCGGCCGCATGGGCTGGGACCAGTTCGTCTGCAAGGTGCCGATCTTCGGCCAGCTCATCGAGAAAAACATCATGGCCCGGACCTCCCGGACCCTCGGCACGCTGGTCGCCTCGGGCGTGCCGATTCTCGAAGCCCTGAACATCACTCGCGAGACGGCCGGCAACGCCGTCTTTGAGCGGATGTACGCCAAGGTCAGCGAGCGAATCCGCGAGGGCGACGCCATCGCCCAGCCGATGAAGGAATACTCGAAGCTGGGCTTCCACCCGATGGCGGCCTTCTTTTGGTTCGCCTTCATCGGCGGCCCGATCGGGCTGCTGATCTACATGCTGAAGTACCGGCAGCGGGTGGTCGACGACATCGTCGTGAACATGGTCGACGTCGGCGAGGAAACCGGCGAGCTCGACACGATGCTCTACAAGGTGGCCGATACGTATGACGAAGAAGTGGCCGTGCTGACCGACGGCCTGACCAAGCTCATGGAGCCGCTGCTCATCTTGTTCCTGGGCGGCGCGGTCGGCTTCATCGTCATCTCGCTGTTCGTGCCCCTGGTGAGCCTGATCAATAACCTGTCGGGCTAAAGGCCGCGGCAAGCCCTCGCCAACATTCGCGCGGCGAGCCGATCCCGGGGGCGATCCAAAAGGATTCCAATCCCCGCGCGGGCGGCCCGTACGCGGACGAGGCGCGTACAATTGCTCATCGGCACGGCCTTTGCCCCTACGCTGCTGGGGGGATTATGTAAAGCCTTGTTTGCACGGCGTTTGCGCTCCGGGGCGCCTTATTCCGCCTTGCGAAATTGACCACCACGTCTCGTTTCGCGACACGTTCCTGGCCGGCCGCCCTCGGGCCTCCTGCCGTGCGGAGGGCCGACGAGGCTACGGATGCCAGCGCGCCTGGAGAACCACAGCGCCCTAGCCCAAGAACCGATCAGTTCCGACCAACCGCCACAACCCACGCGATTGCCTGCTGGCGGCGGCGCCTTGCCGCCCGGCACGCTACTGCGTCCAACCGCAGGTCCCGGTTAAACTGTCGCTAGCGTCACGAGGAGTCCCGCCTGGCTTGCCGAGCCAGGCCAGCCGACCAGTCAGGAGCCGCCACGACATGCCTACTCACCGCTTTTCTTGTCGCACTTGCCGCCGCGGGTCGCCGGTCACGGCATCGGGCGGCCCCCGCCGCGGCTTCACGCTGACGGAGCTGCTGATCGTGATTGCGATTATCGCGGTGCTGGCCAGCCTCATCACGGCCGCCGCGGTGCGGGCGATGTACGCCGCTCGCCGGGGCCGGATCGTGATGGAGATCAATCAGCTCGCCGGGGCCCTGGAGAAGTTTAAGCAGGATCGGGGCGACTATCCGCCCAACGCCTTCAATCCCAACCCCAACGCGGTGAACAACCCTCCGTCCGGCACGCCCGCGGCCATGGTGCAGGCCGACTTCGAGCGGATGTTCAAGAAGGCGTTTCCGCGGCATCGGGAACCGCGGCAGTTGATTTTGGCGCTCTGCGGACAGAACGTCGCCGGCGGATCGAACCAGAACCTGCCGCACGGCATGACCGCGGCCGAGGCGGTGTACTTCTGGCTCGGCGGCTTCAGCGCCGACGAACAGTTCCCGGTCTCCGGCCCCGGCGGGCCGTCGTTCGTCAATCAGCCGGGGGGCGAGGTCCTCGAGAGCCGCGCGACCGGCTATGAGTTCGACCTGGGCCGGCTCGGGCCGCGGACCGACAGCGGCGAGTTCGCCGCCGCCCCGGCGGGCGACGGTCGGTTCCTGCTCTACCAGGTGGACCTCAACAGCGATGGCGACGCGGCCGATGCCGGCGAGTCGCGGCGGATCAACTTCTGGCGGTACCAGCCGCCTGGGTCCGACCTGCCGCTGGTGTACTTCGACACGTCGCGGCACAAGCCCTACCAATACGACCCGCCGGCGCAGTTCGGCACGCCGATCTACGCCCTGAAGAAGGTCCGCGAGGGCTTCCCGGCCAGCGGCACGCCGACCATGGGCGACCTGACGTTCATCGATCAGAAATTTCAGATATTGCACTGCGGCCTGGACGACGAGTGGGGCGACTTCGGCCAAAGCGCTACCACGACGCCGCCGAACCCGGCGACGACCCTGGGCAACCAGGCCGTCTACCCGGAGGGGCCGTTCATGGGCCCGCTCGCCGACACGCTGAGCAACTTCGCGGACGGCGAACTGGCCGAGGCAGCGGAAGAATGACGCGGCACAGCGGAATGTTGAATGTGGAATGCCGAGCGCCCGGCCCGCCTGGCGGGGAGGGGCTGTCGTTGCGCGCCGGCAATTCCACCGTTCCCCGTTGCTCGTTCTCCACCCGCTCCGGCGGCTCGTTGAGCCGCGGCTATGGGCCGCTTTCCCGTTCGGCCTTTCCCGTTCCGGCGTCTCACTTGCGGCGCGGCGTGACGCTTGTCGAGCTCTTGGTGACGATGGTGATCATCGCGCTCATCGCCGCGGCGATCATGGGGACGGCCTCCGCGGCGATCGAGCATGGCCGTCGCAGCCACACGCAGCAGCTTATCACGCGGATTCACACGCTCCTGATGGAGCGCTGGGCCTCGTACGAATCCCGGCGGGTGGAGATCGATCCGCGGCTGGTGCAGCAAATCAACGTCAGTTTCCCGGAGACGACTCCGGCAGGTCGGCAGCTTCGCGGCCAGGCGATGGCCGACCTGCGGCTGCTGGGGCTGCGGGAGTTGATCCGCTACGAAATGCCGGACCGGTTCGTCGACTTCGGCAGTTTCGGATCGAGCCCGTCGTTGCATACGCCGTATGTACTGGAGTCGCCTCCGGCGCTGGCGCAAATGTACTTTCGCCGCGTCGCTCAAGCCGGCGCCAACATCGACAACCAGGACGCCGAATGCCTGTACATGGTCGTGATGTTCGCCACGGCCGACGGCGAGGCCCGCACGCTGTTCAGCAGCAAGGACATCGCCGACACCGACGAGGACGGCCTGCCGGAGTTCATCGACGGCTGGGGCAAGTCGATCGGCTGGGTCCGGTGGGCGCCGGGGTTCGTCTCCGATTTGCAGCCGCTCGACCCGACGACCGGGCTCCATTCCGGCGAAGCCGACCACGATCCGTTCGACGTTTATCGTCGCGATCAGCAAGGCGTGATCAATCCGCCGGCGACGCAGTTTCCAAAAGACGTTGCGGCGCACATCCAGTCGATACGCCAGCGGAACAACAGCGACCTGGTCTCGGCCTACCGCCTGACGCCGCTGGTTTACTCCGACGGCCCGGACGGCGAATCGGGCATTTACCGCGTGCCTACGGGCAACTTCGTCGAGCAGGTCCCGGCGCTCGATCCCTATGCGATTCGGCCGCAGGCCCAGTACCAGTACGGCACAATCGCCTTTCCAGAGCTTGCCAAGGACAACATCCACAACCACCTGATCGAGTACTAACGCCGCCGCGACGTGCCGCTTAGCGGCGGCTGCGCCGCCGAGCGACGTTGCGAGAAAGAAAACGCAAGCACCCGACGACAATCGCACTATGGCCACGCCCCTTGCCATCCCGCCGCGCCGCC
>QEVI01000104.1 GCA_003576855.1 Planctomycetota bacterium
CCGCCGCCAAACCCGCCGCCCCCCATGCCGCCGCCAAACTGGGCCATCGGCACGCCGATGAACGCTTCGGGAATCGCTACGTTCACCGGTTGCTTGGTCTTGTTCTGCAGAATGATCCGCCCGCGCTTCGAGTCCTTGGCGATGAATCGCGCATCGATGTCGCCGGACTCCATCGCATCAAACAGGTCCGTCGGCTCGCCGGCAGGACTCGTCGGCGAAGCGCCGCGCGCGGCGGAACTTCCGAACCCTAATCCCACCGCAAGTAGCGTGACGGCAAACAGGGTCGCACACAGTCGTTTCATGGCGGTACACTTAACTGCGCAGTAAGGCCGCAGACGCCGCCAACCGGGACAGTCCCGGCCGGGGCTCGGCGACCCTTCCAGCATAAGCAGCCGCCGCCCGAATTCCAAGAAAAACCCCAACTCGGCCCCTTTTCCCCCAGACCAACACGCCCGGCCCCGCGATTCCGCCTTCTCCCAAAAGAAGCAGCTCGGCGCTGCCATACTTACGTTAACAACCCCTGCCCCCCTGCCCACGGCCCCGTGCCCACTCCCCTATCCCTCCCACGCCCGTCGCCCCAGGCCTGGATCGTCTCGCCGGCGTGGGATCTGGTCTACCTCGTTTTGACACCGGTGGCGATCGTCCCGGCCGTGCTGGTCGCCGTGCGACACTGGTGGCAGCCGGAGCAGGTGTATCTGGCCGTCATCGCCTTCGCCTCGCTCGGGCACCACTTGCCCGGCTTCATGCGAGCCTACGGCGACCGGGAGCTGTTCAGCCGCTACCGCTGGCGGTTCCTGCTGGCCCCCCCGTTGACCTTTGCGCTGGCGCTGCTCTTCACGCCGCCGCAGGCGCTTGCGGCCGCGCTCCGCTTGCCGTGGACCCACTTGCACGGCCTGGAGCTCATCCTGCTCGTCTGGGGCACGTGGCACGGGCTGATGCAAACCTTCGGCTTCATGCGGATTTACGATATCCGCCGCGGCGAAAACGATCGCCGCACCGCGCGATTGGATCATGCCCTGTGCCTGGCGATGTTTCTATCGGGCGTCGTCTTCAGCGACACGCGCATGTTCGGCCTGGCGGGCGCCATGTGGCAATCGGGCCTGCCGCTGTTTGGGCCCGATTCGCTCGCCGCGCTGCGGGTGGTCGTCGGCGCCGTTTGCGGGGGCGTCCTGGCGATCTACGTCGGGCATCTGGTCCATCGTCGCCGCCGCGGATTGCCCGTCAACGGCGTGAAGCTGCTGCTGGCCGGGACGACTGGCTGGTTCTACTGGTATTGCGGCCGGCTTTCGACGAACGTGCTCGTCGGCATCGCGATGTTCGAGATCTTTCACGCCGTGCAGTACAACGCCGTCGTTTGGATTTACAACCGCCGGCTGCGGTCGCGCGTCGGCTCGCAGTTCGGGCCACTAGGCTTCTTGTTTCAAGATCGCTGGACGATGCTGGGCGGCTATTTGGCCGCCATCGCCGCCTACAGCTCGATCCGCTACCTCACGGCCCAGTCGGGCGACCGCCTGTTTAGCGGCGACGTGGCCGACGCCCGCCAATGGCTTATCGCCCTGTTCGTCACCTCGTCGCTGCTGCACTTCTACTACGACGGTTTTATTTGGAAGGTGAGCCAGGAGAAGACCCGCGATAACCTGGTCGTCGGCTCCATCGACGCGGCGACGCGAGAACGCCTCGTGCCGCCGCTGGTGCATGCGGGCAAATGGGCGGTGCTGGCGTCCATCGCCGCCGTGCTCGTCGGCGCCGAGCGGCGTTATGGATCGCCTGGTTCAACGGCGGCAGCCCAAAACCAGCAGGAGATGCTTGCGGCGCTGGCAGCGCTCACGCCCGACGTGCCCGAGGCCCGCCGGATCGACCAGGCCTTGCGGACCGCCAGCGCCAATGAAGCCTATCGCCGCGGCCTGCTGCGGCTCCAGCAGGGCGATGCTGCCGGCGCCGTGGCGCCGCTCCGGGACGCCGCACGGCTCGATCCCACGCACTTCCAGGCCCGCTTGCAACTGGGCGACGCGCTGATGGCGCTGGCCAAACCGGCGGCCGCCGCCGAGCTGTACCGCCAGGCCCTGGCGCTGCGGCCCGACGTGGCCGACGCCTGGGTGAATCTCGCCGCGGCGCAAATGCAGTCCGGCGACCAGTCGGCAGCCGAAGCCACGCTCCGCCGCGGCGTCGAAGAGTCGCCCGATTCACCGGAGCTGAATTACACGCTCGGCGTGCTACTGGAGCACCTGGGCCGCTCGGCCGAGGCGGCGCCATTTCTACAGCGGGCAAGCGAACTAGGCCTCGCCCGGTAGTCCGTCAGAATCCTTACAGGGCGCCGCCTTGCCGGGCTATGGGCGTCGGTAAGCGACGGCCGGCGGTCAAAAACTGGCATCCCTGCGGCACGACGTGTAAGCTGGAACTACCAGCGGCCGCCCCTTTAGATCGCGAACAGAGAATCGCCGGGCGGCCATCTACTTGCGCTTTGCGGCTGTCAGTTCGCCGCTGAGCTTCACCTTTAAGCGGCTCCAACGATGAAACTGCCGATCCTCTGGGCCCTTTTGGCGCTGTTCTGCGCCCAGGCGCCTCTGTATGCGGCCCTTCGCACCGTGGCCTACACCGGCCAGCCGGCCCCTGGGGCCCCTAGCGGCGCCACCTTTTCGCAGCTTTATTTCACCGGCGCCCAATACCTCGGACCATCGCTCAACAGCGCCGGCCGCACGGCTTTCGCTGCGATGCTCACGCCGGGCGTCGGCGGCGTGACGGCGGCCAACGACAGCGGAATCTGGACCGATGCCAGCGGCAGCCTGGCGCCGGTGGCACTCGAAGGGGGCACGACCGCTGGATTGCCGGCCGGCATCGCCATTCAACGGGCCGCGGAGCCGATTCTCAACAGCGCGGGCCTCGTCAGCTTCAGCGGGCTGGTCGCCGGCACGGGCGTTAACGTCAACAACAACGAGACCGTGTGGCTCGGCCCGAGCGGCGGCGCCAGCGTGCTGGCCCGCGAAGGGAGCCCGGCCCCCGGCACGCCGGCGGGCGTGACCTTTGGCACGATGTTCGAGCCGGCCCTGAGCGACAACGGCCAAGCGGCGTTTCGGGCGCTGTTGCGTGGAACCGGCGTCACGGCCGACAACGACCGCGGCTTCTGGGCCGCCGGCCGGGGCGGGACCCGGCTAGTGGCTCGCTTGGGTGATCCGGCGCCCGGGCTGGCCAGCGGCATCACGTTCGACAAATTGCTGCCGACGGGCCCCGTGGTCAATGCCGCCGGGCAAGTCGCCTTTCGGATGCTGACGGCCGGCGCCGGCGTCACCACGGCCAACGACGGCGGCATCTGGATCGAGCGCAACGGGGCCCTGACACTGGTGGCACGCGAAGGGAACCCCGCGGGCTCGCTCCCCTCGCCGATCGTCTTCTCGACGCTCGGCGATCCGAGCATCAACCGCCATGGGGACGTAGCCTTTTCGGCCACGCTGACGGGCATCGGCGTCGGCGCCAACAATCACACGCTGTGGGTCGACCGGGCCGGCACGCTGGAGCTGGCGGCCCGCGAGGGTCAATTCGCGCAAGGCGCCGTGGAGTTTTCGACGTTCGGCAACGCGATGATCAACGAGCGCGGCGATCTGGCGTTCACCGGGGCCACGACCGGTTGGGGCGGAGCGACCGACACGCAGGAGGGCATTTGGGTGAAACCTGCCGCCGGCGCCTGGCGGCCGGTCGCCACCAGCGGCACGACCTACGGCGGCCTGCCGAGCGGCGTGGTCAACAGCACGTATGCCAATCCGGTGCTCAACAACGCCGGCCAGGTGGCGTTTTTGGGGACGCTTTCGGGCCCCGGCGTCGTCGCCGATAACGACCAGGCGTTGTGGGTCGAGGGCCTCGACCGGCAGTTGCGGCTGGTGGCCCGCGAAGGCGACCCGCTATTGGTGGCGCCTGGCGTGTCGCGGACGATTCTTAAGCTCGATTTCGTCGGCGGCTTCAACAACGAACAAGGCTACCGGTCAGGGCTCAACGACCGCGGCGAGGTGGCCTTCCTGGCCACCTTCACCGACGGCACGACAGGCGTCTTCGTCTCGGACGTGGCTGCCACGGCGGCCGGCGATTTCAACGGCGACGGCCTGGTGGACGGCAATGACTTTCTCGTCTGGCAGCGCAACCTCGGGCGCGTGGGGACGGGCCTGCCGAGCAACGGCGACGCCAATGGCGATGGCAACGTCACCGCGGCCGACCTGGACGTGTGGAAGATGAAGTTCGGACCGCCGGCGGGGGCGGCCGTGGCAATTCCCGAGCCCACGGCGTTGGCGCTGTGCGCGGCCGCGCTGGCCGCCGCGGCGGTGCGCCGGCGAGCGAATAGCTGAGCTGGCCCGCCGCGGTTGGACTGGCCGCTTAAGCGGCCAGTCCGTAGGGGGGCGGGGGGACGTCGGCGTTAGTGCCGGCGGGCCATTTCGCTTTTCATGAAGGCTAGGGCGTCGGCGGCGAGCTGCTCTTCGCTATCGTACATCCGCCGCCAGATCTTGGTGGCGGCGACGATCCGCGGCAGCATCAGTCCGAAGGCTTCGACCGTCAGCCAGCCGTCGTACCCGCTGGCGGCCAGGGCGTCGAAGTTCTCTTTCCAGCGAACGTTGCCCCGACCCGGCGTGCTGCGGTCGTTTTCCGAGATGTGGACGTGGCCGAGGTATGGCGCCGTCGTGCGGATCGCCTCGGCGACGTTCTTTTCCTCGATGTGCGCGTGAAACGTATCGTACATCGTCCGGCAGCGGGGGTGATTCACTTCCGCAACGAAGCGGGCGTTGTCCGCAGCGCAGTTGACGAAGTAACATTCGAACCGATTGAGGGCCTCGACGCCCAAGGTCACGCCGACGTCGCCGGCGTGCTCGGCGACCTGCCGCATGCTTTCGACGCCCCGCCGCCATTCGTCCGCCGTGGGCCCGGCGCCGCTGAAACTGCCGATGGCCGAGTGGAACGGCCCGCAGAGGACTTCGGCCCCCAGGGCCGCGCAGCAATCGAGAGCCTTCTTGTTGCCGTCGATGCCGGCCTGGCGAATGGCCGGGTCGGCGCTAATGGGGTTGTCGGCCTCGCCCCGCACGGTGACGGCCGTTCGGCGGAGGCCCAGGCCGTCCAGCCGCTTCCCCCATTGGCCGTAGAACGCTTCGTCGAGCTGAAACATGGGGACTTCGACGCCGTCGTAGCCCATTTCCTTCAGCCGGGCGAGCACCGGCATGATGGAATCGTCGAGGTGATCAGTCCACAGCAACAAGTTCATGCCGTATTTCATGGGTTCCCTACCGCCGGATGAAGAAGGAAAGTGGGGACTGGCAACGCGTGCCCGGTGGCGACGGTCGCAAGGTGCGCGTGTCGCACGAATACCTTACGCCAAAGCGGCCGCCGAGGGCAATCGTCGGGCGGCTCTTGCCTGCCAGGGTCGGCACGGGCTTTGCCGCTAATGAACATGTGGGGCGAATGCGCGCGGCCTGGGCATTATTTCACCAGGCGAGGGGAGATTCGCTATGCCTTGGCGACGAAACGGCCATCGGTCGGCGGCGACCAGTACGCTCGCCCTGGCTGTGCAGAACAGGCGCGGCGACAGTCGGCGGGCTGCCGTGGGCGATGAAAAGGGCCTTCGCGACATCGCCTGGGCGGCTGCCAAGCAGCACTTGCCGGCGGCGATTGCGGTGGGGTTGATGGTGCTGGCGGCGGCGTGGGTTTTGCGCCGGCGCGGGTAGGTGGCGGTGCGCGCGCGGTGGGTCGCTGGGCGGGGCCCGGAGGCAGGTGTGCCTCCGGCTAATGGGGCGCTGCCTCCGGGCCATGGGGATGACATCGCTAGCGGCCGTCGCGGTCGGCGTCGCCGGGCATGGCTCGTTCGATGCGGTCCCAGGCATCGCGTGCGGGGCGCTTGACGCGTTCCCAAGTCAGCGACTTGCCGTGCTGGGAGGTTTCCCAATCGCGGCGAACATCCGCCTCGGCGGCGTCCCAATTCCTGCCGGCGTAGCGGCTGCGGGACTCCCAGCCATGCCGGTAGGCGGGCCGCAGGTCTTCATAGGGCACCGCTTCGTCGTAGTACTCGCGGTTGCGGTATTCGCGCTCCCAATAGGCGTCTTCAGCCGTGGGGTCGATTTGTTCGGCGACGGCCTTGCCGGCATAGCCGCCGGCGACGCCGCCGACGACCGCGCCGACGACCGTGCCGACCGGCCCGCCCAACGCGCCTGCGGCCGCCCCGGCCGCCGCACCGCCAGCCGCCGCGCCGATGCCGGCGCCCACCGGATGCGAGCCGGGCTCGCCGGTGATGGCGTCTTCGTTGCGATCGCGCGTGGCATCATCCGAGCGACCGGTGCTCGTCGTGCTCGTACTGGAGGTAACGGATTCTTTACGCGTAGCCATGTGATTGCTCCTCGCTGATGGTTGCGAACTGATAGTTGGGGAATGCAGCGGCGAGCGTCCCGTCACAGTCGAATGCTCGGATAGCGTATTTAGCAGCCGAGGCGCCAGGATCGGCCCGCGAGCGGGCCGGCTAAATGTCGTATCCGAAATAGTTGCGTTAACGGAGCGGGGCTGCCGGCTGGTAACGACGGTTCACTCGGCAGTGCAACAACCGTACCGGTAACGTCGCACGCAGGTCGCGCCGGGGCGGGCGGCGGGCCCGCGATTTGCGTTGAAGTATGGGCTGCGGCTTGTTTTGCGCGCGATGCTGCGCTCATTAACCGGGGACTGTGCATTAACCACGGAGGTGTACCGATGGCTCACCCGATTTCCTTTCTCAAAGGCGTCTGTTGCGGCGCGGGTTTGATGTACTTCATGGATCCGGAGCGCGGGCGGCGTCGGCGGTCGCTGCTCCGGGACCAGTGCGTCCACTACTGCCACAAGGCGACGCGGGCCGCCGAGGTGGTGCGGCGCGACGCTCAAAACCGGCTTCAGGGCACGGTCGCCGAGTTTCGCCACGCATTCCAGCACGATGAACCGGCCGACGACGTGCTGACGGCCCGCGTCCGGGCGAAGATCGGCCGGTACGTTTCGCACCCGTCGGCGATCGACGTGGACGCGTCTGGGGGCCGCATCACGATGTTCGGATCGGTGCTGGCCAGGGAACTGGACGGACTGCTGGCGGCGGTGCGGAGCGTTCGCGGCGTCGGCGAGGTGCAATCGGCCCTCCGCGTCCACGACGATGCCGGCGCGACGCCTGACCTGCAGGGCGGCGTCGAGCGGCGCGGGGAGCGCTACGACTTGATGCAGGAGTATTGGTCGCCGACGTCGCGGTCGGTGCTGGGGGCGGCAGGCTTGGGGTTGATGGCGACCTGCCTGGGGCGGCGGACGCCCAGCTCGATGCTGCTGGGAACGCTGGGGCTGATGCTCACGTCGCGGGCGATGACCAACCTGGATACGTTCAAGCTGCTCGGCCTCGGCGGGCGGCGGCGGGGCATCAACGTGCAGACGGGCCTGGTCATTAACGCACCGATCGAAAAAGTGTTCGAATTGCTGAGCGACCCGCAGAACTACTCGCGGCTGAGCGACTCGATTGAATCGGTCGAAGACCTGGGCGACGGGCGATATCACAAGACGGTTCGCCTGCCGGGCGGCGCCGAGGCCATGCTCTCGGAGCGGATTGTTTCAGTACAGCCCAACGAGCTGGTGCGATGGCGGAGCGAGCCGGATTCGTTCGTACCGTACGCGGGGGCCGCCTGGTTCAACAAGCTGGACGACAATCGCACCGAGGTGCAGGTATGCATGTCGTACAACCCGCCCGGCGGAGTGTTCAGTCACCTGGCCGCCAGCGCTGCGCACATGAACCCGAAGATGCTGATGGACGAGGTCTTGATGCGGACGAAACAGCACCTGGAGGGAAGTCAGCCGTCCCGCGAAGAAGGCGGGGAACGAACGGGCGCCGCCGCCAGCACTGGCGGGCATCCAGCAGGCTCGGAGCCGCAGGGTTCGCCGCGTGTCGAAGGGGCAAGCTCGCCGGCCCAGGCGGGCGAGCCGGTGATTCACAACCTGTAGGGCGTCCGCGCTGGCAGCCATGCGATCTCGGCTGCGCCGACCAAGGGCGGCGCAGCCGCTGCTTTTGGGACGGGACTGGGGACGTCGCGGCGGTTCCGCGATGCTTACTTCGGCGTCCGCGGCGAACGTTGCGCGGTTGCGAAGCAGTGCTCGAACCACTCGCCGCTCAGCCGGGCGACTTCTTCCAGCGCGCCCGGCTCTTCGAATAAGTGGGTGGCGTCGGTGACCAGGGCGAGCCGTTTCTCCGGCGCCCGCTCCAGTTGCTCCAGCGCCGTGCGGTTCATGGGAATCACCGGGTAATCGAGGTCGCCGACGATGAGCAGCGTTGGCGCCTGGACGAACTTCAGCGAATTGCGGGCCAGGTCCGGGCGGCCGCCTCGGCAGACGACGGCCGCGATTTCGGGCCGTTGAGCCGCGGCTTCGAGGGCCGCGGCAGCGCCGGTGCTCGCGCCAAAATAGGCGATTGGCAGTTCGCGAGTCGCTTCGTGCCGCTGGAGCCAGTCGGTCGCCAGCAGCAGCCGGATTCGCAACAGCTCGATGTCGAACCGGAACTCGGCCGTGGCCAGGTCCGCGCGTTCTTCGTTCGAAGTGAGCAAGTCGATGAGCAGCGTGCCGATGCGGCGGGCATTGAGCGACTCGGCGACGGCCCGATTCCGCGGACTGAGCCGGCTGCTGCCGCTGCCGTGGGCAAACAGCACCACGCCGAGCGGCTGTTCCGGCAGGACCAGGTCGCCGGCGATGGGCCCCCCGCCGGTTTCGATTTGCACGTGCTGGTGAAGGTCGGTACGGCTAAACGCTGTCATGGCGGATTCTGCAGGCTGGTTAGACCGACGCATTGCTGGTGTTTGTTTAGGAATCGACTTCGGCTGCGTAGGCTTCGTCGCGCTGGGCCGCGGCGGTGAGCAGTCGCGTTACGGTTTCGTCGGAGGTGGGGGTGAAGTCGTCGTACCACAATCCGACCGCGCGAAAATCGGCGGGCCGGTGGAGGCAGACGACCTCGTCCACCTCGCGGGCGAACTCGGCGCAAGTCGACGCGGCGCCGACGGGAACGGCCACGATCAGTCGCCTCGGCCGCTGCTGCCTGACGGCCTGCACGGCGGCCCGCATCGTCGATCCCGTGGCTAGACCGTCGTCCACCAGGATGACCGTCCGGCCGGCAATGTCGGGCGGCGGCCGCCGGCCGCGAAAGACGGCTTCCTGCCGCTCCAGTTCGCGAAGCTCGCGCTGGGCCGCCCGCTCGATCGTCTCCCGCGAGATGTCCAGCGACTCGACAGCGTCCTCGTGAAGGACGATCACGCCGCCCGAGGCGATCGCCCCCATCGCCAATTCGGGCTGCAGCGGGTACCCCAGCTTTCGCACCAGGATGATATCGAGCGGCGCCCCGATCGCCCGGGCGATCTCGTAGCCGACGGGGACGCCGCCGCGGGGCAGCGCCAGCACCAGCGTGCTGGCGTCATGTCGAAACCTGGCGAGCAACTCAGCCAAGCGGCGGCCGGCATCCGAACGGTCATGAAAACCCATGGCGTCCCTCCCATCGCGGGGCTCGCCGCCGCCTCCACTTCACGGCGCCGGGGTCCGTGGCGCCGACGGCGGCTACTCCGTCAGCGACGACTGCGTAGACGGTTCGGAGATTTCGCGAACCACTTCGGCCGTCTTGTTCTTGGACAGGTGCAGCGCGATGTCGGCCTGGGAGACGATGCCGCACAGCTCGCCCTCCTCGTCCAACACGAGCAATCGCCGCACCTTAAAACGTTCCATTTGCTGGCAGCATTCCTCGACGGAATCGTCCACGCCGATCGTCGCCAGCGGACTGGACATGCACTCGCGGACTTGCGTATCGGGGCCCATGCCCCGGGCGACGGCGCGGCAGGCGATGTCGCGATCGGTGATCACGCCGACGGCCTGGCGGGCGCCGTCGGTCTTCACCACGGGAATGGCGCCGCAGTCGCACTGCTCCATCAGTTGCGCGGCCTGCTGAATGGTCGCGTCGGGCGCACAGGACGTAGGGTTGGCGCACATGATGCTTCGGACCTTTGCCTTCATGGTCATACTCCTTTTTGATTGAGGCGACGGCGGGATTGGCCCTTGCTGGCGCTACGGGCTCGAGGAAACGGGTGCGGTTCAGCCTTTGACTTCGATGCGGCGGGACTTGGCGGGTTCGGCCTTGGGAAGCGTGATCGTCAAGACCCCGTTGCGATACTTGGCTTCGATGCGATCGGAATCGATTTCGGCGGGCAACGGGACGCTTTGATATAGCTCGCGCCGCTGCCACGAGTAGCCCGTCTCGTCCTTCGATTGCTCCTCGCTTTGCGACGCCTTCAGCACGAGGCTGTCGCCGCGAACCTGGATGTCGAAGTCGCCCGGCTCGAAGCCTGGCGCTTCGGCGCGCACGACGACGGCCTCGTCCCGGTCTTGAACGTCGAGGCCCCAGGCGCGGCCCCGTTCGCCGCGATCCCCGCTCATCCCCAGCGCAGACCAGCCCTGCATGACGTCGTCGAACAATCGGTCGAACTCCGCCCGCAAGCGCGCCAGCGGCGTGAGCGACGACGACCAGGGGGACATGCGCCGTGACGACGACGCGAGGCCGCCGCGATTGCGGCCGTCGCCGCCGTGGCGCTGCGGGACGTCGGGTTTTTCGGACGTAGGCTTGTGCTCTGCCATGGTTTGGCCCTCCTTGGATGAATTATACCGGCATGAGCCCGCTAACCCGCGGCTCCACTTCGGCGCTGCGGACCTGCGCGTGTTGAATTGGTGTGAAGGCGAGGCGAATGGCCGGCTTGCGCGGCGGCCGCCGGCCGCGACGGTCGCTCATGTGAAGCGGGGCAAGTCGCATGCCGGGCGATTCGCACGGGGCATTGACCGCGAACGCCTACAGCACTGCGATACTTCGTGGAAGCGGCAGCCGGCCGCCGGCGGAACGGTACTGGCGCAAAGCCAAGGCGCCTGGCAACTTATGGCAAAAGAACTGCGGCGCATCTGGCGCTAAAGAGCGAGTGCGGCCGGCGCGGTCACTCGTCGTCCGTCGAGCAACCAATTCGCTCTTTGCCGACCCATTTCCGCAGCACTTCGGGGATGATGATCGAGCAGTCGGGCTGCTGGCAGTTTTCCAGAATGGCGATCAGCGCGCGGCTGACGGCCACCGCGGTGCCGTTGAGCGTATGGACGAAATGCGTTCCTTTTTCGCCTTTGACCTTGTAGCGAATGTTCAGGCGGCGGGCCTGGTAATCGGTGCAGTTGCTAGCACTGGTGACTTCGCCGTATTCGCCGCCGTCGCCGCGGCCGGGCATCCAGGCCTCCAGGTCGAACTTGCGGTACGCCGGGCCGCCCAAGTCGCCGGTGGCGATATCCAGCACACGGTAGGGAATGCCCAGGCCGTCGAAGATCTGGCACTCCAGGTCGCAGAAGTAGTTGTGCATGTCCTCGCTCTCGTCGGGGAGCGTGAACGCGAACATCTCGACCTTGGTGAACTGGTGGACGCGGTAGAGGCCGCGGGAGGCGCGGCCGGCGGCGCCCGCCTCGGTGCGAAAGCAGTGACTGATGCCGCACAGCTTGATGGGGAGGTCGTCGGCGTCGATCGTCTGGCCGGCGTACAGGCCGCCGAGGGTGATTTCGGCCGTGGCGACCAGGTTCAGGTCGAAGTTTTCGACGGTGTAGATCTGCGTTTCCGGGCCGCGGGGGATGTAGCCGATGCCGGCGAGGATCTCGCCCCGCGCTAGGTCGGGCGTAACGGCCAGCGTGAATCCCTCTTTTACGAGCAGTTCGACCGCGTACTGCTGGAGGGCCAGTTCCAGCAGCGCCGCTTCGTTCCGCAGGAAATAGAATCCGTGGCCGGCAATGCGGGCGCCCCCTTCGAAGTCGATGAGGTCGTGCTGCTGGCCAAGCTGTACGTGATCGAGCACCGGAAAGCGCATCGGCGCGACCTGGGTGGCGCCGCGGCGGATTTCGCGGCTGGCGTCTTCTCCGCCGCGCGGCGACTCCGGGTGCGTCATGTTGGGCAAGCTGCGGTAGATCGCGCCGGCCTCGGCGGCGATGCGATCCAGCTCGGCTTGCTTGGCTTCCTTCGACTCGCGAAGTTGCCGCCCCTCGTCCATTCTGGCCTGGCGCTGCGTCGCGTCCTTGGCTTGGCCAATCGACTTGCTGACGAGGTTCGACTGCCGCGAAAGCTCCTCGATTTCCTGCTGCAGGGCGCGGCATTGCGTCTCGAGCAGGACGAAC
Organism: Planctomycetota bacterium; assembly: GCA_003576855.1. Taxonomy (GTDB): domain Bacteria; phylum Planctomycetota; class Planctomycetia; order Pirellulales; family Lacipirellulaceae; genus Lacipirellula. The sequence continues at coordinate 12,178 of QEVI01000104.1, forward strand.
CGGGCGACGTCCGCCCGCAGGCCGCGAGCGTCGCAGTTCTGCTGGACCAGTTCGGGGTTGTCGAGGATGAATCGCTTGTCGAGCATAGGCGGGGAGTTAGGTGTCAGGTGTCAGGTGTCAGGTGTTAGGTGTCGGGTGTCGGGTGTCGGGTGTCGGGGGGTAGGGGCGACTGACCACTGAACGGACAACTGACAACGGACCGACGGCGCCGGGGGATGGAGTTCTTGTACTACAGCGGCTGGTTCTTAATCGCGGCCAGTTCTTGCCAGAGGACCGCGCTGGCGCGGACTCCGCGGTGGTAGTCGTCGAGCGAAAATTTCTCGTTGGGACCGTGCGGGTTGTCGTCGTTCTGCCCCCAGCCGAGCAGCAGCACATCGGCCCCGAGCACCTCGGCGAACGTGTTGACGATCGGGATCGAGCCCCCCTCGCGGATGAACACCGGCCGCCGCTGGAAGCCTTGCTCGACTGCGGCGGCGGCCGCCTGCAAATACGGGCTGTCCAGGGGCATGACAATGCCCGGTGCGCCGTGATGCTCGACGAGCTCCATGCGGATTCCCGGCGGCACGAGCTCCTCCAGCCGCCGGCGGAGCGCCGCGGCGATCTTATGCGGATCCTGATTCGGCACGAGCCGAAAACTGAACTTCGCACTGGCGCGCGCCGGCAGCACCGTCTTGGCGCCTTCGCCCTGGTAGCCGCTGGTGAGGCCGTTGACGTCGAACGTCGGGCGGGCCCAGCGGCGTTCGATCGTCGTGTAGCCCTGTTCGCCGGCCAGCTCGGCGACGCCAAGCTGCCGCTTGAAGGCCGCCTCGTCGAACGGCAGGCTCGCGAATTCGGCTCGCTCGGCGTCGGTGAGCGGAACCACGTCGTCGTAAAAGCCGGGGACGGTTATTCGACCGTCCCGGTCCACCAGCGCCGCGAGCATGGCCGACAGCGCAACGGCCGGGTTGGCGACGCCGCCGCCGAAGACGCCGGAATGGAGGTCCTGCTTCGGACCGAACAAACGCAACTCGAAGTACGCGATGCCGCGCAAGCCGTAGGTGATGGCCGGCACGCCTGGGGCGAACTGACTGGTATCGCTGATCACCACGCAATCGCAGGCCAGCCGCGGGGCGTTATCGCGCAGGAAACGGCCCAGGTGCTCGCTGCCGACTTCTTCTTCGCCCTCGATGACGAACTTCACTTGCAGCGGCAGTCGTCCAGCCGCCGCCAGCCAGGACTGGACGCTCTTGACATGGGTGAGCATCTGCCCCTTGTCGTCGGTGGCCCCGCGGGCGAAGACCTTGCCGTCGCGGATGGCCGGCTCGAACGGCGGCGTGGTCCACTGGTCGAGCGGGTCGGGCGGCTGGACGTCGTAGTGGCCGTAGACCAGCGCGACCGGCGCTCCGGCTACGGGGGCGGACTCGGCGTAGACGATCGGATGGCCGGCAGTTTCGACCAGCTCGGCCGCCAGACCGAGGTCGGCCAGGTGGGAGCGGATCCACTCGGCGGCCCGCCTTACTTCCGGGGAAAACGCCGGATCGGCGCTCACGCTGGCCATGCGGAGCAGTGCGAGGAGGTCGGCCTGGAACTCGCCGCGACGGCCGTCGATGTAATTCAGTACGTCCTGCAAGTGGCAACCTCACGCTGGGTATGCGGCCGCGAAGCGCAACAGCGGGCCGTTTGGCCGCCGGCCGAGCAACCAATATAATGCCGGGTTCTCGCTGACACTACGCCCAGCGGCCCGGTGGCGGGCTCGATTTTTGCCCGCGCGGGGGCCAACGGAGGAAGCGCTGTATGTCCGTGTTCCTTCCTGGCGACGACGATACCGTGGTGGTCGTGACCCCCAAGAAACAACGTTCGCCGCAGCGGACCGGCAAAGGCGTCCCGCGGTACAACGTCGTGCTGTGGGACAGCGACGGCCACACGTTCGAATACGTGGAGAACATGCTCCGCGAGCTGTTCGGCCACGAACACGAGCAGTGCCGCGAGCTGGCCAAGACGGTCGACGCCGAAGGTCGGGCCATCGTCCTGACGACCACCCGCGAACATGCCGAATTGAAGCGGGACCAGATTCACGCCTACGGCAAAGATCACATCGAGGGAAGCAAAGGCTCGATGTGGAGCACGGTGGAACCAGTCGCATGAAGCTTCGGACGGTCACGCTCGGCTGCAAAGTCAACCAGTACGAGACGGAGTACGTCCGCGAGGGGCTGCTGGGCATCGGCTACCGGGACGCCGCCGAGGACGATCCGGCCGACCTGTGCATCGTCAATACGTGCACGGTCACGGCGGAAGGAGATGCGAAGAGCCGCCAGGTCATCCGTCGGCTGGCCCGCGAGAACCCGGCTTCGAAGGTGTACGTGCGCAATAAGGTGCGCGCCTGTCGCGCGATCGGCATCCATTCCGAGGAGCACCTCTTCCCGGAATCGGCGAGCTGCGACGAGATCCTGCGGCGGATCGAGGCGCTGA
>QEVI01000105.1 GCA_003576855.1 Planctomycetota bacterium
AAAGTACGCCGATCGGACGGTTTTTTACTGCCCGCTCGATTTCACCTGGGCGGTCGCCGCGGCCATGCGTCGCTTGCGGCCGGACCTGCTCGTGCTGGCCGAACTGGAGTTGTGGCCGAACCTCATCGCCGCCGCCAAGCGCCGCGGGGCCGCCGTGGCGATTATCAACGGCCGCCTGAGCGACAAGAGCTTTCGCCGCTATCTGCGCGCGCGGCGGTTCATTGGCCCGGCGTTGCGGAACATCGACCTGATCGCCGCCCAAAACGAAGAGACCGCCGAGCGATTCCGACGGCTCGGCGCTCGGCCCGACCGCGTGCATGCCACGGGCTGCTTGAAATTCGACGGCGCACAAACGGACCGGTCCAATCCGCGAACGACCGAGCTCCGCCGGCTGGCCGGCATTACCGACGCCGAAGTCGTGCTGCTGGCCGGCAGCACCCAAGATCCTGAAGAAGCATTCGTCCTGGACGTCTTCCAGCGGCTCGCGCCCCGCCATCCGAACTTGCGACTCATCCTCGTGCCCCGGCATCCGCAGCGATTCGACGAGGTCGCCGCCTTGCTCGATCGCCGCGGCGTAAGCTGGCAGCGCCGCTCGGCGCTCGCCGCCGACGCCCCCGAAAGCCGCGGCTCAGCGAGCCGCCGGAGCGTGCTGCTGGTGGACACCATCGGCGAACTGTCCGCCTGGTGGGGCGCCGCCCACATCGGCTTTGTCGGCGGCACCTTTGGCAGCCGGGGCGGCCAGAACATGCTTGAACCGGCGGCCTACGGCGTGGCGACCTGCTTCGGTCCGAACACCTGGAACTTCCGCGACATCGTCGCGCAACTGGTCGCCGCCGACGGCGCACGAGTCGTCCGCGACGCGGCCGAACTGGAGACGTTCGTACGACGGTCGCTCGCCGAACCGCAGTGGGCCGGCCAACTTGGCGCCCGAGCACGGCGACTGGTCGTGTCGCAGCAGGGCGGTACGAGACGAACCGTCCAGTTGCTGTGCGAGCTGTATCGCCGCAGCGATCGCGACGCCGCCGACGCGGACCGCGCGGCCTGACGCGGCCAAAAGCGGCGTTCATAGCGCCCCTGAGGCGCCAGCCGTCACGTGCTCGTGGCGGTGGATATGCTCCGGGCAGTAGCACTGCTGGCCGGCGCACTTCGAGCAGTACCGGAACAGCGTCTTGGGCGACGTCTCGCTCGACAGTCCGCACACGACGCAAGTATGCCGGACCTGCGACGTGGCCCGCCGGGCCTTGGCTTGGAATGAGCGCCGGCGGCGGCCCTGCCGCAGGTCGCGGGCGTGCTGCGGTCCGAAGAAGAGGAGGTAGTTGGCTACCGTCGCCAAGACGAGCATCCGCACCATCCAATCCCCCTGGACCAGCGCCAATGCGTATCCGATCCACGCCAGCGCGGCGAGCCACTTGATGCGCACCGGCAAGATGAAGAACAGGTTGATGATGAAATCGGGAAACAGCCTGGCGAAGGCCAAGAACAGGCTCATGTAGAAGAACTCGTTCGTGGCCGGCATCGAGGCGAGTTTCAGCGGCGCATCGCCCAGCGCCTCGGCGATCTGTCCGCCGAGGATGGCGGACCCGGCGAAAGCGGCGACGACATTCGCCAGGTAGCCGGTGAGGATATACACGTTATACCGAAACGCGCCCCAATAGTGCTCCAGCGTGCTGCCGAAGTGATGCAGCAAGGCGAAGTAGAACACGGCCCAAATCCAGTCAATCGCCGGCGGCGTGAACAAGAACGTGAAAAGCCGCCACACTTGTCCCCGCATGACCAGCGCGGGATCGAGCACGACGCGATCCAAGGCGACGCCCTGCGGCAACAGATTGGCCACGTAGAGCACCGCCTGCCCGGCGATAATGAACAGCGTCAGGTTTTGTATGGCGAACCGTCCGAAGCGGCGCTCGAGGCGGCTGATGCGCGACATGGCTCAACGGGCAGGGCGGCGGGCGGCGGGCCTTCCGAGGCGCCGCCGGGGAGGGATGCAAGCCGACAATTATGAACCGCCGCCGGCCGCTTGACCACCGTGCCGCACGGCCCGAGGCGCTCGGCTCTGTCCGTTGCGGGCGCCCGCACCTATAATCCAGCCACCTATGGCCGTTATTGAAATCCGCTCGCTGAAGAAAAGCTATCGCGTCTACCAGAAACAGGAGGGGCTCGCCGCCTCCCTGAAGAGCCTGTTTCATCGCCAGTATCGAGACGTCCACGCCGTGCGGGGCATTGATCTGGACGTCCACAAGGGGGAGTTCGTCGCGTTTCTGGGCCCCAACGGCGCCGGCAAGACCACGACGCTCAAGCTGCTGTCGGGCGTCATCACGCCGACGTCGGGGACGGCGCACGTGCTGGGGTTCGTCCCCTGGGAGCGCGAGAACCAGTACCGCCGGCGATTCGCCCTGGTGATGGGCCAGAAGAACCAGCTCTGGTGGGATTTGCCCGCGCAGGAATCGTTCCAGCTCCATCAGAAGATCTATTGCATCGAACCAGGGGCGTTCCAGCGGACCAAGGATGAGCTCGTCGACCTGCTGGGCGTCGGCGCGCTGCTGGGCCGGCCGGTGCGCGAGCTGTCGCTCGGCGAGCGGATGAAAATGGAGCTCATCGCCGCGCTGCTCCACTCGCCGGAGGTGCTGTTCTTGGACGAGCCGACGATCGGCCTCGACGTGGTGGCGCAGCACAACATTCAGAAGTTTCTCAAGCATTACCAGCAGCTCCGCGGCATCACGATCTTGCTGACGAGCCATTACATGAAGGACGTGGCCGCCCTGTGCAAGCGGGTGGTGATCATCGCCGGCGGGCGAATCGTGCACGACGGATCCCTCGCCGCGGTGATCGACCGGTTCAGCGATTACAAGGTGCTGACGCTCCAGTTCGCCGACGAGCAGATGCCCGCCGACCTGGCCCGCTTCGGCGAAGTGCTGGAAGTCGCGGCGCCGCGTGCGCGGATCCAGGTGGACCGCACCGAGATCTCACGCGTGCTCTCGGCGATACTCTCGAACTACGCGATCCACGACGTGAGCGTTGAAGACCCGCCGCTCGAGGAGGTCATTGCCAGCGTGTTCGCCATGAGCGCCTCGCCGGCGCAGCCCGGCGACGCCCAGGCCGAGCATGCCGCCGACGTGGCGGCCAGCGCTGCGAAGTGACGGGGCGGCAGCTGCCGGCGCCCCGGCGGGTGTGACCCGCCGGCTATTGCGGTAGGACGGCGGAGGGCGGGAGCGGGCGCCGTTTTGATAACTCATTTTCGATTGGCTGCTGGCCATGATTGTCCGGGCTCAAGTGTGGTGGACCATTCTGCAGATGTGCATTGCCGAACGGCTGGCGTACCGGGGCGATTTCATCCTCGGCACGACCATGCGGTTCTTGCCGATCGTCACGCAGATCTTCCTGTGGACGGCCGTGTTCGCCTCCGCTCAATCCGACCAGATGGCCGGCTACAGCCGCAACGACGTCGTCGCCTACTACCTGCTCACGATGGTCGCGCGGGCGTTCTCCAGCATGCCGGGACTGGCCAGCGGCATCGCGACGCAAATCCGCGACGGGCAGATCAAGAAGTTCCTCATCCAGCCGATCGACCTCATCGGCTTTTCGCTGCTGGCCCGCATCGGCCACAAGCTGGTGTATTACGCGATTGCGATTGGGCCGTTTGCGGCCGTATTCTACCTTTGCCGAGGGTTCTTTCCCGGCTGGCCTGCCGGCGAAGTGACGGCGGCGTTCGTCGCGTCGCTCGTGCTGTCGTTCTTGTTGGGGTTCTTCCTCGAATCGTCGCTTGGTTTGGCCGGGTTTTGGACGCTGGAAATCAGCTCGCTGCTGTTCGTCTACATGCTGTTCAATTTCTTCTTCTCCGGGCACATGTTCCCGCTCGACATCGTCCCTGATCCGTGGCGGACGGCGATCGAGTACTTGCCGCTGAAGTACCTGGCGTACTTCCCGGCCGCGATCTTCCTCGGAAAGGTGCCGGAGAACCGCCTGTGGCTGGAAGTCGGCGTCGAGGCGGCCTGGGTGGCGTTTTTCATTGTGCTCTGCCGTTGGCTGATGCACCGCGGATTCAATCGGTACAGCGGATTCGGAGGATGAACCATGCGTAAGGGGGAAGGCGGACGGGGGAACGCAGAAGGGGGAAAAGGGCAGGGCGACGACGGCGATAACGGCGCGGCTGCCGCCCGTCTGCCTTCCTCCTTCCGCCTTCCCCCTTCATCAGCCCAGGCGGCGTCGGCGTCGTTGGGGTTCTCCGACTACGCCGGCGTGTTCCTCATGTTCGCTCGGAACAGCCTGATTCGCGATATGACGTTTCGCGCGAACTTCATCATCGAAACCATCTCGAGCCTTTCGTGGGCCGTGATGAACCTGGGATTCTACGCCCTGGTGTACAACCTCATGGAGCACGCCGGGGGGCGGACGATCGCCGGGTGGACGCAGCACCAGTTCTTCGTCTTCATCGCGACGACCATCCTGGTCAACAGCCTGGTCGAGGCGCTGTTCATGGAAAACGCCGAAGAACTGAGCGAACTGACCCGCACCGGCGGGCTCGATTTCGTGCTGCTCAAGCCGATGGACCCCCAGTTTCTCGTCTCGGTGAAGAAGATCAGTTGGGCGTCGCTCGGCAAGGTGCTGCTGGCGGTCGCCCTGCTGGCGTACTCGTTGCCGCGCATCGAAGGCTTGCAGCTTTCCTTGCTGCAACTGGTGCTGTATCCGCTGTACATCGTGCTGGGGACGTTGATTCTGTACAGCATCATGATAGCGCTGGCGGCGACGAGCATCTGGCTGGGACGCAATCAGTCGCTCTACGACTTCTGGTTCTACCTCACCAACTTCTCGCGATATCCGATGGAGATTTACTCCGGCCGGTTCGGCGCCCCGCTGCGGCACGCCTTCACGTTCGTCGTGCCGATCCTGGTGGTGATCAACGTGCCGGCCGCGATTCTGGCCAAGCCGATGACGGCCAATAACCCCGACAAGCTCCTCTTGGGCGCCTTCGCCGTCGCGGCCGCCGTCGGCAGCCTGGTCATCAGCCGGTGGGTGTTCACGCGGGCGCTAATGAGCTACCGCAGCGCGAGCAGCTAGCGGGCTCATGACCGCCGACCTGGTGCGCAGCCGCAACTAGCGCTTAGCCCCGACCTAGCTAGGTCGGGGCTGCGGTTGACGATCAAGGTCGGGACTGCGGTTGACGATCAAGGTCGGGGCTGCGGTTATCGCGATGTCGATGCCGGCGTCGCCATGCTGCGCAGCTCGCGGGGCAGCGGAAACGACACGCTTTCCTCGCGGAGCGAGCGGACTTCGACCGTCGCGCCGAAGTGCGCGCGGAGGTAGTCCAGCACATTCTCCACGACGATCTCCGGCGCGCTCGCCCCGGCAGTGACCAGCACCGTGTCGACGCCCGCGAACCACTCGGGCCTAATGTCCGCTGGGCCGTCGATGAGATGGGCCGGAACGCCGTGTTCGGCGGAGAGCTCGGCCAGCCGCTGGCTGTTCGAGCTGTTTTGGCTCCCCAGCACGAGCGTGAGCTCGGCGAGCGGCGCGAGCTTCGCCACCGCCTCCTGGCGGTTCTGCGTGGCGTAGCAGATGTCGTCCTTCGGCGGGGCCGCGATCTGCGGGAACCGGGCCTTGAGCCGCTGGATGATCCGATTGGCGTCATCCACGCTGAGCGTCGTCTGCGTGAGGTAGGCCAGCTTCGCCCCCGGCGCGACCTGCAGCCGATCGACGTCTTCGGGCGACTCGACCAGCAGGATGGCCTGGGGCGCCTCGCCCATCGTGCCGATCACCTCGTCATGCCCCTCGTGGCCGATGAGCAGTATCGTGTATCCCTCGCGAGCATACCGGACGGCTTCAAGATGAACTTTCGTCACCAGCGGGCAGGTGGCGTCGATCGCCCGCAACCGCCGCTCGCGAGCTACCCGGCGGATTTCCGGCGACACGCCGTGGGCTGAAAACAGCAGGGTAGCGCCGTGCGGGACCTCCTCCAGCTCGTTGACGAACGTGACCCCCTGCGAGCGGAAATGCTCGACCACGTACTTGTTATGCACGATCTCGTGGTAGACGTAGATCGGCGGCGGCAGCGTCTTCAGCGCCAGTTCCAGGGCCTCGATCGCCATGTTCACACCGGCGCAGAAGCCACGCGGACTCGCGAGGACGACTTTCATGGGCAAATCGCGAGCAGGGCGGAGCGGGGCAGGGCAGGACGGAGGAGCGGACGCGGGGCCGCTCACCGCATAATACCTACCGCAGCCAGCGGCGGACAGATAACCGCCCGCCCGTTGGGTTCTCGACGGAATCCGGCCTGCGCCGCCCTACCTCCATCAAACAAAAAAGCCCCCGGTCCGCGACCGGGGGCTTCATGGGCGTGTGCGAGTCGGAGTTCGCCTTATCGCGGGCGGCGGAAGCTGGCTCGTCGCTCGGCGGTGACGATGCGCGGGTGCTCGCGGTGCTCGGCGAAACGGGCTTCAAACTCGCGGAGCTTGGCAGCCATCTCAATCGTGAACTGCAGAAGCGCCGCGCTTCTGATCTCCAACGGCGGCAAGGCGGCGGGTACGGGAATTTGGTCGGACATCGGCGGCCCCTGACTCCTCGTGTTCCGAACTGCGTTGGCACGCGGCACAGCGCCGGACGAGCGCCGGTTCTCTACATTGCGAAGCGTGCTAAACGCAGTATTGCTACTGTTACGCTAGACACGTAAGCCGGGTTCTCGGTTCGCCGCGGCAATCCGCAGCAGCGGAGGCGAACGCGCAGCAAACGACTTCCGCAAGGGCTAGCATGCGCAGTGCCGGATCACTTTGTCGCGGCCGCTTCGGCATCCCGCATCTCGCCGTCCGCCGGGCCGGCCTCGCTGATCCGCTGGAGTCGCGCGATCCGCCGGGCGACGTCGAGAAACTCCGCCTGGCTGAACTGCCCGTCGCCGTCGCGATCGCCGCGGCGGATCAGCCGCGGAAACCGCTCCGCCAGCGCCGGCGGGGCTTCCTCAGCCGAGAGGCGACCGTCGGCGTTTGCGTCGAACCGTTGAAAAAGCTGTCTGGCAAGCTGCGGGTCGGCCAGGATCTCACCCGGTCGCGGATACGCCCCCATCTGCTCGACGGCCGAGCGGCGGCTGGCCGGCAGTTTTGCCAATTCGGCGTCGATATCCAGGCCCGCCCGCAGGGCCGCCGCTTGGGCTTGCAGGCCCAGCCGCGGGGCCGCACGGGCGATCTCGCGGGGGTCGAGCGCGCTGTCTTTGTCGTCGTCGGCGATGCGCAGCATTTGCTGTAGCACACGGCGGTCGGCGGCGGACGCTTCGGTGAGTTCCAACCGGGAATCGCCGTTAACGTCGATTCTAGCCACCAGGAGGGTGAGGGCGTCGGCGCCCGGCAGGCGACTGCCTTCCTTCTTCACCGCCGTCTTCTCCGCCCGCACCGGTAACAGCCCGGCGGCCAGTTCGCTGGCCGATAGCACTTCGTCCAGGTTTTCGTCGCCCGTGCGGAGCAGTCGTTTGAAAAGCAGGGCGTGTGGCACCAGTGCGGCGGCAGCGGTATGCCTCATGATCGGCTCCAGTACTGAACGGGCGCCATCAGCAGGAAGAAGTCCATTGTATCAACCCCGTCGGCCGGGGCGGGTTTCGCTCTGGCAGCGGCTGATGACCGGCGTGGTCGATCCGCCGATCGCGCGGTTTTGGCAAGCGCGTGAACGTTGTCCGTTTTTCCTCAGGCGCCTATACTGCATGGTTTACGCTTTAGGCCTGGCCGCGCACCTAGGGGGCGGCCGCCGCCAGGCTTCACCGTGGGCCGCCTACTTCGCCAGGAGTCTCACCGCCGTGTTCGAGACGATTGCCATCGTGGGCGCCACCGGCGCCGTCGGCCGTATCATCCGTCAACTGCTCGAAGAGCGCGACTTCCCTTACCGGAAGATCCGTTTCCTCGCCTCCAAGCGGTCGGCCGGCACGACGATCACGTTCAAGGGCGAAGCATTCCCGGTCGAAGAACTGAAGCCCGAAGCCTTCGAAGGCATCGATTTGGCCATCGGCAGCACGCCGGACGAAGTCGCCAAGGAGTTCTGCCCCTGGGCGGTCGAGCGGGGCTGCGTCGTCGTGGACGAAAGCGGTTACTGGCGGATGGACCCCAACGTGCCGCTGGTGGTTCCGGAAGTGAACCCCGAGGCGATTGAAGACCACCGCGGCATCATCAGCAGTCCGAATTGTTCGACGACGCAGATGGTCGTGGCGATGAAGCCTCTGCACGATGCGGGCCGCATTCGCCGCGTGGTCGTCAGCACGTATCAGGCCACCAGCGGGGCGGGCGTCAAAGGGCAGGAGGACCTCAAGGCGGGAAGCCGGGCCTTCCTCGCCGGCGAGGACTACCAATACCAGGCCTTCAAGTACCCGATCGCCTTCAATCTCATCCCGCAGATCGGTTCGCCGAAGCACGAAGGCTACACGAGCGAAGAAATGAAGATGGTGCGGGAGACGCACAAGATCTTCGGCGACGATTCGATTCGGGTCTGCCCGACGTGCATTCGCGTGCCGGTTGACAACTGCCATAGCGAAAGCATCCTCGTCGAGACCGAGCGGAAGATCACCGTCGGCGAGGCCCGCGAGCTGTTCGCCAATCAGCCGGGGATCAAGCTCGTGGACGACCTCGACGCCGGGCGGTACCCGATGCCTGCCCAGTGCGACGGCGACGACGCGGTGTTCATCGGCCGCATCCGGGAAGACCTCTCCAGCGACAACGGCCTGGCGTTCTGGTGCGTGAGCGACAACCTGCGCAAAGGCGCCGCGACCAACGCGGTACAGATCGCCGAGTTGCTGGTGAAGACGCAAGCCGCAGTATAAATGACGACGCACGCACGGCGATGGCCATGGCCGTGTGGGGCATGCGTCATTCGTCATTTGTCATTCGGCAATTCGTCGTTCCCCTCATGCCGTTTTTCAAGATCACGCTGGCCTACGACGGCGCCGAATTCTGCGGCTGGCAGGCCCAACCGGGGCGGCGGACGGTGCAGGGGGAGTTCGAACGGGCCTGGCGGCAAATCACCGGCGAGGCCGTCAGCGTCCGCGCCGCGGGGCGAACAGACTCTGGCGTGCATGCCGTGGGACAGGTGGTCAGCGTCGAATCGGCCACGCATATCGCCCCGCCGGCGCTGGTGCTTGCGCTTAATGCGAAACTGCCCGCCGACGTTGCCGTGCGAGCCGCCGAGTACGCGCCCGACGGTTTCCATGCGACGCATGACGCCCAGCGCAAGCGCTACCGGTACTTGATCTACAACGACGCGCGGCGACCGGTTTTCCTGCGGCGCCAGGCGTGGCATCTACCGACGCCGCTCGACGTGGCCGCGATGCACCGGGCCGGCCAGCACCTGGAAGGTACGCACGATTTCAGCAGCTTTCAGTCGACTGGTTCGCAGCGCGAGTGCACGATCCGGACGATCTTTGAAGTCGAGGCGCGTCGCCATGAAGCCGGCCAGGACGATCGGCAGTTCGATGCCCCGCAGGCCCTCGTGACGGTCGACGTCGAAGGCGATGGATTCCTGTATAACATGGTGCGATCGATCGTCGGCACGCTGGTCGAGGTCGGCCCCCTGCTGCGAGTCGAGTACTGACGTGGCCGGCCGCCGCGGCTTTCCGCACGCCGCGGCGAAGCTATCGCTGCTGCGGCCCGTGGTTCATCGCCGCGGCCGCCGAGAGGCGCCGGCAGCGGTTCGCAGCGTGATGGAAGCTGCCTTCTATTCCGGTTTTGCGGGGAGGCGGGTAGACTGGGAATTCCCGCCTCGCGACGTCCGGCGGGCCGAATTGCCGCGGCCGCAGCGAAGGCTTTCGCTGCTGCCGCCCGTTCTCCGCCGGCGCCTGGCCGACATGGCCCGACGCCCCAGCCACCTGCCGCCATGTCCGCCGGTCGCGAATTCGTTGGCCCGTACCGGATGTTTCACCTCATCCGCGCCGGCGCGCTGTTCGAAATTTGGGCGGTCCGCCCCGTCGCCGAGACGACCGCCTATGCGATGAAATGGCTGCCGCCCGGATCGCGCTACAACCGCAGCACGGCCAACCAACTGAAGCATGAATTCGAAGTCGGCAAGACGCTCGAACATCCGTCAATCATCAAGACGTACGACTTCGGCAACGGCAAGGACGGCGCCTACCTGGTCATGGAGTTGTTCAAGACGCCGAACCTCAAGCAGCAACTTCAGGGAGATCTCAGCCATCTGCATTGGCGGCTCGACAAGATCCTCCTCGAATGCGCCGAAGCCCTGGAACACCTCCATCAAAAGGGTTGGGTTCACCGTGATATCAAGCCGGATAATTTTCTGGTGAATGAGGAGAACCACATTCGGCTTATCGACTTCAACCTCACCCGCAAGATCAAGTCGGGCATCGGAAAGCTCTTCGGCGGCCGCATGCCTATCCAAGGGACGTACAGCTACATGTCGCCGGAACAAATCCGCGGGCAGGCCGTTGACGAGCGGGCCGACATCTACAGCTTCGGCTGCATGGTGTACGAACTGATCAGCGGCAAGTTGCCGTTCACCGCCACCAGTCCTTCGGACTTGCTGAACAAGCATCTGCGACTGAAGCCGACGCCGATCACGGTGCTCAACAAGAACGTGCACGCCGACTTCGCCGACCTGCTGCACCGCATGCTCGCGAAGGAGCCGAAGGACCGCCCCGATTCGCTGAAGGAGTTTCTGCGCGATCTGAAGGCCGGCCGGGTGTTCCAGGTAAAGCCCCGCAAACCGCTGGCGAAGGCGGAAGAGACGCGCACGCAGGACGATTAGGCTTCGAGCCATGGCAACATCATTTCAGCTACCGTTCGAGCAGCCGATCCATGAGATCGAGGAGCAAATCCGCGATCTGGAGTCGATCGAGCCGATGACCGGCGACGTCCGCGAGCAGATCCGATCGTTGCGCCGCCAGCTCAACGACGTCTTGCGGTCGACCTACAAGAATCTCGACCCGTGGGAGACCGTGCGCGTCGCCCGGCACCCGGACCGCCCGATGTTCACCGACTACGTCGACCTGGTGTTCGACGAGTTCGTCGAACTCCATGGCGACAAGTTTTTTGGCGACGATCGGGCGCTGCGGACTGGCTTCGCCAAGCTCGACGAATTCAAGCTCATGCTGATCGGCCATCAGAAGGGCAAGACGCTGAAAGAGCGCAACGAGTGTTATTTCGGCTGCGCCCACCCGGAGGGCTATCGCAAGGCCATCGAAAAAATGGAGCTAGCGGCCAAGTACGGGCTGCCGATCGTCGCGCTCATCGACACGCCGGGCGCCTATCCGGGCATCGGCGCCGAGGAGCGCGGCCAGGCCCAGGTGATCGCCGAGAGCATGCTCGCCATGTCGCGGCTGCCGACGCCCATCGTCTGCGTCGTGATCGGCGAAGGCGGCTCCGGCGGGGCGCTAGGCATCGGCGTGGGCGACCGAGTCGCCGTGCTGGAACACGCTTATTACTCCGTCATTAGCCCCGAAGGCTGCGCCGGCATCCTGTGGAAGAGCCACGATTACGCTCCGCAAGCGGCCCGGGCGCTGCGAATCACCGCCAAGCACCTGCATGCAATGGGCGTCGTGGACGACATCGTCGAGGAGCCGCTCGGCGGCGCCCATCGCGACCACTACCAAATGGCGGCTCGGTTGAAGCAGTACCTCATCAAGTCGCTCCGCGAACTGCAGCGGCTGTCGCCGGACGAACTGCTCAAACAGCGGTATGACAAGTTCCGACGAATCGGCCCCTTCATCGACGGCTCGGCGACCGCCAGCGCGGCGCCGTGACGGCGAACATCATTCGAGCACGGCTTACGGGCGCGCCGCCGCTCAACAAACCAATAGCCGCCGCTCAACGAGCGGCCGGAGCGACGGGTAGGTTGAACACCGACCGCTGCGCGGCGTTAACGAACGATTGCCGCTCCGGCCGCTCGTTGAGCGGCGGCTATTTTGGTTCGTTGAGCGGCGGCGGCTACAGCCGGTCGCCGTTGCCGGAGATTGGCCACGCCGGCGTCGACGGATGGCCGGCCGCCGGTTGCTGCGGCGTCGTTGTCGGCCACCCCGAGGCGGCGCCGCCTGCCGGCCAGCCAGTCGCCGGCGCCGCTGGCATCGCCTGCTGGGCCTGGTCCCATAGCCGCCGCAGTTGCTGAAGATCCTGCTGCGGATCGGCCCGGTAGTTGGGGTCGAGCCGCTGGTTGATTTGATCGATGTACGGCCCGATGACTTCTTTGATCTCCGGCGGCGCCACGGCGTCGGCCTTGTCGAGCACCTGCGCGATGTATTGGCCGCTGCGGGAGGCGAGAATCTGGTCCCGCCGCTCGTCGCCCAGGAGTGAAACCGCGAAGAACGTGATCGCAATGCAAATGAGCACGCCCTTGGCAAAGCCGACCAGCGCTCCCATTTGGCGGTCGAATTCTTTCAGCTTCACCTGGTCGATGAAGCCGGCCACGAGCCGGAACAGCAGCCAAATGCCGGCCGACGAAATGGCGTAAATGATCAACATCGCGGCGAACTTATTGAACGGCGCATGCTCGCTAACTCGCGGCGCGAGGTCGTCGGCGAACCGCAGGGCCATGAAGTAGCTGACCACCAGCGACGCCAGCGACGCCACTTGCCAGGCGAGGCCTTTCCAAAAGCCAAACAGCGTGGCGCCGCCGAGGACTGCTAGCATCAACAGGTCGTAGTGCTGCATTGAAATGGGCGGGCAGGGTCCCGGCGAAAGTTGCCAGTATCGTGTTTCGTCCAGAGGGCGGAAGTATATCGGAGCCGAGCAGGGGGGCGAAGGTCAGTAGCGCTAGCAACGCCAGCACCATCGTCTTCAACCTGCATCGGCCGCGGTTTCGCACCACAAGCCGCCATCCGCGTCAGGCAGCCGCGGCTCAACGAGCCGCCGGAGCGACAATGGAAACGATTGGCGAACTGGCCTTCAGGGGCGCCGCTCCGGCCGCTCGTTGAGCGGCGGCTAGGAGCGTTGAGCGGCGGCTGCGGGGCGTTGAGCGGCGGCTTACTCTTGGCGAGCTTTGGCGGATTTGCGACAGTTCGCGGCCACGCGCAATTGCCGCGCGGCGTGTTCCGAGACGCTCGCCATGGCCAGCTTCAAGATTCACATCACGACAAGCTGCACGCTTGGAGCGGGCTATGCGTGCCTCGGCGCCTATTATGGGCTGCCGATCGAAGCGGCCCTCGTGGCGGGCGGCCTGTGCGGCCTGGGCGGCATGCTGCCCGACATCGACAGCGATTCGGGCGTACCGCTGCGCGAGACGATGGGCTTCGCCGCGGCCGTGACGCCTATGCTGCTGGTTGATCGCTTCCAGGCGCTGGGGCTCAACTACGAACAAATGGTGCTTGCCGCCGCCGGTTCGTACCTGTTCGTGCGGTTCGGCATCGCCAAGCTGCTGATGCGCTACACCGTGCACCGCGGCATGTTTCACAGCATACCGGCGCTGCTCATCTTCACGGGCGTCGCGTTCCTGTTATGCGGCTACGGCAACCTCCATCTTCGCTACTTCAAGGCCGCGGGGGTCTTTTTGGGCGTCCTGTCGCATTTGCTGCTCGACGAAATCTACTCGGTCCAATGGATTCGCGGCCGCTGGCGGTTCAAAAAGTCGTTCGGCACGGCGCTGAAGCTCTGGGGCGACGACGCGTGGGGCAACGTCTCGACCTACGGCAAGCTCGCCTTCATCGTCGTGCTGATTCTGAGCGAACCGGCGATCATGGAACGCTACGGCCAGCTTTCGCCCATCGTAGTGGACAGCGCCGCGCTCAAGGAGCGCTTGAACCTGCCCGCGCTCCAGGCCGACGCCGCCGGCGATCGAACGCCTCCACGCGGATCATCGCAGGACGGCTGGCCCGCTGGTTGGCCAGCGCCGCTTGCCGACCAGAACGGGTATCCGGCGACGGGGCCGACGCCCGGCGGCTCGCTTGCGCATCCCGCATGGCCACCTGATCGCACGATCTACGACACGGCCCGCCGGATCTGGCAGCGGCTTCGGCGCCGTTAGCGGCGCCTTGTATACGGGTCAGAAAGGGATAGTTGAGCGCGGCGCTAACGCTCCGCCGAGTCAAGCAGGATCGTCACCGGACCGTCGTTGACAAGTTCGACCTGCATGTGAGCGCGAAAGCGCCCCGTCGCCACGCCAAGGCCTGCCGCGCGCGCCGTAGCGACGAACTGCTCATACATCCGCTCGGCCTTTTCCGGCGCCGCCGCGGCGATGAAGCTCGGCCGCCGACCTTTGCGGCAATCGCCCAATAGCGTGCATTGGCTCACTACCAGCAGTTCTCCGGCGACGTCGCCCAGGGCGAGATTCATTTTGCCGTCGGCGTCGTCGAACACCCGCAGGCCGAGCACCTTTTCCACCATCCACCGCAGATCGCCGTCTTCATCGCCCGCCGCGACGCCCAATAGCACCGCCAGCCCGCGGCCGATTTGGCCGACGGTCTCGTGGCCGACGACGACCCTTGCCGAGGAAACCCGTTGAATGCATGCGCGCATAGCCGCTTCGCCAAGGGATTGACGCGTTCAGCCAGCCTAACGTACGGCGTGCATCCCGACGGTGCAACTCTAAGCCACGACGTAGCTCGCGGGGGCGGGGCCCTATGTCCGAGGATTGGTCGCCCTTGCTGCATCGAACATCGGCCAAGCGATGCTTGTGCCGTGTTGCGGCGGCTGCGATACTGCCGGATTCGACAATCTTCGGCGATGTTCCCCTTGGCGGTTGCCGCTCGCATGTCCCCGGTCGTCCCCCTCACTTACTACTGCCTGCTGGTGCTCGGCGCCTCGGTGCTCGGCGGGATGCTGCCGCAGTGGTTTCGGCTGACGCATCGCGGCATGCAGGTCGCCGTCAGCTTTGTGGCGGCCATGATGTTCGGCGTCGGCATGCTCCACATGTTGCCCCACGCGCTGGCCGAAGCGAACCTGGTGCGGGCCGGCGATGCGGGCGCCCACTTCCGCGTCATGCTTTGGACCGTGGCCGGTTGGTTGGCGATGTTTTTCATCGAACGCTTTTTCTGCTTTCACCATCACGACGTCGAATCGGACGCCCAGGGCGAAATCCATCCCCATGAAGAGGCCTGCGAACAAGGGCATCATCATGTGCATCGGCATGATCTTACCTGGAGCGGCGCGGCCTTCGGCCTGGCCGTCCACAGCGTGATCGAGGGCATCGCGCTAGCGGCTAGCGTATTTCACCGTCACGACACGCTGCCGCTCGCCGGCTTGGGGACGTTCCTGGTGATTTTGCTCCACAAGCCCTTCGACTCGATGACCATCGCCATGCTCATGGCCCGCGGCGGCTGGTCGCTGCGGTGGCGAAACCTGGTCAACGGCCTATTCGCCTTGGCCATCCCCGCGGGGATATTGCTGTTCTACGCGGGTATTGCTCGCGAGTCGTCCGGAGGGACGCTCCTGGCGTACTCGCTGGCCTTCTCCGCCGGGACCTTTTTGTGCATCTCGTTGAGCGACCTGCTGCCGGAACTGCAATTCCACGATCACGATCGCGTCAAACTCTCGGCCGCACTGCTGACGGGACTGGCGCTGGCCTTAGTCGTCGGCCGGCTGGAAGGACTCGTGCATCGGCACCCGGCGGCCGCCAGCGCGGAAGCCGCGCCGCGGCCGTGACGCCCGCCGCATGACACGCCGCACGATACGCCCCGCAGCGCTTGCACGCGACTTAGTGGCCGGTCTCGACCCATTCGAGGATTCGCCAATCGAGCCACCGCTTGTCGGGGTCCGTGTTCGCCCCGGCGATGAACCCCAAGTGGCCGCCGTACGGCACGATCGCCGTTTGCACCGTGTCGCTATGTTCGTACTCCAATAGCGGCGCCGTCGGGACGATCGGGTCGTCTTGCGCGGCGACGATCAGCACGGGCTGGCGGATCGACGCGAGTTTTGGCCCCGGTTGGGTCTGGGCGTAGTAGTCGTCGGCGCTGGCGAATCCGCCGGACGGGGCGATGACCATTTCGTCGATGTGGCGAAGTCGCCGCGGCTGGCGGGGAATCGCCGGCGGAGCGGTCTCCGGAAAGCGCCGCCAGCGGTCCACAATCTGTTTCCAAAGCTTCTTCACGAAAAACCGGTCGTAGGGGCGGCCGGCAGGCGAGTTGAAACGCCGCTCGACGGCGAACAGGTCGATCGGCGGGCAGATGGCCAGCGAGCGATTCAGGTTCCCCACGAACGCTTCGCCGGCTTCGGCCAGAAGATTGAGCAGGAGGCATCCGCCCAGCGAGAACCCGATGGCGTAGACCGGCGCCTCAGGGCACAGCGCGGCCACGAAGCCCAGCGCCGCGGCTACGTCGCCCGACCGACCGCAGTGGGTCGGCAGCTTCGCGAGGCCCTCCCCTGCCCCGCAGCCCCGCATATCCATCCGGAACACGCGGTAGCCGCGCGCGGTCAACCGCTCGGTCATCCGGCACATGTAGGCGCTGTTGTAGCACCCGGCCAGGCCGTGAATCATCAGCACGGCTGGCCGCGGCGGCCGCCAGCAGTCCGGGCAGTCGTCGTGCAGGGCGATCTGGTCGCCGCCTAGCCGCGGCGGCGTACGATCGACCGGCACGCGATGCACCTTCGCGCCGTAAGGGGCGTGTCGCCGCGGCAAATAGACGGCGGCAACGGTCTGCAGATGCGCATTGCGCAGCAGCGGATGCGGGCGGAACTTCCAATGCTCCGTGCGAACCAACATGGCGAGAAACGGCGAGAGTCGGTTGAGGCAGCTTGGGCGTGACGCAACTTACCATAATCCCGCCGCCGGCGTCGACCGCCGTCAAGCTTTGCGCCCACGGCGCCGTTTGACCCGTCGGCGCCACCCGCGTGTGACGCGCCAGCGTTCAGTCGCGTGCAATCGTCGCCCGATGCTGTTGTAAGTCGCGGGCGCCGCGGGCGTCTGCGGTCACCTTAGGGATGAGGGTCGAACCATGTTGCACGCCGAGCGTCCGCTTCCGCCCGTTGCCATTGTCGTCCGGTGGCCCCGATCGGCGCCCGCCGCGGTAGCCGAGCAGATGCATCAGTGCCTGACCGATGGCGGACTGGCGGCGACCTGGGCCATGGAAAGTCCTGAACAAGCGGCCCTGCTCGAGTGCCGCGGGGGCCGAGCGCCGGAGATGGAAGCGGCGATCCTCGCCGTCTCGGCGGGCGGCGACGGCCTTAACGAAGCGATCGGCGCCAGCATCGACGTCTTTCAGGCGGCTGGAATGGCCGTCGAGACGATCCAGGTCAGCGGCAAGCTCCCGCGCGACAGCTTCGCCCGCCGGCTCTGCCAGGCGGGCATCCGCGCCGTCGTCGGCAGTGCGATCACGGCCAAAACGACCGTCGCGGGCGCCCTCCCCTTTGGCGTCTGGCAGTTCTCGCCCCATTGGGCCGCGCCAGCTCGGCGGCGATGGTTTCAGTTTTTCAGCCGGCGGAACCCCGCCCTGCTGGAGAACTCATCCACCAGCCTGGCCGTGGCCGCCATCGACTTGGGCGCCGTCGACTCGATCCACGGCCGCGCCTGGCGGCAGGTCGAGGAATTGCTGGAGCAACTTTGCGAAGCCCAAGACACGGGGATCGCGAGAATCGCCACCGTCGCGCAATTAGCCGCCGAGCTTACCGCAGCGGCGACGTCGCGGCCGCAGCGATCGATCCTCCGCGCGGCATAGCTCGGCCGCGCGTAGCGACACGACAAGCACGTAGCCGCCGCGACACTAGCGCGTAGCCGCGGCTCAACGAGCACATAGCCGCCGCTCAACGAGCGGCCGGAGCGTCTGCCTCGCCGCTCCGGCGGCTCGTTGAGCCGCGGCTGCCTCGGTTGAGCCGCGGCTGCCTCGGTTGAGCCGCGGCTGCCGCGTTGAGCCGCGGCTGCACCGGGGCTACCGAACTTCTTGCATGGCGTCCCAGCTCAGGTAGCCTAGCAGAGCGGCGGCGATGAGCGCTCCGACGTCCATCACGAGGCTAGCCCGGCCAAAAGGGACCCCGACCGCCAAGTCCAGCAAGAATGTCAGCCCCACGAGGGCCGCGACGACCATGCCTACGATCGTCATGGCCTTGGACATGGGCGAACCAACCTGCAACCGCGGCACAAAAGGAGAGGATTTCAGCGGGCTGACCGTCATTCACCGAGACTCCCTAGTATAGTTTCTGCCGCTAGCGTGTCATGGGGCCGAAAGCCGGGAGATTTGGGGGTTTTTCGGCGACTAGGCAGATTGTGCGGAAAAATCGGCTTACAGCGACGGGGCAGCGCCGGCGGCCGGCGCATCGAGCCCTCGCTCGCGCCGAACGGCCTGCACCTGGCGGAGCAGGCGCTCAATGACCTGTTGCTTGGCGGCAATGTTAAGCCATGCGCGGTAGTAGGTCCAAGCCACCAGCAGCATACCCGTAAACGCGGCCAGTTGGTGAACGGCCGCCATCGAGGCGGTGTCGGCCCGGCCGGTGCCAGGATCGGAGGCGGCCCCCAAGGCGCCCACGCCCACCACGGTCAGCATGCCCAGGACGCACCAGGGAAACGTCCGGCGCTTCAGCCGCGTGCTCAGCCGCAAGTCGTCGGCCGGCAGCCGATAGGCTTCGGTCACTTCCTTGCACCACCGACTCGTACCGACGAAATAGGTCACGGCGATGCTTTCGACCAATACCACCGCCAGGGCGGCCGCCACGCCCGTGAGCATATGGCGGCCCCGCCAGATGAACGTCTCAGCCGCCGGCGGGTCGGCGTAAAGATCGCCAATAGAGAAGCCAAGCACCATCGCCGTCGCCATGAGCATGAGCGACAGCGAAGCCAGCATGGAGAACGTGCGCGTCATCGAGCCTGTAGAAGTAGCGGGAACCGGCAAGCGTCGCCTTATTCTAACGTGCGTAGCGCCATGGCGTTAGGCGTTGCCGGACGATAGCTCGCAATTAGAATCCAGTTGGCGCATGTCGGCGGACGACCCGCCCCCCAGTCGCCTCCTCGGCCATCTGCAATGAGCGATGCATCCGAAAAACCGCTGCTGGCGATAACCCTCGGCGACCCGACCGGCGTTGGCCCGGAGGTGGTCGTGAAGGCCTGGAGCGACGAGCGGGTCCATGCCTGCTGCCGCCCCGTGGCCCTGGGACATCCGGAGATCCTGCGGCGAGCCGTCGAATTGACCGGTTCGCCGGCCCGCGTGGAGATCGTCGATTCGGTCTCCGCGATTACCCAGCTTGGCCTCGATCCGTCCGATCCGTCGCAGATTCCCTGTCTGCCAGTCGGCGGCGATGACGTTCTGGAAGCCCCGCCGGCGACGCTCGACTCGCGGGCCGGCCAGGCGGCCTACGAGGCGGTCGTTCTGGCCACGCGACGGGCCATGGCCGGCCAGTTCGCGGGACTGGTGACCGCTCCGTTGAGCAAGGCGGCGCTCCGCGCCGCGGGGCATCACTACCCGGGCCATACGGAACTGCTGGCGGAACTGTGCGGCGTCGACGACTTCGCCATGATGCTCTACCTGCCCAAGACGGAGCTTCCCGACTCGCACGCGGGCCTGGGCGTCGTGCACGCCACGCTCCACTGTGCAATTCGCGCCGTGCCGGCCCAGCTCACGCCCGGCGCGATCGCGGCCAAGTGCCGGCTGGCAAATGCCGTGATGCGCGACGGGTTTGGCGTCGCCGAGCCGCGAATCGGCGTGTGCGCCTTGAACCCCCACTCCGGCGAAGAAGGGCTATTCGGCCACGAAGAGCAGACGATCATCTCGCCGGGCGTCGGCATGGCCAGGGCGGAAGGGATTGCCGCCGTCGGGCCGTTGCCGGCCGACACGCTGATGGTCCGCGCCCGCGACGGCGAGTTTGACGCGGTGGTCGCCATGTACCACGACCAGGGCCATATTGCGCTGAAGCTGCTCGGGATGCACCGGGCGGTAAACATCACGCTGGGGTTGCCGATCGTCCGCACGAGCGTCGCCCATGGGACGGCGTTCGACCGGGCGTGGCAAGGCTCGGCCGAGTCGAGCGGGATGGTGGCGGCGATCGTCGCCGCCGCGGAGCTGGCAGGTCGCGGTTTTCGCTTTTTGACATAGCGGACGGTTGCGTCCGCTGGCCTGGCGACTGGCTGGCAATTGCGGTGCGCCGTGCGGTCGTTCCAGTGGTTTACCTACTGCCAGACGGCCGGTCGTTGCGCAGCCAGTTCGGAGGCCGGCGGCGGCCCCTCTGAGCGGAGTTGGTCGAGAAGTCGCCCGGTGGCGTCCTGAAACCCGGCGTCGCCCGGCGCGAAGTCAAACAGTTGCTCGTCCATCGGCGCATCGAATCGCACGTCGATGAACTCGATGCTCGACAGCGGGTCGCGAACCGGGAAGTGGGCCGTCGGCGACGAGCGGGCGTCTTGCTGATCGCCCGCGCGGTACTCGATGTAATACGGGAAGTAATCCTCGCTATCGACGTGAACGAGCACATGATGCGGCAAGTGCGCCGGCCAATCGCCGGCGCCGGCCGAAGGCCAGTGGCGGGCCAGGCGCTCAGGCCGCCAGACGCCGATCACGGCCAGGACGACCTGGTCGCCGCGCCGCATCGTCTGCGGCGGCGCAAACGTGAACGAGCGGCCCAACTCGGCGACGAGCTGCGGCAGTCCGCCGCGAACAAGTCGTTCCAGCGCCGGGTCGGAGGCCCCCCCTGCCCCGTCGTCGCCGGGCGCGGCCCGCTGTCCTAACTCCCGCTTGATGCGTCCGACATCGACGCGAGAAATTTTGCGGGCTGCGCCAGTTTTGCGGTCGGTCCACACGTCATCGCCGTTGAAGACCTGGGTCACATGGGCGGTCAGGTCGTCCACCTTCGTAGTCACCTCCCAGCGGGTGCGACGTCCGTTGCCGACGCTCCGCTGCCAATACTTTCCTTCGGCCGACAGCCACTCGGTTTCCAACCGTAACGATTGCCTTACGCGAGCAGCGATATTCGGTCGCATGTCGA
The DNA here is from genome assembly GCA_003576855.1 of Planctomycetota bacterium. Taxonomy (GTDB): domain Bacteria; phylum Planctomycetota; class Planctomycetia; order Pirellulales; family Lacipirellulaceae; genus Lacipirellula. The sequence continues at coordinate 20,802 of QEVI01000105.1, forward strand.
GGGCTTCGACGACCGTTTGCATGAGGCGGTCGCCATCGCCGGCATCGGCGTGCGGCAGCTTGGCGGCGTTGTCGGGAAGGTGGACGGATTCGCTCACGCGGGGGACGGACGCCACATCGGCCGGCGGCGAAGCGAGGGAGTGGATTCGCGGCGCCAGCGCCCGCGCCCCGCCGTATCCCCCGGCAATGGCAACAGCCGCAATGGCCAATCGACCCGTTAAGCGGCGCAAGATGCTATTCCCCTGCCGGTTTTAGCGGATTTGCCAAAGATTCCGCCTTCAGGCCGCCGAACTTTTATCCACGGAAGCGTATCACGCCGCCGGGGCTGCGGAACGCTGCCGGCCGGCGGGCGAGCCGCGGATTGTAGTAATCGGCGGCGACAGCCGTCCACGGCAGTGTGGGGCGAGAGCAGTAGGCGAATAACTGAATCGGGGCGGAGGCACGGGGCGGGAAGCGGATATCGCCGGACCGGCTGGGCGGCAAGCGTCCAGCACGCCGCCCGCGGCTCCGCTTGCTCACAGCGCGACACGACGGCCGGGCCGGCGGCTCGTTGAGCCGCGGCCTAGCGCAGCTAGCACTTTTCCTTGCACGCGGAAAGCTCATCGAGCCTTTGCGAGCAGACTTTAGGGGGATAGCCATGAGAGTTCAGTGGATCAGTTTGACCTTCGCGGCCGCGGCCTGCGTGGGGTCGATCGGATGCGTAGGCAGCAAGGTGGCCTACAACTTGCCGCCCGCCCAGCGGCTGTTGGAGCCGGGCCCCGGCGTCGGCGGCCCTGGTCCCGGCGTGATTCAACCCGCCTCGGCCATAGCGCCTCTGGGCCCGGGCGCAATGGCGGGCGCTTGCGGCCCAGTGGACGGCTGCCCGTGCGGCCCCGGTGGCGGCGGGCCCTTCGGTCCGGGCGCCCTGGTGGGCGCCACGGGCGGCGCTACCTCGCAGATCGCCTTCCTCGGCGTCGAAGGAGCTGAAGTCGCCTGGGACATCGGCGGCTACGGGCAGTTCGACTCGACGCCGCTGGTGATGCCCGGCCGGCAAAACTTCTCGCAGGGCGCCATCTACCGCCTGAAGCTCACCAACATCCCCGACCGCCCTGGCGTGGAGCTGTATCCGACGCTCGAAGTGGCGCCGGTCACGCCGCGGACCGACGCGTACCTGGCCCACACGCCGATCCCCGTGCAGTTCACCGACGAGGACCTCGACCAGGTGCTCAGCGGCAACTTCGTCACCAAGGTCATTTATCTGCCGGATCCGGAATTCCAAGACTTGGCGCTCGCTGGCGTCGAGACGCTCGTCAGCACGCGGCTGGACCCGGGCGTGGATCCGATCGCCGAGGCCGACCGCCGCGGCTCGATTCTCGCCATTCTGCGGATCGGCAACCTGGACTTGCAGCTTCCCAACCAGATGGCGGCCATGGAAGGCGACGGCAACGTCCTGCCGGCTCAATACGAAGACGGCGAAGCGTATGACGGCGAGGTTATGGGCCCCGTCGAAGGGGACGAATACGCCGGCCCCTACGCCGGGCTCGATTGCTACCCCGGCGGCGCCATGGCGATGGGCCCGCAAGGCATGCCGACCGCAGCCTTCGCCCCCCAGGCGGCGCCGCCGAACCTGATTTCCGGCGTCAACGGTCCGCAATACGGCATGCCCTACGTGGGTACGCCGATCGGTCTGCCGGGCCCGCCCCATATTCCGCTGGGCCACCAGGCGGGTCTGACGCAACACACGATTAAAAACCGCACGCGGGTGCTCATGCCGCCGCCGGTGCACAAGATGAAGATGACCGTCAAGCAGCGGCCGGGCATGAACTACCCGCGGCCGGTCAATCACGTGAAAGTCAGCGAAGTGAACCGGGCGCCGTTGAAGCTCATCGGCGGAACGCTGCCGGGGGCGGTTCCCTCGGCCTTGCGGGCCGCCGGCGCCAAGACCGCAGCCAAACTCGGCGCCCACAAGAACGCCGACGAGTGCTACGACCAGTGCCCCGTCGAGTAACGCCGCCGGGTCGGGAGTCATTAGCGACTGGCGCCGTCCATCAACAGACGAAGGGGCCAGTCGCAAAAGTTCCCCGGCCCCCTTTTCCCTGCAAGGAACTATCGAGTCCACATGACAACGGTTCGCGCACTCCGCCGCACTGCTCGCACGCTGCGGGTCGAAGGCAAACTGCGATGGGCTGTGCTGACCTGTCTGGCGCTTGCCGCGCCGTCCTTCGGGCAAGACAGGCCAGTTCATTGGCGCCATGCCGGCGCCATGCCTCCGGGAGCGATTGGCCGCCAACGACTGTTGAGAGGCGGACCGTTGTCAGGGTATTGCCAGGCGGTCGAGATTCGCGCTCCGCAAGGAGCGCGGATCTCGCCGTCCACAGGCGCGGGCTTCGCCGAAGGGACGCCGGATAAGCTGCTGCTGGGATTAAAAATCGGACAGGTCTATCGATTAAAGATCACCGAAATCCCCGGCCATCCGGGCGTCGAGGTGTTCCCCACGGTCGAACTCATCGACAGGACGTATCCGCCGGCCGGAATGGCGCATCGCTTTCCCGTGCCGGTGGACCTTACGATCGATGAGCTGGTGATGGCCGCCGACGGGCGGTTCGTCACGCGGGTGATCTACATCGAAGACCCGCAGTTGGCGATTCCGATCGCCGAGAAGACGCCGAGCGCGACCCGTTGGTTCGAAACGCGGGCCGGGGAGGATCCACTGGTGACGGCCGACGCCCTGGGCCGGCCGATCGCCATCCTGCGCATGGGCGGCCGCACGCCCGATGCCAGCGGGCCCGATCCGGAGTTCGACTACGGCGCCGCCCCGGCGATGGTTTACAGCGAACCCGGGGGCGGCGAACCGATTCCGGCGCCGCAGACCACCGTCGAGTTTGCACAGTAGGAGATGATCAACGCGCCCGGTCCGCGTTCAGCAGTCGGTAGTTCGCGGTAGCAGCCAGTTGAAATAGCGATGACGCAACCAACAACCTACTACGGACCGACGACCGCGGATCACGGGCGCCGCAGGGCGCCGGCGTGGTTCCGCTACGGCGTCATCGCGGCGGCCGTTTTGCTCTTGTGCTCGTGCCGATCGACGACCGGGCCGGAGTATCGCATCGCCAGCTCCGGCGCCGTCATCCGCGGCCAGTCGCCGGAGGCGCCTGCCGGTGCGAGTGCGGCCGGAGTTTCCGTGGCGTC
>QEVI01000106.1 GCA_003576855.1 Planctomycetota bacterium
TGGTCAAGTACAAGCAGCTTGCCGGCGGCGGCATGTTGAAGATCGTCAACCAGACCGTGCCGCTAGCGCTGGAAACGCTTGGCTACGCGCCGGCGGAGATCGAGTCGATCGTCCAGTACGTCAACGACGAGGACACGATCGAGGCGGCGAGCGACCTGCGGCCCGAGCACCTGCCGGTGTTCGATTGCGCGTTCACGCCGCGCAACGGCGTGCGGAGCATTCCCTGGCAAGCCCACGTCACGATGATGGCCGCCGCCCAGCCGTTCCTCTCCGGCGCCATCAGCAAGACGGTCAACATGCCCCGCGACACGACGCCCGAGGAGATCGCCCAGGCCTACTTCGACGGCTGGCGACTGGGTCTCAAAGCGCTCGCCATCTACCGCGACGGCTCGAAGGAGAGCCAACCGCTATCGACCAGCACCGAGGCCGACAAGCAAAAGGCGAAGGAGGCCGCCGCCGGCAAGCCGCGGCGCGAGCGGCTCCCCGACACCCGCCAGTCGGTGACGCACAAGTTCAGCGTCGCCGGTCACGAGGGGTACATCACCGTCGGGTTGTATCCCGACGGCCGCCCCGGCGAGATGTTCATCACCATGGCCAAGGAAGGCTCGACCATCGGCGGCCTGATGGACGCCTTCGGCACGGCGGTGTCGATGAGCCTCCAGTACGGGGTGCCGCTAGAGGATTACGTCCGCAAGTTCAGCCACATGCGGTTCGAGCCGCAGGGGCACACCAAGAACCCCGACATCCGCATCGCCAAGAGCATCATCGACTACATCTTCCGCTGGGTCGGCATCACGTTCCTCCCCGGCTACCAGGAAGCGCAATTAGGCCTACCGCTCGACGCCGAGCGAGCCGGTACTTCCGAGCGAGCCGGCTCGTCCTCGAGCCCGGCCGCCGACAGCGAGCCCTCCGCGGGGCAGTCCCCGCCCGCCGCCAAGAAGGCCGGCGGGCCGACCAGCGGACAAGACGTCAAAGCCGAAAGCGGAAAGCGGAGAGCGGAAAGCGGAAAAGCCGACGCCGCCCCTAAAGCCGGCAAGGCCGTAGCGGGTCCGACGAAAACGCCCGCCAGCCCGCGAGCCGGCTCATTCCAAAGCCCGGCCAACGGCCACAACGGCCACTCCACCGGCAACGGCCACAAACCCGCGAGCGGCGCACCGTCCTCCAGCTTCCAGCCTCCGGTCTCCAGCCTTTCCCCCCCGAAACTCCACGAGCGCACCGGCGTGCAGCTCAAAGCCGAGCCAGCAAGTCCCAGCCTCCGCAGCGAGCAGTTCGCCCAATTCCAGACCGACGCTCCGCCCTGCGACAACTGCGGCGCGATCACGGTAAGAAACGGCAACTGCTACCTCTGCCACAACTGCGGCAACAGCATGGGATGTAGCTAACAGCAGCCGCGGCTCTGGCGGGCCGCCGGAGCGGAAGTTGGTCTCGCGCCGACGCCGATCGACGCAGCGCTCAAACGATTGTCGAGCGATTCCGCAGGCATCGCGGATTGCTGGCCGGTGTCACTATCGAGAACATCGTGGCTAGCCGCCACAAGGGACTTCCCTGGTATCGGCAGGACTTGCCATTGCCGATCCGTCACGTCGCTGGGATACTTGCGCTTCATCGCTACGGTTCCGTCTTCCTTGACCAGGAAACCAAAACGGCGGAGTCGTAGCGTTTTTTATGTTATCACGCAATTTGAAGACACGCTCTAAGCAAGCCGGCGGCGCCGAACCTCCGCCTTCGCAACGCAACGGCTCGAGGTAGAATTGAGTCGCCGCAGGTTTTCACGTGTATAGAACCCCATGCCCTCGTTCAACGACCAGATCGCTGCACACGAGTCCGCCGCGGTCGAGCGGCTGAGCATGCGCCAGCAAGCTGCACGCTTCGCTCAAGTTTGCCGCGACGCGGCGTACCTCGAAGCCTGTCGACGGCGCTCCGGCCTGCCGGAACCGCTTCCCGCGCCCTGGCCGGCCTCGACCTGGCAGTTCCTTGCAGAGCAAACGCGCCGTGCCCGATCCTCTCGATAATGTCGCGCCGGTCACTGAAATCGCGGCTCAGTTGGCCGAGCGACTGGAGGCGGCCGGTTGTGAGTACGCCTTTGGCGGCGCGATTGCGCTCGGCTATTGGACGGAACCTCGCGGCACGATCGACGTCGATGTAACGCTCTACCTGTCCGTCGACGACGTGTCGCAGACCATCGCTATGCTCCGCCGCGTTGGCGTCCAGTTCATCGAAGCCTCCGCAAAAGAATCGCTTGAGCAGCACGGCTTCTGTCGTGTGGAATTCTTGAGTCGGCGTCTCGATGTCTTCCTGCCTATCGCTTCATTTTACGACGCCGCCAAACGCCGGCGACGTCGCGTCGTCATGGGCCCGCGCGAGGCCTACATCTGGGACGCCGAAACGCTCTGCGTCTTCAAGATGATGTTCTTCCGCCGCAAGGATTTGGTCGACGTGGAGTCGATCCTGCGAAACCAGGGCCCCGCGCTCGACCGCGCGTGGATCGAGCAAGCACTGCTGGACCTTTACGGCCAGCGCGATCCCCGCATCAATCAATGGCGAGAACTGGCCGCCGAGGCCGGCGGCTGAAGCGCAGCGGCCGAAGCCGAGGAGCTGCCCCCGTACCGCGATCCCAGGCGCCAGTTTGTAACAGGGCTCACGGTTGCCGCAGCAGCGAAACTCGGCTGCGAGCTTGCGCTACCGCTTGACGACCCGTAAATATGGTTTTATGGTTATAGCATGAAGACGACTGTGGAGATTCCGGACGCCCTCTATCGACGCTTGAAGGCGACCGCCGCCGTTCAGGGGAAGAGCGTTAAGGAGTATCTCATCGAAGCACTCCGCGACAAACTCGCCGGGCCGGCGACCAAGGCGGCGCGAAAAACCGGCTGGCGGGCTGTATACGGCGCCGCCGACCCAAAGGAAGTCGCTGCTTTGCAACGGATTATCGACCAGGAGTTCTCCGGAATCGATCCTGAGGGGTGGGATTGATTCTCGACGCAAACGCCGTTTCGGCCTTGCTGACCGGACGGAACGCGGCGCTGCAGCGCGTTCTCTCCGCCGCCGAGCGGCACCACCTGCCGCTACCAGTGATTGCGGAATACCAGTACGGCTTGCTTCGGTTGCCGCGTCCTCGTCGTTTGCAATCGCTGTTTCGTCGCCTCGAAGCGGAGTCGATTATCCTCTATCCCGACCGCGTGACGGCGGATCTCTACGCGGCAATTCGCCACGACTTGCGAAAGCGCGGCCGGCCCATTCCGGAAAACGACATTTGGATCGCCGCCTTGGCCCGGCAATTCGAGTTGGAAGTGGTGAGCCAGGACTCGCACTTCGATGAGGTCTCGGACCTCCGCCGCGTTGGCTGGTAGAACGTGAGGCGGCTCATCCGATCGCGGTTTATTGGCCGCGACTGGCGACCTTTCTGAGCGGAAGTTGGCGCAGCATTCCAACCGTTGGAATTGCCGATGGTAATTAAGTACGTCGGCTGCACGCCGCGCACTTGCTGGCGCAGCGTTAAACCGGTGGCGCCGGCTCGCGGCGCAGCCGGTTGCTGAGCCAGTACAGCGGCAGGCCCGCCGCCATGATCGCGAACGGCACGAGCACGATCCACGGCTTCCCCTTCACGTACATGGCGAAGCTCACGCCGCTGTAGATGAGATAGCCGCACACCGCCGCGAAGAGAAGCGTCGTTGCCGGATAGCCGGTCACGCGGTAGGGGCGCGCGGCGTGCGGCTCGCGGCGGCGGAGCACGATCACCGCCAGCGTGGTAGCCAGGTAGAACGTGTACACCGCCGGCGAGGTGTACAGCAGCGTCTCGACGAAGTCGCGCAGCAGCACGATCAGCACCAGCGCCAGCGCCGCCTGCAGGACGAGCGCCGGCGCCGGCGTGCCGGTCCGCGGCGTCCACGCGCCCAAGCGGGCGAACAAGGGATGATCCCGCCCCACGGCGTAAGAAATCCGGGCGCCGGTGAATACGAGCCCGTTCACCGCGCCCAGCGCCGACAGGCAAACGAGCGCGCTAATGAAGCGTTCTCCCGCGGCGGGCAGGGCGCCGCCAATCGCGTCGACGGCCACGGCCTCGGACGCCGCCATGCCGCCGTGTCCCAACGAGAAAAGAAACGCCCCGTTGAGCAGTACGTACAGCAGCGTCACCGCCGCGATGCCCAGCACCATGCCGCGGAGGATGTTCCGCTCCGGGTGCTTCAGCTCCGCCGCCACATACGCCATCTCGTTCCAGCCGCCGTAGGAGAACAGCACGAGAATCAGCGCGACGCTGAGGGGCATCGGCTCGATCGGCGGCGCGGTCGTCGCCGCCGCCGGCGCCGCGACGGCCAGCGCGACGATGCCCAGCAGCCCCAGCGCTTTGATCGCCGTCAGCGCGTTCTGCGTCCACTTCCCTTGCTGGACGCCGAGGATGTTGATCGCCGTCAGCGCCGCCACCGCGCCCGCGGCATACGCCTGCTGCGTGTAGGGATACGCCGAGCCGGCCAGCGGATCGTAGATCGCCCGCGCATAGGTCGCAAAGGCCAGCGCCATGACGACGATGTCGCCGGGCCGAACCACGGCCAGTTGCAGCCAGCCGAACAGAAAGCCGGCCCAGCCGCCGTAAGCGCGGCTGAGGTACACGTAGTCGCCGCCCTGGCGGGGGTAGGCGGCTCCCAGTTCGGCATAGCCCAGGGCGCCGCACAGCGACACCAGCCCGCCGACCACCCATAGCCCCAGCACGCCCCACCAGGCCGTGGCGCCGCTGGCGACGTCGGGGGCCACCTGGTAGACGCCGGCGCCGACGATGATTCCCGTAATGAGGCACGTGGAATCGAGCAACGTCAGCCGCCGTTGGGGCGCCGACTCTCCGACGACGTCTGCCACGGATAACTCCTCGACCGGGCCGCGCGCAGCTCCGGCGCCGCCGCGCAGCGGGCGGCGCCGGCCGCGGGCCTTACCGCTTCTTCAGCGTCACGCCGACGCCCGTTCCTTCCTTGAGCAAAATCAGCGTCTCGAGCTGCGGATCTTCGGTGATCGCTTTCACGTACCGCGGATCGGCTTGCCGCGTGTTCATGTTGTGGGCGATCACCAGGCCCCCCGGCCGCACCAGCGGCAACAGCTTTTCGAGGTAGTCGATGTACCCCTCCTTGTCGGCGTCGAGGAACAGCACGTCGATCGCCTGCTGCTTGCCAGCGTCGACGAACAGCGGGTCCTGCGGGTCGAGGTATCGCTTGACCGTCTCGTGCGCGTCGCCCATCACGATCGTGATGAACTCGTCCACGCCGGCCTTCTTGAAATTCTCCTTGGCCACCGCGGCGCGGCCTTCGTCGATCTCGTGCGTGTAGATGTGGCCGCCGGTCGCCTGCACCGCCAGCGCCAGCCAAACGGCGGATTCGCCGGTCGACGTGCCGATCTCCACGATCCGCTTGGCGTCCACCGCCTCGGCGAGCAAGCGGAGCAGCCGCCCGTCGGCGTACGATACGTTGGCGAACTGCGGGCCCTGGCGGATGTCGTCCATGGCCGCCAGCAGCCGCTTTTCAAAGTCGTCCTGCGGCACGGGCGGCTTTTCCAGGTCGCTGGCCGTCACGCCGTCGTCGGGGCCGCGACCCTGGCCGAACGGCCGCCCTCCGCCGGGCCCTCCCGGACCGCGGCCGAAAGGAAACGCCGCGCGGAATTCGTCGTCGCTGAGCGAACCGTCGGCGTTCTTGTCGAGCGCCTTCAGCTTGGCGGCGGCGCCGTCGATTTCAGCCGCCGATAGCGAGCCGTCCTGGTCGGCGTCCAAGAGCCGCAGGAGCGGGTTGCCGGGACCGCGCGGCCGTCCCCCGCCCTCCCGCGGCGGCTCTTGAGCAAAACTGCTGGCGACGGCCATCGCCATCGCCGCGGCCCATACGGGGGCCGCCGATCTCCATAGGCTAATCATGGCAAGTTCTCCGGAAACTGGTCTGCTATCCCCTCGAGCCGGCCGCGTCGGCCGAGACGCTACTTCAGGCAAACCCCGCGCCTTGCCCGCCGTTTCGCTCGGAAGGCTCTCTTCGCGGGTAACCGCGACTCGCCGGAAGCCCTATCGTACTCGAATCGCTCGCCCGCCTGGCCAGCCATTGACGAAGGGCGTCGCAGCCGGGATTCTTGGGCGAACCGGCGGCCTCGCCTGGCAAACCGCCGACCGGCCGCTTTCGACTCCGTCTTCTCCCGTGCCGCGTCGCCCTGATGGACCCTGATTGTGCCATGAAGCCGGACGCGACGCACCCGGCGTCGCTGCCGCGAAACGTTCGGGTGCTCGGTTACGCGAGCCTGTTGAACGACGTCGCCAGCGAGATGATCTACCCGCTGCTGCCGCAGTTCTTATTGACCGCGATCGGCGGCACGAAGCTCCACTTGGGCGTCATTGAAGGGGTCGCCGACTCGGCGGCGAGCCTGCTGAAGCTCTGGTCGGGGGCGTGGTCCGACCGCGCACGGCGCCGCAAAGCGTTCATCATCGCCGGGTACTCGCTGGCCGCGGCGGCCAGGCCGCTGGTCGGCGTGGCGGCGGCGCCGTGGCATGTCTTCGCCGCGCGCTCGGCCGACCGCATCGGCAAAGGACTCCGCGCGGCGCCGCGCGACGCCCTCATCGCCGATTCGACGCCGCCCGAGTCGCGCGGCCGGGCCTATGGCTTCAATCGCGCGATGGATCACCTGGGCGCGGCGATCGGGCCGTTGTTGGCTACGGCCTTTCTCCTCGCCTGGCCCGGCCAGTACCGCGCGCTGTTCCTGCTTTCGATCGTGCCCGGCCTGGCCGTCGTCGCCCTCATTGCGCTGGGGCTGCGAGAGACGCGGCCGACCGCCGACGCGGCGATAGCCCCGCCGAGCTTGGCACTGGCGCCGCTGGGCGGCCGCTTCCGCTGGTTCCTGGCGGCGCTGGTCGTGTTCACGCTGGGCAACGCCAGCGACGCCTTTCTGCTGGTGCGGGCCGGGGAACTGGGCGTGCCGACCTCCTTGCTGCCGGTGCTGTGGTGCGCCTTCCACGTCGTCAAGAGCGGCGGCAGCATGGTGACCGGTCGTGCCGTCGATCGCCTCGGCCCGCGGCCGATGATCATCGCCGGCTGGCTGGTGTACGCGCTGGTCTACGTCGCCTTCGCGGCGGCCTCGCAGACCTGGCACGTCTGGGCCCTGTTCGGGGCTTACGCCCTGTTTTTTGCGCTCACCGAGCCGGCCGAACGGACGCTGGCCGCCATGCTGGCCGGCAAGGAAAAAAAGGGGCTTGCCTTCGGCTGGTTCAACTTCGCCGTGGGCGTGGCGGCCCTGCCGTCGAGCGTGATCTTCGGCGGCATTTATGAAGCGTGGGGCGCCGCGGCGGCGTTCGGCTGGGGCGCGGCGCTGGCGCTCGTGGCGGCCGCCATGCTGGCGCTAGTCGGAAGGGCCCGCTGAACGATCGTCGGCGAGCCGGCCGCATGTGCGGCACGCGGTTCTCAGCGACGTGCAAAGCGGGGCCGCTTGTAGGCCAGCACGCCGCACAGGCTCAGTCCCAGCCACGCGACGATGCTCGACGCCTCGGGCACGCCGTGGCTCACCGGCGGCGGAGGGAAGTTCGCCACCGCGAACCCGCTGTCGTTGCCCGACGTCCCCAGCGATTGAACGTGGGCGCCCATCTGCGCGCCAGGGGCGGGGATGCCGCCGCCGGTCGACAGGCTCGCAAAGCTGAACATCGCCTGCGTGAAGTTGCCGCTGCTGAGCGTTGTGTCGAACGTCAGCGACACGGCGTTGTTGACTTCGTTGGGGCTCTTGCCCTTGCCGACGCCGAACATGAAATCCGCGCTGCCGGATCCCGCAGCGTTATTGCCGCTGATCGACTCCCAGTCCTTGTTCGTGGCCACGTCAGTATTCGGGCCGAAGTTGGAAAAGGCGATCGTCGCCGCGCCCAGGTTGAGGTTGAAAAAGAACGAATCGAGCTTGGCCGAGGGATGCAGCGGCGAGTTGAGGTCGACGATCCACGAAGCCACGTTGTTGTTCACGTTCACCGTGACGTCCAGGACGATGTTGTCCGGATTGGCCGCGCGGAAGTCGCCCGTCAACTGGGCAGTAACCGTGAAAATGCTCGCCACGGCGGCCTGTTGCATGAAACAAGCCATCGCCAAGATGGCAACTGTGACAGCGGCCAGCCTCCCAGTGTGGTGCGTTACGTTCATGGTTGTGTCCTCCCCGCGTCGGGCCATATGAAGAGCACGGCAACGCGTATCTTACCGCCTAGTCAGCCAGAACGCCAAGTAATTTTGTGCTTTTTCAAGGAATTGCACGCCAGCGCGCCGGCGGCGCCCGCCGTGGACAACCTGACGCACCGCCGTCGTGCCCCGATAGGCGGTCGTTTCGCCGACCGCCGCCGTCCGCCTGGTTTGTCGTAACGCTTTCTTCGGCAACGGCTTCCACCTACCCGGTCGGCGGCTCCGCCTCGATCGAGGGCCGCCGGCCTACGCCCAGGGCCAGCAGGTTTCCAGCGACAATGCACGCCCCGCCGGCCGCCATGCCGGGCGTGATGTGCTCGCCGATCAACAGGTGGTTTAACCCCAACGAGGCCGGCAGTTGCAAGTAGCCCAAGGCGCTGGTCATCGCCAGCGGCAGCTCCGTCGATACCTGGACCCACAGGTAATGGCCGACGAGATTGACCAACAACCCCAAATGCAGGATCAGCCACACGTCGCGGGGACTGAGCGGCGACCAGTCGGCCGCTGGTGCCGTGACGAGAAACACCGGCAGCGCAAAGGCGAACTGCGCCCAGGTGCGAATCTCGTGATCGAGCCGCCGGTGCCGTTGATGGAGCATCGGCAGCGCCGCGTAGAGCGTGCCGCTCAGCACGCCGATGGCCATGCCGATCGCCAGGTTGTCGGCGGCGCCGCCAGCCGGCGCGCACAGGTAGCTGCCGAACATCGCCAGCGCCACGCCGAGCATCGCCGCCGCGCTGGGCCGGCCGAAGCCGAACGTCCACCCCAAAAGCGGCAACTGCACGCCGCAGGTCGAGAAACCGAGGGCGCCAATCGACGCATTGGCCAGCTTGATGCTCTGGAAATAGAGCAGCCAATGGAGCCCGAAGCAGACGCCCACGGCGGCCAGCGCGGGCCAGTCGCGGCGGATCTCGCCGATCATCGTCCGCCACGCGCGGGGCCGACGCAGCAGGACCAGCGCGGTCATGCCGACCGCCGCCAGCGACAGCCGCCACACGCCCAGCGCGTACGAATCGACCTGCACCACGCGAATGGCGGCCGGCACGCTGCCAAACAGCAGCGTCGCCCCCAGGGCTTTCACGAGCGCCGCACGCGGCAGTTTCGCGCTCGTGGTGTGAAGCTGCACGGCACGGTCGCTCGCGGCTTAGCGGGCGCCTTAGCCGCTGATCTTGCTGATCCGCACCTTGGTGCTCAGCGCGCGGAAGCCAGTCTTCTTCTCGAAGTTTTTGCGGCGGCGAAACTTCTGGATCGTCAGCTTCGGCCCTTTTTCCGGCCCGAGGACTTCGGCGACGACCGACGCGCCGCTGACCAGCGGCGCCCCCAGCTTCAGGTCGCCCGCCCCGTCGCTCACGGCCAGCACGCGGTCGAACGTGAGGCTCTCGCCGGCGGGGACGTCCCGATAATCGACCAGCAGCTCCTGGCCCTCTTCCACTTTCAGTTGCCTGCCGCCGTCGGAAATGATCGCGTACATGGTCCCGTGCCCGAGTCAATCAAAACGCTAAATGCCGGAGAATTCGAGAAACCGAGCCCTGTAGGGTACCGGATCGGCCGCCGCCCGTCGAGGGGCCTAAAGTCGCCATCTCGCTCTCGCGAGATGCCCTCTCCGCGGCACGTCCCCCCGCCCGCTCACCGCGCCGGGGCGGGCTCGCCAGCGCCGCCCGCCCTGGTTCGCGGCACGCCGGCCGCCGGGTAGGCGAAGCCGACGACGTGGTCGGCCCCCCGCAGGGCGCCCAAACCGGCCGCTAGCAGGAACACGGCCTGCAACCGCACGGCCGAGGGGAGCATCTCGCTGAACCCCAGGGCGAATTGCAGCCAGACCGCCGCGCACCACGCGCCGTAGAGCAGGCACAGCACCCCGATGGTGCGGACCACAACGCCGAACACGTCGCTAGGTTTCATCCGTTGTTCCTGGGGATTGGGCGTCAGAGCCTGGTTTCAACCCACCTGATATTCGCCCCCGGCGAGCCATGCTTGCCCGGCTACACCTGGGAATACGCGGCCGGCTCGAGGTACTGCCGGGTGATCTTCGGCTCGGTGTCGGCGTAGCGGGGATTGTCGCGCATCGCCGCGAACTTCGGGCTGGCGATGAACCGTTTCCACCCGGCGGCGTTCGCCTCCAGGCTGGGCGCGGCGAGCATGTACTTCAAACAGGGCAGGCCGCCTCCAATGAGCGCCTCGCCGAAGAAGACGTTCTGGAACCCGCACTCCGGGAAGATGCCGATTTCCCCTTCGTTGAACATGTCGATCTTCCGGCGGGCCGTCGCCTCGTTGTGGTTCGCGTAGGTCCGCAGTTCCAGCACCCGCGGCCCCTGCTGGGGCAGCGTGATCTTCGGCGCGGCGGCGAACGCCAACAGCAGCCAGCTCTCAATCTGTACAAACGCCGGATCGTCCCGCTTCGCCTGCCGATAGTCGGCCGCCGCCTGCTGGTACTCGGCGTCCTGCTCCAACTGCTCGCGGGCCGTCGTCACGGCGGCCGCGTGGGGATAGGTGATAAGCACATGGATCGAAGGCCCCGCCTCCGGGCCCGTCTCAGTGAACACGCCGACCGGGCCCAGCCCCATCCGCTTCCACGCCGGCAGTGCGGCGTCCTGGAGGTACTTGTGCAGCAGTGCGTGCTTAACTTCGAAGTACTCCCGGGGCCGCTTGGCGAAAACGCGTTCCTGGCCTTCGACGGGCTGCGCTGCTTCGTCGAAGCGGTACGTCCGCCACTCGTACACCTCGCGCTCGCCGCCGTTCGCTTGCGCGCGGGCTACGTCGCTCGCCGCGCCCACAGCCGCCGCGCCGCCTATCGAAGCCTGAATAAACTGACGTCGTTGCATAAGGATCGATCCTCAAGTGGATGGCGGAAGAACCGGTGGGGAAACACGTTTGGTGCGCTGTAGTGGATCGCCCGGCCCCTCCACTGGCGAATTGTCTGAACAAAGGACCTGACGACGGGACTTACTTCAACGGGCTGTTAGGCGGAAAACTCGATCAACCGTTGGCCGCCCGGCGTGATACGGGCCGGAGTCGCGACCCTAGCTGCCTTGAGTCGCTTGGACGGGTTCGCCGCGAATGCCTTCAGTAGTTCTTTGCCGAGCGCTTCACCCAGCAGCGGCGGGACGGCGTTGCCGACTTGCAGATACTGCGACGTACGCGCCCCTAGCACAATGAAAGAGTCGTCAAAGGTTTGGAGTCGCAAGCCTTCTCGTACCGTTAAGCCGCGATGCTGTTCGGGATGCGTCGCCCGTGCCGATGACGGCTTGCGCATATTCGACGTGACGGCAACGGCTGGCTTGTCACTGGCCAGCCGCGAGTAGCTGTTGTGAAAGCCGCTCTTGGGCTGCAAGTGGTCGGGTATGCTCTTGCGATTTCCACCATCGGGAATATGGCTTAGCAGTTCCACAAGATGCGGCGGATGGCTTGCGGCTTGGTGATTGTGAAGTTCCATGGACTGGCCGCGCCTCGCCTTTTGGTAGGCGGTTTGCGGCGGCCTATCGTACGCCGTCGCAGATTCGCCAGCAGAGAGTTTGGGCAAATCATAGATTGCATCGGCAACCGTTACATGCTGCCGCTTGCTTGTCCGCGGATACTCGGGCTCGGCTAGACCGTCCAGCCATGCCATGAAGATCACTCGCTTCCGTAGTTGCGGTACGCCATAATCCGCAGACCGCAGTAGCTTCCACTTCGCATGATAGCCAATCTGCGCGAATCCGTTGACTATGTTTTCGCAGACCCCGCCACGGTCCATGACGACCAAACCTTCCACGTTCTCAACCAGAACGTAAGCGGGGCGAATCTGGTCAACCAGTTCTAGGTAGTGCTGCCAGAGCTTATTTCGAGGGTCGCGGGAATCGCGCTTGCCTACGGTGCTGAATCCTTGGCAAGGCGGGCCGCCTACCATTATGTCTATCGAGCTTATCGGAACGTCGAAAAACGACTCAATTTCGGACACGCCAAGCGTGGAAATGTCCGCGACTAGAACACGCTGGCCGGGGTGGTTGTATTCATACGTTCGCGCGGCGTCTTGCCAGTTGTCTATGCCGCCGATGGGCAAGAGACAGGCGCGCGTCAGTCCTAGCGACAGCCCGCCGATGCCGCAGAATAGGTCAAGAACCTTGGGACGCGATTCCATGCCTTGAATAGTATCCGGCTCGCTAGCGGGCGCCAATCGGCTACTGCGCACGGTAAATCCAGTTGGCTTCCATCTTCTTGAAGCCGCTGGGCAGCACGCGAGCGGTGATGGTCCGGCGTCTGGTTTCTGAGCGGCCAGAGAACCTCCAATCACTCTTAAGCAACTTTGCTCCGATAACCTTGGTGAACCTGAAGGGCAGCGGGTCAATGCCAAGGGATACATCGCGAGACGTGTTCGACTCAAAAGCGAATACCATTAGCCAAGACTCTTCGACGTTGTGGCCTTCAACCCTATTGGTTCGCCTACTCGCCTTGACTTCGATTCCTTCGGGGCCGTACTGAATCCTGTTCTCTGGGTAGGTTCCGGCCGGAATAATATCGGGATGCCCATTGTGATAGGCGTTTCGACACACCGTTTTGCAGTGCTTGGGAATCGCAGTGCCAATGAACTCGCCCACGAGGCTGCTGAAACTGGCTGGCATCATAAAGGATTCCAGGCGCTCTAGCCTGCGGCCGTGTAGCTGGCCGTTGATGAAGCCAAGGAAGTCAATGAAGTCTTCCATTGCCTTGCGCACATGAACGACCGTCACGCCGTATGGAATCGAGGCCGCTTTGTTAAAGGCGTTTGGGTCAACCGGAACTGGCGTACAAGCCGCAACTTCCTTGCTCGGCATGGATTCCACCTTCGTAAGTGCGGCGAGAGTCTAGGGATCGGCGGCGATTGCGGAACGTCGGTTACCCGATGCGTTCGCGCGGCGATAGCCTCTTGAACGAAGGTTGCCGTCGATCCGTTACCCCGCCGCCTTGGCGATCACCTTCGGCTTCGTCCCGGCCAAGAGTTCCACGACCGGCCCGTCGAGCTTGACCCGCATGTCGCGGTGCGGGTACGGGATTTCAAGACCCGCATTGCGGAACTTGCGCGTGACCACCGTGTGGAGCTGGTGAATCGTCGTCGTACGGTTGTCGAGGTTCGGCAAAAAGCACGACAGCTCCAGCATCAGCGCGTTATCGCCAAAGCCTTTCAGGTAGGCCACCGGCGGCGGGTCGGCCAGCACGTGGGGCTGCTCCCGCGCCGCCTCCAGCAGTAGGTCGCAGGCCAGGTCGGTGTCGCTGCCGTAGGCCACGCCCACGTTCACCACCACGCGATTCATGTTGTCGCTGAGCGTCCAGTTGAGGAGCCGGTCGGTCACCAGGTCCTTGTTGGGAACGATGTACTCCTTGCGGTCCCAATCGACGATCGTCGTCGCCCGCATGCGGATGCGATTGACGACGCCGGACTTGTCGCCGAGGGTGACGATGTCGCCGACGCGAATCGGCCGCTCGAACAGCAAGATCACGCCGGAGACGAAGTTGGCGAAAATCTCCTGCAAGCCAAACCCCAGCCCGACGCTCATCGCCGCGACCAGCCACTGGATGTTCTTCCACTCCAGGCCGATGCGATTGAACGCCACCACCAGGCCGATGCCCCCCAGCACGTAGCGGCAAAGCGTCGTAAACGCGTAGCGCGCCCCGCCGTCGAGCGGCAGGTAGGGCAGCACGACCAGTTCCAAGAGCGCGGGCACGTCGCGGACCGAGACGTACGTCACGGCCAGCACGATCAAGAACGCCGCCAGTTGGCCCCAGGTGAGCGCCGCGGCGCCAGGCAGCACCTTCTCGGCCGGGTAGGCCAGCGCCGGCAGGATCTCGCTCCAGATCAGCGCCAGCCCCACGGCGGCCGTGATCGACAGGAACATGCGCACCAGTTTTTCGGTCTTCTCGCTGAGGGCCGCCAGGTCGATGACGTCCTCGGCCAGCTCCGGGCTGGGGGGCGCGGCCGGGTCAGCTTCGGCCGCCGCCGCCAGTTGCGCTCGCCGCTGCTTGGCCTGCTCGCGGGCCAGGCGGCGGCGGTTCACCAGCAGCCACCGCCGCGTCAGCCCGCCCAAGACCAGCACCAGCGTCAGCAGGGCCACGGTTTGCAGTATCCGCACCGCCGCCTGCTGGGCCGTGTAGTAGTAGCCGACGCCCGCCAGCACGGCCAGCGACAACGGCAGCACGACCGCGATCGGCCGCCACACCGCTTGCAGCGGCGCCAGCCATCCCCCGGCGCTATGCAGCGCAAGCTGCCGGAACGGGCTCCCCTTGGCCAGCAACAGCCGCTCCATGACGACGGCCAACAGCAGCATCGCCAGGATGAACGACGCGCGGCCCAGCGACGAGCTCCACAGCGGGCGCTCGCCTTCCCAGCCCGCCGCGCCGGCACAAATGCCGCAGCACTTCCAACAGCAGCAGGCACACCGCCGTAAAGCGCAAGGCCGCCGACAGCGAGCGGACGAATTCCGATTGATCGAGCGGGTTGTCCATCGCCCAACCCAGGAACCCCAGCATTGCCGGCCAGGGGGCGGCCACGACGGCCGTCAGCCAGGCCGCCTGCAGCGTCGGCTGCAGCCGGGCGCAACCTCGCTTGGCGGCTTCGACGCCTTCCTCGTGCAGCCGCCGCCGCGCCAGCCGCTGCACGCTCACCAGGGCCGCAAAGCCGACCGCAAACAGCGCGAACTGGCCCGGCTGCCCGGCGGCCGCTTGCAGCACGGCCACGCCCGCGTCGCTCCAGTTCCGCGGATCGAGCCCCCAGGCCGCGGCCTGCAAGGCGGCCGGCACGTCCGCCTTCGACAGCGGCATGCAACTGCGAATCCAAAGCACCCGCTTGGCGATGAACTGGGCGTACTCCTCGGTCGTCGCGATGAGCTGCGTCTCGGTGCTGTCCAGGTCGTACAGGTTCTGGGAATACTTCTCGTAATCCTGGATCAGGAAGCCGAGAATCTCGCTGCGGGCGTCCAGAAGCTGGCGGATCTCGCGGCGATTGCCCTCGCTCAGGTCGCCCGACCGAGCCGCGAGCTGGCTGGTCAGGTCGTCGAGGTTCACCAGCTCCGCCTGCTTGTCGTAAAGATCGTACTTCTCAAGCTGAATGCGCGACCGCTCCGACTCGCGCATCATCTTGCTCCGCTTCAACTCGCGCAGGTTCGGCAGCGACGCCTGCTGCTGCCGCAGCATGCTGCCGATCACCTCGGCCAGTTCATCGACTTGGGCCTGTTCCTGGGCGCGGCTGAAGTCGGCCCGCAGCTTTTCCAGTCGCTTGCGGGCGTCGTCGAGCTGCTTGGACAGCGTGGTAATGCCGGCGACGATCTCCGTGCGGCGCTCGGCGAGCAACTTGTTCTCGACGGCCAGTTCGATCGTCTCGCCGGTCCGGTTCTTGTCGCTGGCCGCCTGGGCCGCGTCCTGGGCTTGCTGCCGGGCCTCGGCCTCGCGGCGGCGGTTGATCTCCGCCCGCCGCTGGGCGAGCCGCTTCTCGATGTGCGGCACGTAGCGGGCGTAGTAGTCGCGCCGCAGCCGGATCAGCTCGGCGCCCTCTTGATACAGCCGCTGCTCGCACTCCAGCGCTTGCAGCGTGGCCCGCTGGGCGGCTTCGCCCTGGACCAGCGCCGCGCGCCGCGCCACGGCCAGCACGTTGCCCACGTCCTCGGCGCCGAGCGTCGAGAGCTGGTCGGCGATGTCCTTCAGCTTCGCCTGCGCGTCGGCGATCTGCTGCGGCAGTTCCGCCATCCGCTGCGAGCGCCGCTTCGGCTCCGCCTTCATCAGGGCCAACTGCTCGCGGCACCAGGCGACCGACGCTTCAACCTTGGCCGCCCGTTTCTCCACTTCCGCCAGCGGCAAGCCGGAAACGTCTTCGTTCGGCTTCAGCGGGCGATTCAGCTTTTCCGTGTACTCGCGGATGCCGGCGGGCAATTCGTCCAGTTGCTTCTGGAACGAGCGCGCGGTTTCAATCTGCTGGTTCGCCACGTCGAACGCTTCGATCGCCTGCTGGTACAGCTCGGCGGCTTTCTGCTTGTCTTCGGCGGTGAGGCCGGCGTTATCCAGCGCCTTGAGCCGCTGCTCCAATTCGCTCTTGATTTCAGGGCTCTGAAGCTGCAGCGCGTCGTCCGGCGCCCGGTCGTCGCCGTCGGTCGGCGGCGGCGTCGGCGCGGCGGCTGGTTTTTCGACGGGATCGACCGGCGCGTCGCTTGCCGCGGGTGCCGCGGCGGCCGAATCAGCCTCGGCTGGGACCGCGGGCAGAACGAGCGGCAGGTCTTGAGCGACCGCGGGGCCGGCCAAGCAACCGACCACCAAGAGGCGTCCTAGAGCAACGTATGAGCGCATAGGCCATCCCTGGCAAGCGGCCGAGAGTGCTATCCCGCCAAGCGCGGTCCCATCCGTGATTCCGCGCGGCCGTCAGTTATACGCGCTCTGGCCGCCGAGTAAAACATCGCCCTGGCCCGGCTTGCTAGCTATCCTTAAGGCGAGCGAGCCGACGCGGCGTTCCTGCACGGCAGTCGCGCGCTCGGCGCCATGCTTGCAGCAGCCGCATCGCCATGGGCATCAGCCGCACCACCCGCTGGGCCATCGCCCTCATCCTGGCCGTCGTGATCGTCGCCGTCGGCGGCGGGCTGTTGTTGCGCGGCGAATACGCCACCACTCAGACGGCCCGCAGAACGTTCGTCATCGACGAGGATTTCACCAGCGTTCGCAAAATCCTCGTCCGCACCGATTCGGCCAAGCAAATCGTCGCCATGGGCGGCGGCAGCGAATTCATCAGCCAGCAGTGGTCCGCCATCGGCGGCGCCATCGACTCGATCAAGCTGCTCGACCCCCAGTGGCGATTGCAACTGCACGGCACGCTGCGGGTCCGCACCAAGGACCCGTACATCGGCCAGCACCCCATCGCGCTGGAACAGGACGTCGTCATCGAGGTCGACTTTCTCAATTCCGACGTCACGCTCAAGCAGCCCGCCGAGCGGCTGAAGCAGTACCACATGAAAACGCGATTCGAGCGGGATCCGTCGGCCGGGAACACCCGCGTCGCGCTGGAGCTGACGCAGGAAATCCTCACCGACGCGCCCTGGTTCGCCCACGGCATCGCCGACCGGCGCGTGCGGAGCTCGGCCGAGCAGACGCTGGCCAACCAGGAACGGGCGATCCGCCGCCTGGTGGCCGAACACATCGACGACGTGCCCGTCTTCCCGCTGCGCTAACGGCCCGCCAATCGTGCTCCCCATCGCCAATAGCCGGAGGGCCGCCGCCCTCCGAGCAGCGCCACGCCGGCGCCGGCCAACTCGAACGTCGCCGCAATCGCCAGCGCAGGCGCATCCCGGACCGCAGCGGCGGTCCGGCTGGAGCCGGCGCTTGGAGGGCGTCCGCCTGCAGCTTGCGCGAGGCAGCCTGGATCAGGACGGTTATTGGCGCAACGGCTACGGTTTGCGGATCAGGTCGCCGTTGTCCAGCGCTTGCCAGTAGAACCGCATCGCCCGTTCGCGCTGCTGCGCCGTCTGCTCCGGACGATATCCGCCCAGATTCGTCGTGCCGGTGATTTGGTTGACGTTGTAGAGCGCCAACACGCGGTACACGAGGTCCTCGTTCTCCATCCACCGCAACAACCGCAGCAACGCCCCCTGCTGCACCTCCTCGCGGGTCGTGCCGACGGCGGCGCGGTCGAAACCCAGCACCATTTCCATGAGATCGTCGGCGGCCTGCGCGCCGCGCTCCATCTCCAGGGCGGCGTGAATCGCCTCCACCGAACCAGGATCGCGGGCGATTGCGTCGCGCAGCGACTCGATGTGCGACTTCCAAAAGGCCCGCTGATCGACGTCCCCCAGCGCCCGCACGATCGGCTCGAACAGCCCGACATACGTCCCGCAACGGGCCGCCAGCGTGCGAACCTCGACCCGCCGCCCCAGGCCCGTCTTATCGCTCAGTTCACGCAGCTTGAGGTTGACCGGTTCGTCGGCCAGCAGGGCCTCGGCCACCCGGTCGCGGGCGCCCCGCTCCAGCGTGCTGAGCGGATCGCGATCGACCCAGCCCGGGGCCTCGTCGAGCGGTTCGGGCGTACTGTCCTGGCCGGCGATCGTCGTCCACGTGGCCGGCGCCTGGACTTCGGCGCCGCCGGCGCGGGTCGCCCGGCCGCTGGTGAGATACCAGGTCACTTCCGCCGGCGCCGGCGTGCGCTGCTGCAAGCCGCCGGGCTCGAAAATCCGCCGCACCTCGATCGCCAGGCTCGACGAGGGCCCCAGTTCGACGACTCGCTCTTGATCGACTAGCGACAGCAGCACGCGGTTGCCGTTCAGACCCGCATTGAGGATCGCCTGGCCGAACGGCAGGTGCATAGCCACATCGACCGGCCCGTCCGCGGCCGCGGCGGCCGGAAGCAACTCGACCCGGGCGCCGCCGGTGAGATACACGTTCATATCCGCCAGCACTACCAGCGTGCGGAACGCCGGCAGGGCGAGCAACTGCTGGCCGGCGGTGAGCGGGCTCCGCGGCGCCATGCGGACCCACTCTCCCGCGCTATCGCGGCGGAGCAGCATGTCGTTGGCCCCCAGATAATGCCCGATCGGCTTCGACGCCGCCGCAGCGGCGCCAGCGTCCGGCGTGGCGGCGGCGTCGGCCGGCGCCGTCGCGGCCGCCGCGGCCACGGTCGATGCGTCCGGCGGCGCC